>CAKZSO010000047.1 GCA_937921255.1 Candidatus Bipolaricaulota bacterium
GTTCGCACCGATTCAAGGTCCGTCCGCATGTTGAGGAACCCCGGCGAGGCGATCATCTTGTTGAGCATCACCATGTTCACCTGAAGAGAGGCCTGGACGAGCTCGGCCTGGAGCCGGAGGTACCGCTGCTGATAGGTGGCAAGCTGGACCTTCCCCGCCGCGTAGTCGGCCTGGAGGGCCTGGATGTCGCGGGCCTTCCCCTCCATCGCCGCCCGCTCGGTCTGCACCTGGGGCAGGAACACCTGCGCGAACAGGGTCTCCGCGTCCACCACGCCGATCCTGAGCTGCCGCGCCAGACGGAGCCTTCCCAACTCTCGGTTGAGGTCTGCAAGCGAGTCCTTGAGGGTCTCGATCTCCGCTTGCAGGGTTCGGCGCAGTTCCTGCAGGTCTCGCTCAAGCGCAGCCACCCTCTCCTCACAGGCGCAGGGGGGCTCCGGTGGGGGTGGAGGGCATGGCCCAACCGAGAGCAGGATCTCGCGGATCACGGTCTCCGGCACCGGTGACTCAGTGGGCGATAGCGCCAGGAGAACAACACGGCGACCATCGGACCGAGGGAGCTTGGTGTAGGCGAACCATGAGCTGCCTTCGGGGTCGTCCATCTTGTACTTCTCGTAGACGCCCGGCTCCCCCGCGACCACGCCCTCCGTACGTTCGAGGAGCTCCGCGCCAACACCTGAAACTGCGAGGAGCTGCTGAACTACCTCCTGGGGGGCGAAGAGAACCATCATGACATCGGGATCACCGTCAAGGGTCGAGGGGAGCCGCATGACAGCGGCGGAAAGTTCAATCCCTCTGACTCCTTCATCAGCGAACAGATCAGGGAGAAGCATCATGCGGATGAGCGAGGTCATGTCGAACCAGTCAGAAGGGAACCGGAGGCAGAGGTCTCCAACCTGCAGGGTCCTCCAGTTGGCCGATGTGTCCTGTGCCAGGCCAAGAGACGAGGCGAGGGAAAGCGCCAGTCCGATAGCAAGCCAGCGTCGCGCGTAGACCATGAGCCACCTCCGGGGAAGAGTGTAGCGGTACTGAGGCCCGCGCTCTGTAGTACCCGTACTATTCGCGATTTACGTACCCATGGCGTGGCGCGGCAAGGTGGGCGACACCCCGTTGCCGTCCGTGCCCCTCCAGGTCCGCTCCCCCGAACACGCAGTACAACTCTATCGCCCAACTGTTGGACAGGCTCCGCGGGTTCTCCACGGATTCCCCTCTGTCCCTCAACGCCCGGGGTAGACAATGCGGGCGTGTAGGATGCCTAGCCCGCTTCCCTACCATCCTCAATCGAGGGAGACGTGAACGGGGGCCCCGCGAGGGGCCCTTTCCGTTTGGGCGCGGTCACGGGCCGCTCTCCGCACCCCCGTGGGATGAGACGGGGTGGGAGCTGTGGGGTCCCGGTTGGAGGATCGTTGACCCTTCGGCACAATGGGCCCATGGCGCGGTACTCGTATTCGCGGCTGGAGACCTACGCCAGTTGCCCGCTCAAGTACAAGTTTCAGTACCTCGACCGGGTCAAGGTGGACGTCGGCCCGTCGGTCGAGGCGTTCCTCGGGTCGCGGGTCCACGACGCCCTGGAGTGGCTGTACGGCCAGGTCCAACTCGGCCTCGTCCCAACGCTGGACGAGGTCCTCGCCCGGTACGGGGAGGCGTGGGACGCCGAGTGGACCGACCGGGTCCGCATTGTGCGCCAAGGGGTGACCGCCGACACCTACCGCCGCCTGGGAGAGAAGTGCCTCCGTCTTTACTTCCGGCGCCACGCCCCGTTTGCCGAAGGGCTGGTCTTGGGGCTGGAGGAGCCGTTCTCGCTCGACCTTGGCGAGGGGATCGAGCTCACCGGATACATCGACCGGCTGACGAAGCACGATGGGGACGTCTACGAGGTCCACGACTACAAGACGAGCGGAAATCTGCCTACACCGGAGGAGGCGGCGCGCGACGTGCAGGCCGGCCTGTACGCGCTTGCGGTGCGGGCGCGGTTTCCTCACGCGCGGGAGGTTCGCCTGGTGTGGCACTACCTCCGGTTTGACGAGCGGCTGGTGACGTCCCGCTCCGAGGTAGAGCTTGCCGAGCTTCGAGCGGACACGGTGCGCCGGGTTCGCGAGGTCGAGCGGGCGACGGAGTTCCCGCCTCAGGAATCGGCGCTCTGTGCGTGGTGCGAGTACTTCGGGATCTGCCCGGCCAAGGGGCACCGACTGGTCCTGGCGGAGCTCCCCCCGAGCCGCCACCGCGGGGAGCCGGGGGTGGCCCTTGTAGACCGGCTGGCCGCGCTCAAGCGTGAGCTTCGGGAGACATCGGCACGGCTGGAGGGGGAGATCGCCGTGGTCGAGGAGGCGCTCGTCGCCTACGCCCGGGAGCACGGGTTCGCGGTGGTCGTGGGAACGGAGGTCGAGGCGACGGTAGTGGATGACGAGGTGCTTGCCCTCCCCGGTTCTGGGGACCCGGAGCGGGTGGAGCTCGAGGACCGTCTGCGCCGGCTGGGGCTGTGGGAGGCGTGTGCCACCGTGAGCCTCGACAAGGTGAAGAAGCTCGTCCGCGACGGCGATCTTCCCGAGGCAGCTCGGGCCGAGATCCTCGCCCTTGCCCGGGTGGAGCCCCGCGTCACCATCCGTCTGCGCCGCCGGCGGCCCGCGGAGTAGGGAACGTCAGGGTTCGCCCTCAACCCGCACCCGTTGACGAGCGGGAAGCCGGAACCGGCGCTTCCACAGGTCTGCGCCGCCAGCAAACAGGAGCACCGCGCACGCGCCGCCGACCACGCCCACGGCTGCCCCGAAGTACATCGGCGCCTCCATCCCGAAGGCGTCGAACGCCAGCCCGGCCGCGATCGGGCCGAGCATCTGGCCGGCCGCAAACGCCGAGTTCTGAATCCCCGCTAGGGTTCCCATCCCATGGGACCGACCGACCTGGGTGCGGATCGCAAGGACCGACGCCCGACCAAGCGCGCTCCCCACGCCCATCAGCGTGGACAGGACCACCACGCCCTCCAGGCTCCGCACGAGCGGGACGAAGAGCATCGGGATCGGGGAGAGGAGCCCCCCGAGGGCGATCTGGGGCAGGCGGCGGAACCGGTCGGCCAGGTACCCAAACGGGATCTGGAACAGCCCTTCCCCGACGAGGTACGCGGTGAGGACGAGCCCAATTGCCGACTCGCTGTGGCCGTAGCTATCGGCAAGGAGCGGCCAGAACGAGTTGAACGACTGGCGCCACAGCCCGCGGGTGGCAAAGTAGACGATGATCGCCAGCACGACCGGGGAGCGCAGCGCGGCTCCGAGGTTCGGCGCCGTCCGCGGGGCCTCGACCCTACCGCGGCTCCCGTCGTCGGGTACCCACCGCGCGACCCCGATGAGCGCGAGAAGCGAAAGGGCGCCCATCACGTAGAACGGGGCCTCGAGCGACCACCCTTCCACGAGGTACCCGCCCACGAGGGGCCCCAGGGCCATCCCGGCGAACATCGAGGCGTAGAAGAGGTTCGTGACGCGCCCCTCCTTCCCCATGGGGGTGAGGTCGCCCACGTAGGCCTGGGCGATGGGCGTGACGAGGATCGAGCCTACGCCGTGGACGAACCGGAAAATTCCCATCTGCCACAGGGTTTGGGCGACGACGTACAGGACGGACACGGCCGCGTAGAGCCCGAGCCCCCACACGATGAGCTTTTTCCGGCCGATGCGGTCGGACAGAACCCCGATCACGGGACCCAGCACGAACCGGGACACGGAGAACGCGGCGAACACCGTGCCCAACGCGAGCCCGCCCGCTCCAAACGACCGGACGTAGAGGGGCATGATCGGGGCGATGATCCCCATCCCCATCATGGCGATGGACACGGCGAGGAACAGCGGGACGAACGCCGCAAGCACGAGGGGGCAAGGATACGCGATCAGGCGCGTCGCGGCGATGGCCGGTGCTTACAGGAGCTCGGCCGATGCGGAGAGGGCAGCCGGCGGGCGCACGAGGGCCCATCCAATAAGGTTCGAACCAGGGATCGGCGATTCTTCCCGAATCTGAAACCCAAAGTGTTCGTAGACGGGAACCGCGGACGGGTTCACCGTGTCCACGTAGCAGGGTTTCCTCTCCCGATCGAGCTTCTCGAGAACCGGTCGGAGGAGGCGCCCGACGTGGCCCTGACCGCGAAACTCCGGCCTCACGCCGAGGATGAGGAGGAACACGTGGCCGGGAGGAGCGAGGCGGCGGTGGAGCGAGTCCAGGTGGGCCCCGGCGTCCCGGAGGCGGTTTCCTCCGTAGCGGCCCACGGCGAGGAACGTCCGGAATGGGACCGCACGGATCGCCTTGCCCACCGTCATCGGGAAGTGCTCTCCCGGGAGCCAGGCCGCGACCCCCTCGAACCGGGATGAGCTGGCGTAGACCTCGCCCCAGCGGAGGGCGTAGTGGACCGCCACCGCGCAAAACGCATGGGCAAGGCCCCTCCGCCCCTCCGGATCGGGCGCGGCGTGGATGAGGAGGGGGTAATCCGCGAACGCGGCGGCCAGGGCCGCCGCCGCCGCGGCCGAGGACGACCGCTCAACCGGGAGAAGGCCCGCCTCGCCATCGCGGCAGGTCAAGCCTTCGCGCGCCCAGGCTTCGGGATGGTCGGGTACCATAGCCTTTCTCCAAGGAGGAGATCATGCCCCAACCCCAGGTGTGGATCGAGCGGTTTGAACCCGAGGACGCCCGCGCTGAAGCGTGGCGGGGATTCCACTCCCTCCACAACCGGATCCGTGCCGAGTGGTGGCCCGACTACCCCCCGCGGTCGCTCCCCGTCCTGCGGAGGCTTCTCACGACGGTGCCCCCGGTGTGGGGCCTGCGGTGGTGGGTCGCCTGGTGCCGGGGAGACCTCGTGGGGGGGACGGAGCTCGAGCTGAGCCAGACCCCGGAGAACCGCCACCTGGCGTGGTGCGACGTCTACGTCCATCCGGCCCACCGGCGGCGGGGAATCGGAAGCGCCCTCCTCCGGACCGTGGCCGAGATCTCCCGCGAGGACAACCGGCGGCTCCTCACCTTTGCCACCGCGGCCACGGCCCACTCAGGGGAGGCGTTCGCACGCCGGTTGGGCGCGACGCCTGGCCTCACCCAGAACATCAACCAACTGCGGATCTCCGATGTAGACCCCGCTCTACTTCAGGCACGGCAGAGGCGAGCTCCAGAAGACGAGTTCCGCCTCGGGTTCGGGGAGGGGCCCTACCCGGAGGCGGATTTGGCGGACGTGGTGAAGATGCACGCGGTGATGAACACCGCCCCCCGCGGGAGTCTGGACATGGAGGACTTCCACTGGACGCCGCAGATGATCCGCGACCAGGAGGAAGCCAGCCGCAAGCGGGGGGTGGAACGGTGGACGATCTACGCCCGCCACCTCCCCACCGGGCGCATCGCCGGGTTCACTGAGGTCGGGTGGGACCGCAACGAACCGGAGATCCTCCACCAGTGGGGCACCGGCGTGTTCCCGGAGTTTCGCAACCACGGGCTTGGCCGGTGGCTGAAGGCGGCGATGCTGGAGGTGGTTCTCGCCCGACGGCCGGAGGTGAAGTTCGTGAGCACCGGCAATGCCGACTCGAACGCCCCGATGCTCAAGATCAACCGCGAGCTGGGGTTCCGGCTGTACAACACGATCACCCTGTGGCAGGTGCCGGTTGAGCAGGTCCTCACCCACGTGGCCGCGCAGGCGTAGTCGCCAACGGTGTCGAGAGGGCAGCGCGGCTCGCTCGCTTTGCCGCGGAGCGCTACCTGAACAAGTCGAGGGGGAGCTCCGCCTCGCCCATCGTCCCCGGCACGTTGAGCCGCACGATGGGTGGGACGATCCGGTAGACGACGATCCCCGGGGTGTCCAGCCCCCCGGGGGCGTAGGCCGTTACGTCGTACCCCATGCCGCGGGCCCACGCTTCGTGAGCCTTTTTCTCCTTGACCTCAACCGCGGTCCCCGCGACCCGGAGGTGGCCCGTGTCCTTCCCGCGGGGGAGGAGGACGACGAACTCGACCTGGGGATGAGTGCCGATTTGGACGCTCTTGGCGTCGGCTCGCCCGGTGCCGATGGGGAAGTGCAACCCGTCCCGCACGAGGGACATTGGCCGAACGGGGGGTACTGCCCATCCCACGTGGCGAGAAAGAGCGTCGGGTTGGGAGAAAAGGGGAGAAGCTCGTCCCGGGCGGCCCGACTCTAGCGCTCGGCCTCCCCCGCGGCAAGCCGTGGATCTCTGGGACACAGGTGGACGTGTCGCTCAACGCACGCCTTGGACGCGGGAGTCGGCCACGCGAACGCAGTCCCGTCCCGCGCGCTTGGCTTCGTACAGGGCGCGGTCGGCAGCCCGGAGGACCTCCCCGGGAGTATCGCCATTGCGGGGGAAGGCCGCGATCCCGACAGACACGGTCACGCGGACGGAGGGATCCAGACCGATCAGGGACCCCTCGCGCAGGGCCCGCCGAATCGCCTCCGCGCGATGGGCAGCGCCGGCGGTGGAACTGCCGGGCAGGATGAGCACGATCTCGTCGCCGCCGGGCCGGCACGCCACGTCGCCCGGTCGGGAGTAGCGACGGAGCTCGGTGCTCAGGGCCCGGAGCAGGGCGTCACCGGTCTCGTGGCCGTGGAGATCGTTGATCGCTTTGAAGTGGTCGATGTCGAACGCGATGACCACGACCTCGGTTTCGTCCCGTGTTGCCCGGTCAAGGACCCGCGGCAGGATATCGTCGAGGTGCCGCCGGTTGAAGAGCCCGGTGAGCGCGTCGCGGACCGCCTGGTCCCGCAACTCCTCCTGCAGGCGCTGGATCTCGCGAACCTGGGTCTGGAGTTGGTCGTTCGCGCTGTGCAGCAACCTCTCCGCCCGGTATCGGTCGGAGATGTCGCGGATGACGATGAGGTAGCCCGCCGTTGTGCCGAGGGTCCGGCGCAGGGGCGCAACCCGGAAGTCGAGGTGCACGAGCGGGGTCTCGGAAACCGTCAGTTCGAAGTGGGAATCGCGGTCGGGACGAAGATGGGGCGCGATGGTGTCCCACATCGGGAGAACCGCGCCGGCACGGAGGCCGGTGTCCTTGGCTGAAACCCCCACCAGCTGACGGGCAGCCAAGTTGGAGTCCACGATCCGCTCGGTTGAGTCGATCACGAGGACCCCGTCGTTCATGCGCTCGATCAGCGCTGCCCGGGCCACAGGGACGAGCTCAAACAGCCGCAGGGGAACGATCCCGATTGCGAGGACAGCCCCGCTGAGGACGAAGCTCACCGGGGTGAGGTTGAGCCCGGGGACCGGCGTCTGCCCAAGGGCGTAGAGGATGCTCCCGACCACGGGGAACGCGCTCGCGAGCAGAACAAGCGCCGACTGCCTCCGTTGGACGGCCGAGCCCCGCACCGCTGACAGGCCGAGAAGGACGGCGGCAGTGACGACACAGAGGATGAGCGCGGCCAGGATCGCGAAGAACGCGGGCCCGTGGTGGTAGATGATGCTGTTCAAGTCGGTAGGGCCGGGGCTGACGGCCGTCCACACCCAGCGGTGGAGCCCGTTCGTCGCGACGAGCAACACCGCGACGAGCGGGACGATCCCGAGCAGGGCCCGCCGCCGTGCGGGTAGCCCTGCCGCGTGCCCCGTGTAGTCGAACGCGAAGAGGAGAAAGAGGACCGCCAGGGAGCCTGAGCCCACGTATTCGAGCGTGGAGAAGAGGATCTTCGCCTCCATGGCCCGGGCAGTGGCCTCGAGGCCGGCCGCGAGTGACCACCATGCTCCCGCGAGCATCGTTCCCGCCAGCTTCGCCGCGCCCGGGATCGCGCGGCGCCGAAAGAGGCCGACGGCGGTACCAATCGCCAGGGCCGCGGACAGGAAGAGCACGCTGGACGCGGGAGTCCACTGCCAGTTCATCGTGCCCACCATTGTCCGTGCCTGAGCCGGCGGGAGGGCAACCCCCCGTCCGTGCGCGGAGGACAGAGGTCACCTCGGCCGGGGAGGCGTGGGTACAATGGGCGGCCGGCGCAGCCCGCGGACAGAGGGAGGAGTGCGATGACAGACGAGAAAGAGAAGCCCGAAGGCAAAAGGACAAGCGAGACCGCAGTGCCCAAGGAAAAGAAGCGCAAGCTCCTCGGGATTGAACCGGTGGCGACCCACCACACGCTCCACCTCCGCGGGAAGGAGCTCGCCTACACCGCGCGGGCGGGCGTGATCCCGCTCAAGGACCCGTTCGACGAGACCGAAGCAGAGGTCTTCTTCGTGGCCTACGAGCTCGAGGGATCCGACCCAGCGAGGCGGCCGCTCACGTTTGCGTTCAACGGGGGGCCCGGCTCCTCCTCAATCTGGCTCCACATGGGGGCGTTGGGCCCCAAGCGCGTGGTGATGGAGAAAGAGGGCTGGATGCCCGCCCCGCCCTACCGGTACGAGGACAACGCCCACACCTGGCTCGACCAGACGGACCTCGTGTTCGTCGACCCCGTCGGGACGGGGTTCAGCCGGGCGGCGAGCGAAGACCTCGACAAGAAATTCTGGAGCTTCAAGGGGGACATCGAGTCCGTGGGGGAGTTCATCCGCCTCTACCTCACCCGCTACAAGCGGTGGACGTCGCCCCTGTTCCTCGCTGGGGAGAGCTACGGGACGACCCGGGCGGCGGGCCTCGCCGGCCACCTCGTGGACCGGGGAGTCTCCTTCAACGGGATCGTCCTCGTCTCCACGGCCCTCGACATCGGGGCGCTCCGGTTCATGCCGGGAAACGACCTCCCCTACCAGCTGTTTGTCCCCACGTACACGGCGACCGCCTGGTACCATCGCCGGCTTCCCCCGGACCTCCAGGGCCGCGCCCTCCCCGACCTCCTTGCGGAGGTCAAGGGATGGGCGGAGGGGGAGCTCACGGTGGCCCTGATGAAGGGGGACCGGCTCCCGGAGGGGGAGCGGAGGCGGGTCGGCCGGCGGCTTGCGCGGTACACGGGCCTGGACCTCGACTACGTCCTGGGTTCAAACCTCCGGGTCGAGATCTACCGGTTCTGCAAGGAACTTCTACGGGAGGAGCGGCGGAGCGTGGGCCGGCTCGATTCCCGGTTCAAGGGGGTCGAGGCCTTGGCGGTGACCGAGCGGCCGGAGTTTGACCCGTCGATGGTCGCGATCACGCCCCCCTACACCGCGGCGTTCAACCACTACGTTCGGGACGAGCTGGGGATCCAGACCGACTTCACCTACGAAACGCTGAGCCGGACCGTGAACGAGAAGTGGGAGTGGGAGAAGGGGGCCCTCCCCGCGACCGGGGCGATCCTCCGGGAGGCGCTGGCCAAGAACTCGTACACGAAGGTCTTCGTGGCCCAGGGGTACTACGACCTCGCCACCCCGCTCATGGCGACGGAGTACATGCTATCCCACATGAACCTCGACCCGGCCCTGCGGGAGAACATCGAGGTCCGCTACTACGAAGCCGGGCACATGTTCTACCTCGACGAGGGGGCTCTTGGGGCGTTCCGAGGGGATGGGGAGCGGTTCCTCTCCTGGGCGGCGAACCGGTAGACGACCGCGTCCGCAAGCGGGCGGTAGCCGATTTCCCGGTAGATCTTGTTCGAGGTTGGGTTGGCGAGGTCGGTGTACAGGGTGCAGAACGCGTACCCCTGGTCGAGGAGGAGCTGGCTCAGGGCGGCCACGCACGCCGAGGCGTAGCCGTGCCCACGGCTTTCCGGAGGGGTGTAGACGAGGCTGATGCGGGCCCCCCGAGGGGAGACGCGCGACCCGGCGGCCATCGAGACCGGGCCCTTGTGGTCCCAGACCCGGAGCCAGGCCCCGGGGCCCGTGAACCGGGCCAGAACCTCGTGGGGATCAGCAGGGGGGTCGTGGGGGAGGGCCTCGGCCTGGAACGTGCGGATCCAGGAGGCGAGGAGATCCCGCTCCTCCTCCCGGGGCTCGCGGAGCGTTCCAGGGACGCCCACGGGCGTGGACACTTCACGCAGCTCGTAGACCCGCATCCGCATCTCCTCCTCCGCCCGGACCGCCCGGCGGCGTACCCACAGCCAGGCGAACTCCTCCGCGTAGGGGAGGAACCCGTTCACCCCGGGAAGGGCGGGATCGTGGTCCGCGAGGTGCTGGACGAGGAGATCGAGGGCCCCGGGCCGGGGGTCGATAACGGCGAGGAGGAGGGGGTAGGGCGGCGTGCGGAGGGCGGCGATGAGGACCTCCCTCCCCTCGTTCAAGGTGAGGAAGTACGGGGTGGCGTCCCCGTAGAGGCGCCCCTCCCGCACGCGGGACGCGACGCCAAGGACTAGGTTGTGAAGGGCTTCTGCCCTCAGGAGTGCCTCCTCGGCGGCAACCAGGAACTCGGCGGCGGCGGGGTGGACCTCGATGCGCATCTTTCTCCCTTGAGCTTGTACTCGGGGCCCCAGTTTACCCAGCTGCCGGCACGCCGCCGGTGGGGCCGAGGTCAGCTCGGGAGGGGACACAGGCCCTGGGGCCGTGGGCCCTTGCCGGTAACCTCTTTCCGGGTGATCGCGCATGCGCAAACCGGCTTTGCTTGTGGTGGTTCTCCTTCTGGCGGCGACCGTGGCATCGGCGGGGCCCCTGCGGCGGGGGCCGATCCTCATCACCTCGGACCAGGACTTCACCCCGGAGAACGGGGTAGTCGGAGGATGGGGGATCTTCGGCGACCCCTACGTCATCTCCGGGTTCCAGATCGACGCCGGGGGCGAGGACTACGGAATCCTCATCTCGGGTACGATGCGTCCGGTGGTGGTTCGTGATGTGGAGGTCCTCGGCGCCCGCGTGGCGGGGATCAAGGTCCAGAGCGCCAAGCACGTCACGATCGAGGGCGTCTGGGTCCGGGGGTCCGGGGTCGGGATCAGCGTGTTCCTCTCGACGAAGGTGACCGTGTCCCGCGCCCGGGTTGAGGAGTGCCCTGATGGGGTGAAGATCTTCTTCTCGTCGGCGGTTGACCTGTACAACCTCCAGGTGTCGCGGTGTCGCACGGGGGTCTGGTTCGCCGCGACGGCGGGATCGCTCCTCGCCGGCTCCACCCTCGACCGGTGCGACACGGGCGTCTTGGTCGAGCTCCGCAGCGAGGGGATCGTGGTCGCCCAAAACGCGTTCCTCTCCTGCCGGGTCCCGGCCCGATCCGAGGGCGGAGCAGCCTGGGATGACGGCCGTCACGGGAACTACTGGGAGGGGTTCGTCGCCCCAGACAACGACGGGGACGGAATTTTGGACAAGCCTTACGCAGTGGGTCCCACGGAGGTGGACCGGTTCCCGCTCGCTTCCCCGCCCGCGCCGTAGGCGCGGCGAAACCCGCGCACGATCAGAACCAAGCCCAGCCACATGGCCAGCGCTCCCCCAACAAGCCACCAGAACGAGACCGTGATCCGGATCGTCGCGAATCCGGCGCCGGCGAGGAACGCCGCGGCACAGAGCGCGGTCGAGCGAACGAGGGCGGCCCGGGCGAGCCGGCGCGTGCCCTCGGCCTCCCCGCGCTGAAGACGGGACACCCACAGGACCCCGAGGTCCCAGCTCCACAGGGCGAGCGAGGCGATCCCGAGCGCGCCCACCACAGGGCTGACGAGCGCTACCCCGCCCGCTAGCCCGAGCGAGAGGAGGAACCCCAGCACGAGCCCAACCCGTGCGCGAAGGGCAACCCCGAGGGCCCACACCCCAGGGACGAGAAGCGAGACCCACCAAACCGGATCGAGGGGGAACCCGAGCACGGCCCACGCGAGAGCCCACAGGCCGACCGCCCCCACAAGGGGGAGGATCACCGCGGCCTCCTCCGCCCGGCGGCCTGGACCTGGGGGGCGAGGGGGTAGCGGACGTCCCACACGACCGGCGTGACGTGCGCCGCGTACAGCCGGCCGATGAGCGCCCACCGCTCGAGCCGGAGGATCCGCCGCGCGAGCTCGACCTCTGGCCCGGTTCCGAGAGACGGCTCGTCGGCCGTCGCCGCGTCCACGACGAGCGCCAGCACGTTGTACCCCCGGCAGGCGAGCGCGCCCAGGTCCTCCTCGTCACCGGGGAGGAGGGGCGAGACCAGGGCGATCTGGGACCCCGCCCGGAGGAGACGGGTCGGAAGCCGCGCGATCTCAGCGAACACCTCGGACGATCCAAGTTTGGCCCGGGCAAGCTCCCGCAGCAGACGCTCCCCGTGCCGGCGTCCGAATCCAGGGTACACCCAATCGAGGTACGCCCCGTAGAGGAGGAGGCCCACGCGGTGGCCGTGGGCGAGGAACGCCTGGCAGAGGCTCGCCGCTGCGCGGGCTCCGTGGTCGAGGAGGTCAGTACCCCCCTGTCCCCGGTACGCGCGGTCCCGCACGTCGAGGACCACCGCCACGTCCGCGGCGCGTTCCTCCTCAAACTCGGTGACCACCAGCTGGTCGAGACGCGCCGACGCTTTCCAGTGGATCCGACGGAGCTCGTCTCCAGGCCGGTACTCCCGCGTCCCGAAGAACTCGATCCCCGCCCCCCCCCGTCGCGACCGCGCCGTCCCGGACTGGGGAAGGGTGCGGCGGGGAGAGATCGAAAGCGCGGAGAGCGCCTCGAGCCGGGGGATCACCACAAGCGGAGACGAGCAGGGCAGCTCCTCCCGCCGCGTCACGTATCCGAGGAGGTCCTCGGCCTCGACCCCCACCGTGGGGAGGGGGTACAGGCCGCGCCGGGCCTGAACGGTGTAGCGGAGGTGGAGCGCCTCCCCGGAAGCAAGCTCGCGGACCTCCTCGACCGTTCCCGCCACGAGGCTCAGCCCCGAGGGGAGGCGGTCCGCCGCGTGGACGAGCTCGACCCGCGCCCCCCGGTTCTCGATCGCTATTTCGATCTCAACCGTCTCCCCCTCCCAGATCCGGCGCGCGGACAGGGTACGGTGGGCGGAGAGTTGGGGCCGCCGATCCCACTCCGCCCACGCGTACGCGCCCACGAGGTGGACGGCGATCGGGAGGGCAAGAAACGCGAGCTCGGCCAGCCGGAGGGCGACCCCGACCCCAAGGAGGGCAACCAGAAGGGTGAACTCGACCCGCGCCTTCCCGCTCAGC
Source organism: Candidatus Bipolaricaulota bacterium (assembly GCA_937921255.1). Classification (GTDB taxonomy): domain Bacteria; phylum Bipolaricaulota; class Bipolaricaulia; order Bipolaricaulales; family Bipolaricaulaceae; genus Bipolaricaulis. The sequence goes on from CAKZSO010000047.1 coordinate 12,932, forward strand.
ACTCAACCTGCCTTGGGCACAGGTGTGCGGGCGACGATGTCGGCAACGACATCCTCGGCCCGCACGTCGCGGGTCCAGAGCTCGGGGGAGAGAATCAGCCGGTGGGCGAGGGCCGGGACGGCGACGGCCTTCACGTCGTCGGGAAGGACGTAGTCCCGGCCCGCGAGGGCTGCCCGGGCTCGAGCGAGCTTGAGGAGGGCCAACGACCCGCGGGGGCTTGCCCCTACGGCAACCGACGCGTGCCGGCGCGTGGCCCCGACGAGGGCCACCATGTACCCCACGAGGTCGGGATCCACGAGCACGCCCTCGAGCGCCTGCCGCAGCGCGAGCAGCTCACCCGCGCTCGTCACCGCCGGGAGCGACACCTCCTCGGTCTGGCGGCGGATCCGACGGTTCAGGATCTCTGTCTCCTCGTCCGGACCTGGGTAACCGAACTTCACCCGGACGAGGAACCGGTCCACTTGGGCCTCGGGGAGGGGGAACGTCCCCTCGTACTCGATCGGGTTCTGGGTGGCGAGAACGATGAACGGCTGGGGGAGCGGCCGCGTGTCGCCCTCGACCGTGGCCTGGCCCTCCTGCATCGCCTCGAGCAGCGCGGCCTGGGTCTTGGGGGTCGCGCGGTTGATCTCGTCGGCGAGGACGAGCTGGCTGAAGATCGGTCCGGCTCGAAACTCGAACCTGCCCTCGTCGCGGCGGAAGAGGTGGGTCCCGACGATGTCGGCGGGGAGAAGGTCGGGGGTAAACTGGATCCGGCTGAACGAGAGCCCGAGCGTCCACGAGAAACACCGCGCGGCGAGGGTCTTCGCCAGCCCGGGGAAGTCTTCAAGGAGGACGTGCCCCCCGGCGAGGATCGCCGCGAGCACGAGCGACAGGGGCTCGTGCTTCCCGACGATGACCTCCTCGATCCGGGCCAGGATCGCTTCCCCACGTTGTGCGACATCAGCTACCGTCAAAGTCGCCTCCTTGGGCGTAAGTCCAGAGCTGGTCCACAGCTCGCGCCAGATCGTGGACGTACCCGCGGCGCGGCCCGAGCCAGCCGCGGCCCCGCTCGGGGCAGAGCACGGCCTGCAGGTCGGGGCGAGGGGGCCACAGGCCGTCTGCGAGGTCGTCCCACGCTTGACGTGCGGGGATCGCCTCCCGCTTCACACGGAGAGCCACGGCGGCCTGACCCAGCCGGCGTCCGAGTTCGCCCCGGGCTTGCGCTGAGGACTCCGCCCGGCGGATGGACTCGACAACCGCGGCGAGGTCAGATCGCAACAATTCAGATCCTGACTTGTCTACCACCGACCGGGTGCGTCGCCGTCCCGCCCCTCTCAGACGTAGGGTCAAGACGAACAGGATCGCCAGGAGCCCGAACCACACCAGGGCCTGGGGCAGGGCGTCCACGAACCATACGAGGTAGAAAACCCCGTCCAGGACCCACCCCACCACGAACCGCAGGCCGAACGCAGCGACGCCCGCGCCGAGGAGGAGGGCGACGATCGCCCACGGGCTAACTGTACGCCCGCTCGATCGCCGCCAGCGCAGCAAGGGCCTCGGCGCGGCGCGGTTCGCTGTCCTTGTGGCCATAGCGCACCTCCTCGAACAACCGGGTCAAGACGAGCACGGCCTCCTCTCCCCACCCCAGGCGCGTCAGGTGATCGGCGATCTCCCGCGGGGTGAGGGCTGGTCGGTCCACTCCCGGCGTTCGCTGGGACAGGATCGTGACCATCCGCGTCCAGCAGCGGATCACGACGTTGGAGACGGGGAGCCCGGCGGCGAGGTCCGCCGCCGCCTCGGCCAGCGCCTCGCGGATCTCCTCCCCCTCGTCGGGGACGCGCCGGCGAAGCCGGCGGAGAACCGACCAGGCGATCGCACCCGCGATCGCCGCC
>CAKZSO010000048.1 GCA_937921255.1 Candidatus Bipolaricaulota bacterium
CGAGGTGTTTGGGACAGGATGTCCGAAGTGCAAGGCGACGGTGCGGAACGCCGAACAGGCGGTGGCGGAGTTGGGCGTGGAGGCCAAGGTGGTGAAGGTGGAAGATCTGGCCCAAATGATGGAGCGGGGGGTGATGATGACGCCGGCCCTGGCCATTGACGGACAGATCGTCGTCTCGGGCCACATCGCTCCCGTGGCGGAGATCAAGAAGCATCTGGAAGCAAAGGAGCGCAGCTAGACTTGCGTCGCAAGGAGGAACAGATGAAGCGGATTGGATGTTTTCTGGTGGGGTTGTTGGTCCTAGGCACGGTGGCCTTGGCTACCCCTAAGTTGGCTGCAAGTCCCGAGCTGTACGACTTCGGCGTAGCGATGGACGGGGTGGTGATCGAGTACCAGGTGACCCTGACCAACAGCGGGACGAGCACGCTCACCATCAGCAACGTGAGCTACAACTGCTCGTGCACGAGCTACTCCCTGCCCAAGCGGAGCATCGCTCCGGGCGAGACGGTGATGATGACGATTCGGTTCAACACCCGGGGCTACAGCCGCTATGCACAGCCTGTCTCTCAAACGCTCACCATCAGTTCCAACGATCCTAACCGGCCGCAGCTTTCGGTGGTGGTGCGAGGGACGGTGCGGACCCTGGGTGCCCATGAGGGGCCGGCTTCCTTGCTTGATTCCGAGTTCTACGTTCTTGTGGACCTTCGCCCGGCTGAAGCCTACGCTCAAGGGCACCTGTTGGGGGCCGTGAACATCCCGTTCGCGGACCTCTCGGCACGGATGAACGAACTCCCGAAGAATCGGGTGGTCTACCTCTACGACGAAACAGGGATCCAGGCCGTTCAGGCGGCTCAGCTCATGCAGCAGAACGGGTTCCTCCTTGTCCGTTCGATCAGCGGCGGCTTGGCGCGGTGGTGGCAGGTCTACGGCGACCTGTTCTTCGCGTGGGCCCCGGGTGCTGCGAGGACGCCTCCGGTGGGAACTCCGTACTACGGAACGTTCAACGTCGTAGATCCAAGCCGGCTGGCCCAGAACTTCCTGTACCTGGTGGATATTCGATCCTCGGAGGCGTTCGCTCAGGCGCACTTCCTGGGGGCGGTGAACGTTCAATTCACGGCACAGGACGGGATCGCGACGTGGGTCGCTTCACTGCCGCGGGCGGCGCCGGGCACAGCGCTGGCGATCTGGATCGTGGATGAGGACGGTTCCCAGGCGACCCCGATTGCCCAGTACCTGCAAGGACAGGGGTTCACCAAGGCCCGGGCTCTGCTCGGCGGGATCAACGCCTGGCGCGCGGCGTACGGGGACACGCTGCTGTACCCGTCCCGTTAGCCGGTGGCGGTCAAGGAATCACAGGCCCGGAGGGATCCGGGCCTGGGCACCTTTGAGCGGTACCTGACCCTATGGGTCCTCCTCTGCATCGGGGTGGGGATCCTCCTCGGGCGGCTGGCGCCCGAGGTGGCGCGGTACCTGGATAGGCTCGCGATCTACGTCGGCGGGGCACCGGCTGTGTCCATACCGATTGCGGTTGCCCTGTTCCTCATGATGTACCCGATCGTGGCGGTTCCCTCCGCCGGGGGGTACGTCACGCGGCGAGGGATGGGGGGGCGCATGGGGAAGGCAGGGTTCGGCGAGCAGTTTGTCCCGTGGCTTGCCCCAGTGTCGGTCGTCGCTCTCCTCCTGGCGCTGGTCCTCCTGTTCACGTTCAAGGGGGAGACGATCGTCGCCAACCCGTTCACGATCCTCTGGATTGCGATCCCGCTGTTCCTGCAGACGTGGCTTATCTTCGGGATCACGCGCGGGTTGGCACGGGTTGCTGCGGTTCCGGTAGGAGGATGCGGCTCTTTCGGCGATGCTCGGGGCCGCGAACCACTTCGCGGTCGGGATTGCGCCGTCGACGATGTTGTACGGGCTTTCGTCGGGGGGGGAGCGAGCAACAGTGGTCGGGGTCTTGATCGAGGCCCCGGTGATGCTCATGCTGGTTCGGGTTGGCCTGCGAACCCGGGGATGGTTCGCGCCGGCTGCTCGGCCGGCTAGGAGGTGGCATGATGCGATGGCGGCACCTGGTCGTTCTTTTCCTCGGTGTGGTGGCCGTGGGGGCGGCGGCGGAGGTCGAGCTCGTCTACTTCTGGTCGGCGACCTGCCCGGACTGCCTGGTGATGAAGGCGTATCTCGCCGAGCTTCAGGAGCAGGTCCCCGAGCTGCGGGTCGTGGCGTACGAAGTAACGTTCAGTCCTGATAACTGGCGGATGCTGGCCACCCTCGGCCAGGCGTACGGGCTCACCAAGGAGGTCACCCCCACCGTGTTCGTGGGGAACATTGCGGTCGCCGGAATCGGCCTTGCGGCCGAGCTCCGGATCGAGGAGGAAGTGCTCCGGTGCCGGACCGAGGGCTGTCCGTCCCCGCTGGACCGCCTTCCGGACAAGATGCGCCGCGTGTTGAGCCCCCTTGAGATCGTGCTCATCCTCGCGGTCGGTGTGGCAGTCCTGCTCCTTTTCTGGAAGTGATGGCCAAGGAGCGGGTTCTCTTCCTGTGCGTCCACAACTCCGCCCGGTCCCAAATGGCGGAGGGGATCCTCCGCCACCTCGCGGGGGACCGGTACGAGGTCGCGAGCGCGGGGAACCGGCCGACCTCGGTTCACCCCCTTGCCGTCGATGTCCTCGCCGAGCGGGGCGTGGACATTTCGGGACAGCGGTCGAAGGACGTGCGGGAGCTCCTGGAACAGGAATTCGACCGGGTGATCACCTTGTGTGGAGACGACGCCCCGGGAAGCTGCCCGTTCTTCCCAGGGGCGAAGCGGTACGAGCACGACCCGTTCCCTGATCCAGCATCGGTTGGGGGAGATGAGGAGGAGCGGCGGAGGGCGTTTCGCCAGGTTCGCGACGCTCTGTGGGATTGGATTGTGATCCGGTTCGTCGGAGGAGGGGAAGGGCATGACGGCTAGGCGCGCGGTGCTGGGGATCTTGACGGGGCTCGTGGTCGCGGGTTGGGCCGCGGGGGCCCAGGAGCTGGAGGTCCTGTTCTTCTACGAGGAAGGCTGTCCGCACTGCAAGCAGGTCGAGGCGTTCCTCGGGACGCTCGCCGAGGGCGGGCTTCAGTTCAAGGTCCAGCGCTACGGGATCCACACCTCCGAGGGGTGGAACCTCCTGCAGAGGCTTCTCAGGGTCTATGGCGCCGAGTTGGGGCCGGTGCCGATGGTGTTTGTGGGCGATGTGGCTATGGTGGGGACGACGTTCTACGGGGTGGGCCCCCAGCCCGTCACCTTGTCCGGGCTTGCCCAGGAACTGACGTTGGAGGAGGCGATCCGCACCGCCCAGGCCGCGGGGGCCCCGTCGCCGCTCGCCAAGCTCCCCCCGATGGCCACGGAGGCGATTCTCTTCACCCGCGCCGAGGGGTGCCCGGAGTGCTGGGTCCTGGAGAGCTTCGTCGAGCGGTGGATCGAGCGATACCCCGGCCTTGGCGTCAGGCGCCTCGACCTGGCGACAGGGGATGCGGCGTCCACGTTTGACAAGCTGAAGCGCATGTACGGGGCCCACGGCGCCCCCCCGGGGTTCTTTGCGGGCGACCTGGCCGTGGTGGGGGGACAAGTGTTCCTTCCCCGTCGGGCGCCGCTCTCCCTGGAGACCGCGGAGGGGACCGCGACGGTCGATGATGCTCTGGCTCAGGCGGTGCAAACTCAGGCCAGCTCGCCGCTTGACCGCCTGCGGTTGCGGGAGCAGCTCACGTTCGGAGCGGTGGTGATCGCGGCGGTTCTCGACTCGGTGAACCCGTGCGACTTCGCGGTGCTCATCCTCCTCCTCGGGACCCTACTCGTGGTCGGAAAGCGGGTCAAGGTGATCTGGGCCGGGCTGGCGTTCGCGGCGGGGATCTTCGTGGCCTACTACGCGATCGGGTTCGCCCTCTACTCGCTGGTGGGTGGAATTCGGGCGTTTCGGGTGCCGTTCATCTACGCCGTTTCGGCGCTGGCGATCGTGATCGGCCTGTGGGAGATGAAGGACCTCCTCTGGTACGGGAAGTGGTTCTCGATCGAGGTCCCCGAGAAGTGGAAGCCGTCCGTGAAGAAGATCACGGCATCGGTGGTGTCCATTCCCGGTGCGTTCGTGATTGGGCTTCTGGACTCCCTGTTCCTCGCCCCATGCACGTCGGGCCCCTACATCGTGATCCTCACCCTGCTTTCCCAGACGACAAGCCGGGTTCAGGGTGCGCTGTGGTTGCTCCTGTACAACTTCATCTTCATCCTCCCGATGATTGGGATCACGCTCCTCGTCCACTTCGGGTTCACGACCACGGCCCGGGCGGAGCGGTGGCGGACGGCGAAGCTCGGGAAGCTCCACTTCATCACTGGGCTCGTAATGGTCGTGATCGGGGTGGGGATGATCATCGGGGTCCGGCTGGGCTACCTGTAGGAGGCGCTACGGGAACCGCCACCCGTCGCGGCGTTCCACGGAGACGTGGGGGCGCGGAGTGAGGCGGAAGATCCCCGTGATCTCGATCCGCCGCCCCACGCTTCGGAGCGGGATGGTGTTGCCCAACGCGTCGTCCACCAGTTCCACAGGGATCACGCCCGTCCCGTCGTCCAACGAGAGCTGGCAGCCGCGGACGCACAGGTTGAGGATGCGGCCGGTGAGGATGACCTCTCGGCCCGCGTAAGTGGGTCCCGACGACGCCAGTTTCCCCACGGTGACCGCGATCGGCCCCCAGGCGACCGTGGCCGGGGTCTCCGCTGAGGCTTGGGTTTGCTCTCCTGTCGACTCCCTTGTCGCGTACTCGACGTGAGGGAGAAGGTTGACAGACGGGGTACCCTCGGCCTGCGGGGTAGCGGAAGCGGCCTCAGTCGGAACATCGGGAGCGGGATCGGCTGAGGCAGCGGCCACAACCAGGGTCTGGGGGTGGCCGAGAGGGTGCGCGTCCGACCTTCGGAACAGGCCCAGGCCCACTGCTGCGCCGATCCCCACAGCCACCAGAGCTACCCCAACCACGATCCAAGCCATGTTTCTGTTCATTCCAACCTCCCATCGCGGACGCGCACCACGCGGGCCGCCCGCGCGGCAACCCGATCGTCGTGGGTGACCAGGACAAGCCCGGTCCTCCGTTCGTCGTGGAGCGCCTGCAGAACACCCAGCACCACGTTCCCGCTCTCCGTATCGAGGTTCCCGGTGGGCTCGTCGGCAAAGACGAGCGCGGGCCCGTGGGCGATCGCCCGTGCGATTGCCACCCGCTGCTGCTCGCCGCCCGACATCTGGCCGGGGAGGGCGTGGAGCTTGTGCCCCAGTCCCACCCACTGCAGGGCCGCGACGGCCTTGGTCCGCCGGTCGGCGCCCCGGCCCAGCTCCAACGGGAGAAGCACGTTCTGGAACGCGGTCATCGCCTCGTTCAGGTAGTACTGCTGGAACACGAACCCCATCCAGGTGCGGCGCAGGAGGCTTACCTGGCGGTCCGTCAAGCTCGTCCGGGGGGTACCGTTGAGGAGGACCTCGCCCTCGGTGGGGAGGTCGAGGCACCCCAGAAGGTGGAGGAGCGTGGACTTCCCTGACCCCGACGGGCCGACGACGGCAAGGTGGGTGCTCCTGTCAACGGTCAGGTTGGCGTCTCGGAGAGCCCAGAACCGGCCCTCGCCCCGACCGTAAGCCTTCGAGACGGCGCGGAGTTCGATCCTCACGGTGCCCTCAGCGCCTGGATCGGTTCCATCCGCGCCGCTGTCAGGGCCGGGTACACCGCGGCGAGGGCCCCCACACCTACTGCAACCGAGAGGCAGATCCCGATGTAGGCGGGCGAGAAGTGGGGCGCGGCGGCGAGCCCAAACCCGGTCGTCCGCGGGAGGATCTGGGTCACGGCGTACCCCACGCCAACGCCGAGCACCCCGGCGACGAGTGAGACCCACAGAGACTCGACAACGAACAGGCGAAACACTTCCCCGCGGGTGGCCCCCACCGCGCGCAGGAGGCCGATCTCCGCCTTCCGCTCGTACACGGCCATTGTCATCGTGTTCATCGTCGTCAGCACCCCGACCACGATTGCCACGCCGGTGATGAGCATCAGGGTCGAGGCCATCGAGCCGAACAGCCCGACGAGCATGTCGAACACCTCGGACGGCGGAACCGCCTGCAGGTTCGCGATCCGCCCGAGGGCCTGCCGGGTCTGGACCACCCGCTCCACGCTCTCCGTCTGGACAAGCACCGCGCTGACCTCGCCGGCGAGCGCGAGCACGCTCTGGGCGACCTCGAGGGGCACGAAGACAAACGTGTCGTCCCGCCCCCCCGTGCGCGGGAGCACCCGGATGACATCAAGCTCTCGCTGGGCGTAGAGCGCAAGCGTGATCCGACTTCCCACGGACAGACCCAGCCGGGAGGCAGCTTCGCTCCCGACGACTGCCCCGCTCAAGCTCGGGATCCCCCACGGCTTGAGCGCGAGGATGTCGTCCGTCGCGCCGTAGATGGGGATCAGCTCGCCGTCTGCCCGCACCCGGCCCACGACCACAGGAACCGCGAGCCGGACGTTGCTTGCCGCCCGGACCTCGGCCAGTCGCCCCTCGGGGATGTACGCGAGCGTGTCCGTCCCCTGCATCAGGGCCAGGGTCAGGGTGTAGGGGCAGCCCACGGGGAGGAGAAGGATGTGGGCCCCGAGCGCCCCGATCTCCCGTTCAAGGCCCCGTTGAATCCCGGCGCTCGACGCGAGCAGAGCGAACAGGGTCCCGACCCCGATCGCGATCCCGGCCACCGTCATCGCAAACCGGGCCTTCCGTCTGTTGGCGTTGGCGAATACGATCCACATAGGTTCAAGCTCCTAATCCCAGCGTCTCCGACCCGCGGTCTGCCGGCACCGGGGGTCCGTCGCCCGGTTCAGGCTTGCGCTTATGGGCAGAGCCAGCTCCAGCGGACGAACTCCGGGGACACGAGCGCCTCCAGGTCGGCGGTGAGGTGGACATGGGACGACCCGTGGCCGTGGGGGGCGAGGAATCCGTCGAGCACGGCGCTCCCTGTCTGGTGGACCAGCGCGCACCCCGGCGAAGGCGAGGCCTCGTCCTCCCCGGCCAGGAGGCCGTGGACCATGAAGGCGTAGAACTGGTCGGCGCCGTCCAGGTGGTCGTGCCACACCAGCGTGAGCGACGAGACCACTCCCTCGCGGCCGAGCGCCAGCAGGACGTCCAGGGCGGTGACAACCCCGGACTGGAACACATCTGCCCGCCCTCCGGTCGGCTCGACGAGCAGGTCGCGGACCACAAGCATCCACCGCGGCCCGCGAATCGTGACCTCGGGCACCACCACGAGGCCTCCGTTGCCGTCCCTGCGTCTCACCTCCTCGCGGAAGCTCTGCTCGATCGCGGCGAGGCGCTCGGGTCGGTCGAGATAGAGGCGAATCCTCATCCCGTCTTTGACCGGGAACTGGTCCATCCGTACAGTGGTTCGCTCGATCTCGCCGCCCGCGTATTGCGTGTCGTACCACCACCCTGCCAGGCCGTTCAGCGAGACCACCGCGTGGGTGGCGGTGGTCTCGTCCCACACGTATTCGAGCGGGATACCCTCCCGTGCGGCGACGTGCACCAGGACATCGAACACCGAGAGGTGTCCCTCCCGGAACAGGTCTGGCCGAAAAGTGCCAACAGCGGCTGGATCGAACGAGAACACTCCGACCCCGCGGATCTCCACCGTCCCGGGGGTCACGGGCCTTCGGCCGGCGCTGGTCCCCGGGGGGACGGACCATTTCCCGTCGGGGGTGGGAAGGACGAACGGTCCCCCCCCCTCCCCTGCCCCTCCGACCAGCCCCGCCAGCCACGCCGCCGAAACCACTGCCACGGCGCGGGCAAGCACTCCTGGCCGCCGTACTTTCTCCATGGTCTCGTATCCTCCGGTGTCTCAACCCTACCCCCCCGGGGTGGGTTGAATGGTGTTACGGTACGGCCTTGGGGTGGAGAAAACTGGCGCGAATGGTGGAGATTGGGTGGAGAAGCCGGCGCTGACGTGAACCCTTCGGGGGGCGGGTCTGCGGAAAGTCCCCCGGGGCCCGCAGCGACCGAAGCGGTACGGGAAGATCACTCCCTAGGCGGCCAGCGGGCGCCGGGTGGGCGTGGGCTCAGCGGGCGTGGAGAAGGTCCCACAGCCGGCCCAGAGCGGGGCGAAACCGATGGGCGAAGTCGTCCCGCGTGATCGGCTCCGGGACGTTGGGGAGCGTGACGTAGGGGACCCGTTGACCTTGGACCACCGCGTATCCCGTGGGGGTCGGGGCGAGGTTCACCCAGTCGTCGCTGGCGTAGGTCCGCTCCATCTCCTCGCGGGGGACGGAATGGCTGAGGATCCCCGCTCGGCGGGCGCGGTCGTAGCGGGCGAGGTTCCGGCGCCACGATTCCTCGAACGGGACGTCGAGGTAGAGGATCGCGGCCCGCTCCAGGATCTCGGGGGGAAGGAGGGACAGCGCGTCGCGGTACGCGGTCGGCCCGCCGCGGGCGAACTCGACGATTACCGTCTCTCCCGGCCCCGCGGGTTGATGCGTGAGGTTCTCCCGGAGCTTGCCGATGAGGAACGGCCACAGGCGGTCGTCGGCCACGGCGTAGTTCTCCCCCGCCCGGCGCGAGTGGAGCCGTCCCCGGCCTACCTCTTCCCACAGGTCGTCCTCGGTGAAGATCTGCCACAGGATCGGGAAGTCGTCGGCCACGCGGAGCCTCCCGAGGTGGTAGTCCCGGGCTCGGTCCTCGGTGGGAAGCTGGTATAGGAACTGGATGAGTTCGGACTTCCCCGCCGCGGGGCGGCCGAGGAGGAAGAGGTAGGAGAAGATCTTGCCCGCCAGCCGGGGGCCGTAGACGAGGCCAACGGGTGCGGCGAGGTCCGCGATCACCTCGGCAGGGGGCCGGTCGGCGTCCACGGTGCGGAGGTCGCTTCGCCGCCTTGCGTGCCAGAGATCGAGCGCGGCGAGCATTCGCACGAGCACGTCGGGAGGCACGGCATACTGCGGGTCGCCGCGCGCGGCCTGGCGGCGGACCGAGACGGGGACCGGTGCCGCGAGGCGGACGAACGCTGTAGGCCAGAGGAGGTCCGCCTCGCGCTTCTGGAACTGGGAGAGGAACAGCTTATCTCCGAGCGCGGCCGCGTAGGCGGCGTGGACGCCGAGGTGGGACTCCTCGACCACGGTCTTCCCGCAGGCCAGAGCGTCACGGACCCCCTGTTCCCGCTCGGGCACTGCGGCCCAGATCGCCTCGCTCAGACGGTCCCGCTCGCGGAAGAGATCGATCCCCTCACGCCCGGCAACTTCTTTCACGAGCTCGGGGAAGACCGCCACCTGATCGGGGTAGTACAGGCGGAGGACAGACAGGATTTCGCTCTTCCCGAGTGCGGGCAGGCCCTCGACGGCAACGTGCATCGGCGGTCGGTGTGGGCGGAGGAGGACTTGAACCCCCGGCTTCTCCCCCGTGAAGGGAGCGCTCTACCAACTGAGCTATCCGCCCGGCGGAAGGATGGTAGCCGCCTCGACTTCGGTGTGCAACTGGGTTCAGCTCTCGGTGGCCTCGTCGAACGTGGTGGCCAGCGACTCCCCTTCGCGGCGGCGGGTGATCTCGACGAGCCCGAGCTTGGTTACCCCGATGAGGTCGGCGGGGACACGGTCCTTCTTGAGCTCCCGCGCGAGGAGACCGAGGACGGTCTGAAGGTTTCCCTCATCCTCCATGTCCACGAAATCGACGATGATGATCCCGGAGATCTTCCTGAGCCGAAGGATGCGTGGGATCTCCTTGGCGGCCTCGAGGTTCGTGTTGAGAATCGCCGAGCCTTGGGTGCGGTGGCGGACGTCGGACCCGGTGTTGACGTCGATTGCGGTGAGGGCTTCCGTCTCGTCGATGACGAGAAAACCACCTCCCCGGAGCGGGACCTTGCGCTGGACCCCTTCCCGCAGCCGGCGCTCGATGTCGTAACGGACAAGGAGCGGAACCTGGCCACGGTACAGGCGCACCCGGCGCTTGAGCGGGTGGAGCCGCAGCTGGTCGAGGAACGCCCGGATCGCCTCGATCTGATCCTGATCATCCACGATGACCGAGCCGACGGTGTCGAGGAACCGATCGCGGATCAGGGCGAGGACGAGGTCGAGGGGTTTGTGGAGAAGCTGGGGGGGGGAGGCGCGCTCGGCGGCAGCCGTGATCTCTTTCCACAGCTCGCGCAACAACTGAAAGTCCCGCGCGAGGTCCTCTTCCGCGGCCTGAAGCGCGGCGGTGCGGGCGATCAGGCCCTCCGTCTCTCCTTTGAGCTGTTGGGCGACGCGGCGGAGGCGGCGCGCGTCCTCGGCTTCGCCCAGCCGGCGCGAGACGCCAATCCGATCCTCCGTGGGTAGGTACACCCAGTACCGGCCGGGGAGGCTGATCTTCGTCGTCCCCTGGGGGTTCTTCCTGCCGATCCCCTCGCGACGCACTTGAACGGTGATCGCGTCGCCGGGGCGGAGGACCTTCTGGACGAGAACGGGCTCCTTCCGCGGGTCGAGCCCGCGGGCTCGGGCGAGCGCGTCGCTCATCTCGTGCTCGGAGAGAAAGAGCGCCTTCTTCTCCCCAACGTCAACGAACGCCGCCCCCATCCCGGGAAGGACGGTTTCCACGCGGCCGAGATAGATGTTCCCCACGAGCGGGCGCCGAGAGGGGATGTCGAAGTGGACCTCGATTAGCTCGCCGTCCTCGACGATGGCCACCCGCCGCCGGACCCCGGTGGGGGAGCGTTCCACCGTGATCAGGATGTGACTGCCCTTGAGCGTAACCCCTCCCCCGCGCGCGGCGCTGCCTGACCAGGCCTCCTTGGCCGTGCGCCCGCCTCTTTCCGTGCCTGCCCCCCTGCCTGGGCCCAGGCTCCCTTCGCAGGCGCGTCTAGGAGCGCCGGCTCTTCTTGGCGAGAGCCACCACCTGGGCAAACCCATCTGGGTCGCGGAACGCGATGTCCGCCAGCATTTTCCGGTTCAGCTTGACCTTCGCCCGGCGCAGGCCGCCCATGAACGCGGAGTAGGACACCCCGTGGCTCCGCGTAGACGCGCCAATGCGGGTCATCCACAACCGGCGCATGACGCGCTTGTGGAGCTTGCGCGACACGTACATGTGGCGCAGCGCCTTGAACACGGACTGTTTGGCGATGCGGTAGCAGGAGCGCCGCTTTCCCGTGAACCCCTTGGAGAGCTTGAGGATCTTCCGCCGCCGCCGCCCGTGCTTTACCCCACCAGGAACTCGCATGGTTCTCCTCCTGCCTAGATGTTCAGAATCCTGCGCAAACGCTTCCGGTCCGCGCCGCGGACCTCCACCGGTCGCCCCGCCTCCCGGCGGTACTGCGGCCGCATTTTCGACAGCTTGTGCTTGCGGTTGGCGCGCTGGTGGAAGATCCTCCCCGTGCCGGAGATCTTAAACCGCTTGGCCGCCGCTCTGTGCGTCCTTGTCTTCACTGCGTCCTCCTTTGCGGGGAAGCGGAACGAGGAGCATCTGCAAGGTCCTTCCCCGGCTCATCGTATCTTGATCTACCTTCGCCATGTCCTCGGTGGCCGCGGTCACCCGGGCCAGGATCTCCTCGCCCTTGGCGGTGTGGATGATCTGGCGGCCCTTGAAGAACACGGACACGCGCACCTTGTGGCCATCCCCGAGGAACTCGCGGATCCGCGCGAGCTTGGTCTGGAAGTCGTGCTCCCCAGTCTGAATCGTGAACTTCACCTCTTTCAATCGGGATGTCTTCGGCTGCTTTTTCTCGCGTTTACCCTGTTGGTAGCGGTACTTCCCGTAGTTCACGATCTTGCAGACCACGGGGTTGGCTTCCGGGGCCACCTCCACAAGATCAAGCCCCTTCTCGCGAGCCAACGCCAGGGCCCGATCCGTGGGGATCACGCCCAGGCTCCGTCCTTCGGGGTCGATCAGGAGAACTTCGCGTGACCGTATCTGCTCGTTTACCCGAAACTCCCGGCGAATAGGTTCCTCCTCATGAGCCTAATTCTAGCCGCCCGCCCCAGATGGGGCCACGCCGTACAGCCGGTGGTCGCGGATCCAGCGGTCCACGGCGGGCGGGACCATTCCTGTGGTGGAGAGCCCGCTCCGGTACCGGCGGCGGACCTCCGACGAGGACACGGGGATCGGCGGCATCTGCAACAGGTGCACCTCGGCCTGGTCAAACGGCGGGCGGGAGAAGCTTCCGATGTCCGTCGCCGGGCGGGGGGCGACGATGAACGGGCAGCTCCGGAGGAGCCGGGGCCAGTCGCGCCAGGTGTGGATCCGGGCGAAGATATCCGCGCCCACGATGAACGCAACCCCGTGGGGGTAGATCTCCTTCATCGCCGCGACCGTGTCTACCGTGTAGCAGGGGCCAGGCCGATCCACTTCGAACCGTGATACCGAAAACTGGGGGTAGTCAGCGGTGGCAAGCCGAACCATCGTGTACCGGTCTTCAGCGGGGACCCCGTCGGCTACCGGGCGGTGGGGGGGGTGGCCGGTGGGAACGAACACCACCTCCCGTAGCTCGAACTGGCGGAGCGCCTCCTCGGCCACGCGCAGGTGCCCCACGTGGATCGGGTTGAACGTTCCGCCGAACAACCCCGTCCTATCCCGCAAACTCAAGCTCGTGGCCCCCGATCCGGACCGTGGTTCCCGCCGGGACGCCGCGGCGACGGAGGGCCGCGATTACCCCCAGGCGTTCGAGCCGCCCGTAGAAGTACCGCTGGGCGTCATCCGTGGACAGGTCAAGCCGCCGCGCCAGGCGTTCGACCGCCGGGCCCCGCACGGCAATCCCCTCCTTGTCCTCGACGAGCTCGAATGGGATCTCATCAGGGGTGAGGTTCCAGACGCGCTTGGCGGAAACGTCGGGTGGAGGGGGGGGACTGGGGGGGACGTGAACCGCCTGGGCAAGGAGGTGGAGGAGCTCGCGCACCCCACGGCCGGTGACGGCGGAGATAGGGTGGAGCTCGATGCCCGCTTGGCGAAACCGCTCCACCTCTGCCGAGACCCGCTCTGGGGGGAGGAGGTCCACCTTGTTCCCAGCGACGATCTCCGGTTTAAGGCGGAGGTCCTCCCATGCCTCGAGCTCCCGGCGGAGGAGGCGGTAGTCGGTGAGGGGATCGCGCCCCTCGACGGCCGCGAGGTCCACCAGGTGGAGGAGAATCCGGGCCCGCGTGGCGTGGCGGAGGAATCGGTCCCCGAGGCCCTTTCCCTCGTGGGCCCCTTCGATCAACCCCGGGAGGTCGGCGATGACGAACGATGTTCCGTCGGCCATTTCGACCATGCCGAGGTTCGGGGAGAGCGTGGTGAACGGGTACGGGGCCACTTTGACCTTCTTCCGCGACACCCGGGACAGAAGCGACGACTTCCCGACGTTGGGGAACCCAATGACCCCCACGTCGGCGAGCACGCGGAGCTCGAGCTTGATCCAGCGCTCCTCCCCCCGCTCCCCAAACTCGCGAATCCGCGGGGCTTGGCGGGAGGAGGTCGTGAACGCCTTGTTGCCCCTTCCCCCCCGCCCACCGTGGGCGACCGTGAACTCCGCCCCGTTGCTCGCGAGGTCGGCAAGCACGGCGCCGGTTCCCGCGTCGCGGACCACCGTGCCCACGGGAACGGGGATGACGAGGTCCGCCCCCCGTTTCCCCTGACGGGAGTTGGGGCCGCCGGGGGCGCCGTTCTCGGCGCGGAAGTGGGTCTGGTTCTGGAACGAAAGGAGGGTCCCCACCGAATGGGTGGCCCGCAGGATCACGTCCCCGCCCCGCCCGCCGTTCCCGCCCTCCGGCGAACCGCGGGGGTTGTGGCGGGTCTTGTGGAAGTAGATGAGGCCATCTCCCCCCCGCCCGGAGGCGACGTGGATCTTTGCCTCATCCACCCACATTCATGTCCGGATGGTTACTCGTTGGGGACAGGGTCAACGTTGATGTACACGCGCTTGTGTCCAGAGAACCGCACCGTTCCCACCGTCTTGGCAAAGATCGTGAAGTCCCGACCCATGCCGACGCCGGATCCCGGGTAGAACCGGGTCCCGCGCTGGCGGACGATGATGCACCCCGGCTGCACAAGCTCTCCACCGTACCGCTTGATCCCCAGGCGCTGCCCGGGGGAATCGTGGACGTTCTGGGTTGAACCGCCGCTCGTCTTGTGTGCCATCGTTTCCCCTCACACCTTGATGCTTTCCCCGACCTCGCGGACTGCGATCCGACCGTCGCGCGCCAGGGCACGCAGCCCGAGGACCATCGTCTCCACGACCGCGTCCACCTCGCGGTCGAGGAAGAAATCGGACCGATCGACCTCGAACCGGAGCGCGTGGCCGTCCCGTGTGACCGCGGGTTCGAGGTGGAGGTACTCCCGTAGGCCGAGGATCGGCGCCTCGACGAGCGCCACAGCGGCGAGCCCCTCGGGGGAATCGTCGCCTGCGAGGGTCACGGTCTGGACCCGTCCCTCCTCGTCCCGCTCGACGACCACGCTCACCATGCCAGCTAACCCCTTGTAATGGACAGGATGCGGGTTCGCATGAAGGGCTGCCGATGCCCCTTCTTCCGGCGGTACCCCTTCTTCGGGGAGAACCGCTGGATGATCACCTTGCGCCCGCGCCCCGTCTCCTTGACCTCGCCCACGACCCGCACTCCCGTGAGGTACGGCCGGCCGATCTCGACCCCCTCGCCGTTCCGGACGAGGAGCACCCGGTCGAACGTCACCGTGTCGCCCACCTTCACCTGGGGCAGGAGTTCGTGAACGATCTCCTCCTCGGCTTCCACGCGGTACTGCTTGCCTCCGATCTCCACAACAGCGTACATGGCCACCTCGTTCATCGTAGTGGGAACATCAGACGGCAGCAATCCTAGCGAATCCGGGCCCCGGGGTCCACTTCACGGTCAGGGGTGAGGAGCGCCAACGCCCCACCTGATGCGGCAAGGACCATGCATTCGGAGCGAATCCCCCGGATCGTGGCCGGCACGAGGTTCGCCATCACCGCCACGAGCTTCCCCACGAGGTCCGTTGGGCGGTAGTGTTGTCGGATTCCGGCCACAGCTTGGGCCTGACGGTCCCCGAGGTCGATCGTGAGCCGGAGGAGCTTGTCCGCGCCCGGCACCTCCTCGGCGGCGAGGATCCGCCCCACCCGCAGGTCGAGCTTCCGAAACTCCTCAACCGAGACGAGCCCTTCTTCTTTCATCGCTTGGTACCTCCCCTTGAGTTCACCGATGTCCACGTGGGAGAGGAGCGGCTTCGGCTCGCGGGCGAGCTTGTGCCCACCCAGGCCGGTTCGCGCGCCTGCAAGATCGCGGTCGGTCGTCCCGAGGATCGCCTGGACGTCGCGGGAGAACATCGGGACAAACGGCTCGAGCAGGATGGCCAGGGCTTTCACCAGGTGGACGGCCGAGGCCACGGCCCGCGCGTCGCCCGTCTTCCACGGGGCCGTCCGCTGCATGTACTCGTTCCCGGTCCCGGCGAGGAGGGCGATCTCCCGCAGGGCGGGGGCGAGGGATCCCGCTTCGACCGTCTGCACGACCGCCGTGAGCGTGGACTCGATCGCCTGGAGGATCGCGGGGTCGGTCGGGTGGTCGGGCACTGTTCCCCCGTGCCTGGTCCACACGTAGGACAGCACCCGGTGGACGAAGTTCGCGATGTTGTCCACGAGGACGTGGTTCACCGCCTTGTCGAACTCCTCCCACGAGAACTCGACGTCTTTCGACTCCGGGCGGTTGTAGAAGAGGTAGAACCGCCAGTAGACGGGGGGGAGGAGCGTGAGCGCCTCGTCGGCGAAGATCCCGACCCGTCGCGTCTTCGAAAACTGCTCGCCCCCGATCCAGTTCAGGTACTCGGTGGCGGCGATTTGGTCCGGGAGGTGGTAGCCCTGGCCTGAGGCGAGGAGCTGGCCGGGGAAAATGATCGTGTGGAACGGGATATTGTCCTTGGCCTGGGTGTACACCTGCCGCACCTCGTCCCCGAACCAGAACTCCCGCCACCGCTCCTCCTGACCCTGCCGCCGGAAGTGCTCGATCGTCGCCGAGACGTACCCCAGGGCGGCCTCGGCCCACACGTAGATGACCTTCCCTTCTGCCCCCGGGAACGGGGCGGGGATCCCCCACCGGATATCGCGGGTCACCGCCCGCGGCCGGAGCCCGTCCTGAATCAACCGCTCCGTGAACAGCTTGACGTTCCCGCGGAAGTCGCGGCTTCCCACATAGGCGAGGAGCTTCGGCGTCAGCTTCTCGAGGTCGAGGTACCAGTGGCGGGTCGTTCGGGACACGATGTCGGTCGAGCCGCAGAACGCGCAGTGGGGAGAGCGAAGGGACTCCGGTTCCAGGAGAGCCCCACACGCGTCGCACTGGTTCCCCTGGGCGTGGAGGTACCCGCAACGCGGGCAGGTCCCGACGATGAACCGGTCGGCGAGGAACCGGCTGCACCCTTGACAGAATGCCCGCGCTTCCTCGCGGGAGACGATGTACCCGTTCTTCTCCATCTCCCGGTAGATCCAGGTCACGAACTCGTAGTGAACGGGGGACTCGGTCGTGGTGTAGTTGTCGATCGCGACCTCGAACCGGGCCAGGATGTCGGCGATCTCCCGGTGGACGCGGTCCGCGAGCTCCCGGGGCGTGAGCCCGAGCCGGGCCGCCTCGTACTCGACCTTGGTGCCGTGGGCGTCGGTTCCCGACACGTGAACGGTCTCGTAGCCACGCAACCGGTAGAACCGGGTGAACGCGTCCCCGGAGAGAAGGCACCCGATCAGGTTCCCCAGGTGAGGGAGGCCCGACCCGTAGGGCCAGGCGCTGCACACAAGGACGCGCTTCGTGGATGGATTCATGGGTTGGTCGAGGGGCATTATAGTATAGCGGTGCCGTTGGGCGGGGGTGGGGGTCCGGTGTACACTAGCCCCTCGCGGAGGACGGATGCGCGAGGCGACCGTAGGCAGGGAGCTCGTGGTGGTCACGGAGAACCGCGTGGGGGTGCTGGCGGGCATCGCCCGCCTCCTATCCGAACAGGGGATCAACATCCTCGCGTTGGCGGTGATGGTCCGCGACGACACGGCCGAGCTGCACCTCGTCCCCGACTCGCCGAGCTACGCCCTCGATGCCCTCCGCAAGGCGGAGTACGAGGTCGAGGAGCGCGACGTGGTCCTCGCCGAGCTCCCCCACCGGACCGGGTTCCTGCGCCGGATCACGGAGGTGCTGGCCCGTCAGGGCCTGGACATAAGGTACCTCTACGCCAGCGCGTTCGAGGCGGGGCAGAGCTCGCTCGTCGTGTTCTCCTGCACGAACAACGGCAAGGCCGTCCAGCTCCTCCGCGAGAAGTAGACCCCTCTCCGGTGTCCCCTCGATCGGGGACACGCGGCGCCGTTGCCGTGGTCTGTTTGGAGAAGATCCATCATCGCCCCGCTCCGGCCTCTTACGCGGGGAGGAGGTTGGGCCCTGCCAGGATCGGTGGCGGTTGTCGAGGTGATGCGTGCAATGTCGAGCCGTGATCGGGTGCTGACGTGGGTCGCCGGGCTTCTCGCCCTGGCGGCGATGGTCTCCGTCTCCTTGGTTGCCGGAACTCCGTAGACATCGCGGCCCGGGCGCGCCCGGGCCGCGGGTGTTCTCCTCCGCCTGGCCTAGCCCTTCCCCCCGAGGTCCGAGGTGCAGTGCGGGCACCGCGTGGCCTTGAGGGGGATCTGGGTCATGCAGAATGGGCAATCCTTCGTGGTCGGGACGGGCGCAACCTTGGGCTTCTCGAGCCTCCCGTACGCCTTGATGGCCAGGAACACCACGAGGGCGATGATGAGAAAGTTCACGAGCACGTTGATGAACGCCCCGTAGTAGATTGCCGCTGCCCCCGCCGCCCGCGCCGCCGCCGCGGACTCGTAGCTCTGCCCCGATAGGTTGACGTACAGGTTCGCGAAGTCCACGTTCCCCACGAGCTTCCCGACGATCGGCATGATGAGATCGTTCACAAACGAGTTCACGACCGCGGCGAACGCCACGGCCATGATGAAGGCCGCAGCGATCTGGACCAGGTTGCCCTTGACGATGAACCCCTTGAACTCCTTCCACATGGTGGTTCCCCCTTGGATGGCCCACTATAGTGACCGGGAAGCGAGGGTGTCAAATCCGCAGCTGCTGGCGGACCCCCGCGCGGCTACCATTCGGCCGATGATCGGCACCTGGGTCAACATGGGAACGGTCCTAGCTGGGGGGGTCGTTGGGTGGGCGTTGGGGGCTCGCGTTCCGGCTCGGGTGCGGGACGGGGCGGCGGTTGGCGTGGGCCTGGCCACGGTCGTCCTCGGGCTGCGGCTGGCGCTCGGGACGGGTAACGTGCTCGTTCTCCTCCTGTCGGTGATCCTCGGCGGGGCAATCGGGGCGGCGCTCCGCCTCGGGGAGCGCCTCGAGCGGGGGACGAAGAGGGTGGAGGGGCTGTTCCGGGGGAGGCCGCTTGCGGAGGGGTTCCTCGCGGCGAGCCTTCTCTTTTGCGTTGGGCCGATGGCGCTTCTCGGGGCGATCCAGGACGGCCTCTACGGCGACTGGTCGCTTCTAGGGGCGAAATCCGTTCTGGATGGAATCTCCGCCCTGACCCTCGCCGCGGCGCTCGGCCCCGGCGTCCTCCTCTCGCTTGCTGTGATCCTCGTCTACCAGGGCGGGGTCACGTGGGCCGCGGCGCTCCTGTCCTCGCACCTCGCGGGGTTCTCGGCCGAGGCGCCGGCTGCAGTGGAGCTCTCGGCGGCAGGTGGGGCGGTGGTCCTCGCGCTCGGGATCTCGCTCCTTCGGCTCCGCGACCTCCGGGCGGCGGACCTCCTCCCCGCGCTCCTCCTCGCCCCCGTTCTGGCGTGGGTTACCTCGCTCCTGTGAGGGCCAGGGGGAGCTGGGCCGGCCTGCGGGAGGATCTCGCCCGGTTCAACCAGGCTCTGTGGGTGCTTGTGCTGAGCCAGCTCATCACCTCGGCCGGGTTCTCGATCGCCCTCCCGTTCCTCTCCCTTTACCTTTACCGAGATCGGGGCTTGGCGATGACGGTGGTTGGGGCGATCGCGCTCGCCAATGGAGTGGTAAGCGCCCTGGGTCGCGTTGCGGGCGGCGAGCTCTCCGACCGGCTCGGCCGTCGGCAGACCGTGCTCCAGGCCGTGGGCTGGCGGGTCCTCCTGTTCGTTGGTCTCGCCGCGCTTGTTGCGGCCGACGGCCCGGTGTGGGCGATCGTGGGGGTCTACCTCGCGGTGCGGATCACCGGGGCGCTGGCGATGAGCGCGATCACGGCGATGGTCGCCGACGTTGCCAGCCAGGACCAGCGGATGGAGGCGTACGGCCTCCTCCGGGTGGGGGGGAACGTGGGTTGGGCGGCTGGCCCGGCGATGGGGGGGTTCATGGCGTCGTCTCTTCCGTACTGGACCCTGTTCGCGGCGACGGCCGCCCTGACCCTGGTCGCGTTTGGCCTCCTCCTCCGCCATGCCCAGGAACCGGCCCTCGAGACCGAGGCCGCTCCGCCAAAGCAGGGGTTCCGGGAAGTCCTTTCGGACCGGCGGTTCGTCGCGTTCGTCGCGATCTCGAGTCTGGTGTTCGTCGTCGCCGGCCAGCTCGTCTCGACCGTGTCCGTGTTCACCGTTGACCGGCTCGGTTTCTCCGAGGCCCAGTTCGGTGGGCTTCTCACCTTGAACGGGCTCCTTGTGGTGGCAGTTCAGTACCCGCTTGCCCGGACGCTCACGCGGTTCCCACGGCGCCGGCTCCTGGCCGTAGGAGGCGCCCTGTATGGGCTGGGGTACCTCGTGTTTGGCCTGTCTGCTGCCTACCCGGTCCTTCTCGGGGCGATGGTCGTCGTCACGTGCGGGGAGATGGTGTTTGCCCCGAACACGCTTGCCGTGACCGCGAGCCTCGCGCCGACGGGTCGTCGCGGCCGGTACCTCGGGGCGTTCGGCCTCGCCGAGACGCTCGGCTGGTCGCTCGGGGCGTTCGTGGGCGGGATCCTCCTCGACGTGTTTCCCACCTCGCCGCTTGGGACGTGGGGCGTGGTCGCCGGGCTGGGGGTGGTTGCCGCGGTTGCGTTCAGCTTGTGGGATCGGCCGCCGCGGCGTTGTTGACGAGGCTCTCCACCGCCCGCTCGAGCGCCATCCCCCGCGACCCCTTCACAAGGAGAAGGGTC
The DNA here is from genome assembly GCA_937921255.1 of Candidatus Bipolaricaulota bacterium. GTDB lineage: Bacteria > Bipolaricaulota > Bipolaricaulia > Bipolaricaulales > Bipolaricaulaceae > Bipolaricaulis. The sequence goes on from CAKZSO010000048.1 coordinate 20,030, forward strand.
GGGGCAGTCCAGATCGTCCGCCGGACCTCGCCCAGGAGGAAATCCAGGTCTTCGGCCTCAGCTGCGCCGGGTCCGCTCCAGCCCCGGAACGCCGCTTTCGCCCGCGGACCGTAGCAGAACAGGGCATCCACCCCCTCGCTCCGCGCCTCGCGGACCGCCTGGGCGTGAAAGTGTTCCTCGTCAGGTCCCAGGTCGAGCATGTCCCCGAACAGGACCACCCGCTGGGCCACGGGCAACTTGAGGGTGACCGCGGTGTGGAGGGCCGCCCTCATCGAGAGGGGGTTGGCGTTGTAACAGTCGTCCAGCAGCCACCCAAACGGGGCCGGGCGGAGGTGGAGTCGGTGGGGAACCGGATCAACGTGGGCAAGGGCCTGGGCCGCGCTCTTTTCCGGGACGCCCATCCCCCACGCCAGGGCGATCGCCCCGCAGGCCAGGACCGGAACGTGTTCCCCGAGGAGCTTGAGCTGAACGGGGAACACCCCCGCGGGCGTGACGGCGTCAAACGCAACGCCCTCCGGCCGGTCGGTGGCCACGTGGCGCGGGTGGAAGTCGGCGTCGGGCGTGCTCCCGAACCGGAGGCAAAGGCCGGAGCAGCGATCGGCCCTCGCCCGCAACTCGGGGTAGTCCCAGCCCAGGGCGAGGACCGCCTCCTCGGGGAGGGCCTCCGCAAGCTCCCACTTCGCGTCGGCGATCGCCTCGAGCGACCCAAGCTGGGCGAGGTGGGCCGGCCCGATCGAGGTGATCACCCCCGCCCACGGCTGGAGGAGGTCAGCGAGCTCGCGGATCTCCCCCCGAGCGGTCATCCCCAGCTCGAACACCGCCGCCTCGACGTCGTCGGGGATCGAAAGCACGGCGAGCGGGACACCGATCTCGGTGTTGTAGTTTTCCGGAGCGCGGTAGGTACGGTACCGGGCCGAGAGGGCAGCGGCGACGAGCTCCTTCATCGTCGTCTTTCCAAACGAACCGGTCACCCCGACGATCGGGACCTCCAAGGTGGCCCGCCGCCACGCAGCGAGCTCGCGGAGGGCAGCGGGGACGTCGGACACGAGGAGGAGGTTGCTCCCGGTTCCCGGGTCGCGGGACACGACTGCACCCACCGCGCCCCGGGCGAACGCCTGGCCCAGAAAGTCGTGCCCGTTGGCGCGGCTGCCGGTGAGGGCGACGAACACGTCTCCGGGTCGGATCCGTCGCGAGTCGCAGGCGGCCCCGGACACGGAAAACGGGGCCGTCGGGCGCACGAGCCGCGCCTCAAGGGCCTCCGCCGCTTCTCTCAAGTCCCACATCGCTACTTCCCGTGGATCGGGAGGATCACCGAAAGCTCGCCGTACACAACTGTGTGGGGAATTCGGTCCGACACCCCGTCCACCCCGTACAACCGCGTCTGGCCGACGAGGGACGAAAGCGGGTCGAGGGCGAACAACTCCACAGTTAGCGTGTCGTAGGTCGGGATCCCGTCAATGAAATCGAGCAGGTCGGCGAGCGATTGGAGCGTCCGCGCCGGCTCGCCCTTCTCCCGCTGGCGCGGTCCGCCATAGGCACGCAGCTCTACGTAGGGGGTATCGATGCCGTCAGGGATCTCCACCCAGCCATCCCAGGTTTCAAGCTGGCCCCGCCACCCGCGGAGGGTGACCGCGAACCGGACCCGGTCTCCAGGGGCATAGGTGTCCCGGTCGGTCACCAACGCCAGCACTTCGGTGGCGGCGAAGCCCGGTTGTACAACGGCCTCAAGGTTCACGGTGAGGAGTCCCGGGTCGGCGAACTCGTTGTAGGCGAGCACGTCTGCGACCAGGGCCAGCTCCCACGGGACGTAGAGGGCGATGTCCTGGGTGGAGAGGAACACGTTTTCTCGGACAAGCGGGCGGGGGAGGTTCCGGCCGGTGACCGTGTAGCGCACGGCCGCCGTTCCCGGCCCGATCCGGTCCAATGCCTGGTCCACAGCCTCCAACCCCGCCACGTAGAGGAGGAGGGCCGACAGGCGGGGCTCATCCACGAGCTTGATCTGGAGGGTCTGATCGGTATCCCCACTGGGATCGCGGATCCGGAACGTGGTGGTGACCCCGGTGGGGGTCCGGCCGATTACGCCCCCCACTGCGGCCCACCGGTCCGCGTACACCCCACCCAGCACCCCGCCCACGGTCCCAAACTTGTAGGAGAAGTCGTACGCCGCAACCGTGTCGAACACGTGGGCCGAGGTGAGGAAGTAGCGGGCAGGACCGGTGAACAGGAACGGGTGCCCGAATGCGAGGACCACGTCGTTCTCGACCAGCGTGACCGTCCCCAGGGCTCCGATCGTCACGTCGCCCACTGCGAGGCCGACCCCGACCGGCGCCCCGGGCGCGAGGTCGGGGGACGAAAGCCCGCGCGGTGCGGGGGGGGCAGCCAGAACGCACGGGACGCCGAGGCTGCGGAGACCGGGCACAGCGGTTCGCCAAGCTGGGAGGAGGGAGGCGAGCGGGTGCCCGAGGAGGCGGAGGTCTACCCCCTCTTCTAAGGTCGCGACCGACCGCGCGGAGAGCCCGCTCACCGCGACGGGAGAACGGAGGAACGCGAGGTCGAGTCTGGGGAGGGCGCCAGCCCGGGGCCCGTCGGCGGGGACCGGCTCTGTCGGACCTGGGGCCACCTCGGCGAGGACCCTGAGCATGGGCTCGATCGGGGTCACGAGGGCAAGGGGGCGTTCCCGGTCGGCGGACCATGCCGCGGCGCGGGACAGGGCGCCGGCGAGGCGGCCATTGAGGTAGATGGGGCTCCCCGACATCCCCTGGGCCACGCCGCCCGAGCGGGCGATCGCCGGTCCAAACGCGCGAACCACGATGAAGTCGTTGCGCTCGCCCGGCTCGTCGAGCACGGCCACCACCTCGATTTCGAACCGGACGATCTCCGTCCCCGCGACCACGGTTAGACCATACCCGGTCATCCCTGGCTGGATCTCCGCGAGGGGAATGATGTCCGCCCCGAGGGCGATCAGACCCACGCACGCCACCGCGCACAACCCGAGCCACTTCATCGTGCTGCCTCCTTGGCGAGCGCCACCGCTTGGGCAGCGCCCTCGTCCATCGTGCGGACCGGGGTCAACCCTGCCCGGGCGAGGACCCCTCTTCCCTCGGACTCGTTGGTTCCCGCGAGCCGGATCACCATCGGGAGCGCGAGTCCGGCCGTGGCCTCGACCACGCCGTGGGCGACCTCGTCGCAGCGGGTGATGCCGCCGAACACGTTTACAAAGAGGACGCGGGCTTTCCCATCCCGCAGGATGAGGTCAACGCCCTTGCGGACCCGTTCTGCTCGTGCCCCGCCCCCGATGTCGAGGAAGTTCGCCGGACGCCCGCCGGCTTGGGCCACGAGGTCGAGCGTGGCCATCACGAGCCCCGCTCCGTTCCCGAGAATTCCGATGTCGCCGTCGAGTCGGACGTAGCTCATCCCCACCGCGCGAGCGTCGGCCTCGAGGGGGTCGACCACGGCGTCGGCCAGGCCCGCGAACTGGTCCCCAGGGCGGTGGTCGTCGTCGAGAATCAGCTTGGCATCAAGAGCAACAAGGCCGTGGGCTGTCTCGGCGAGGGGGTTGATCTCGGCGAGGTTCGCCTCGTACTGCGTGAAGACTTGATACAGCTTGACTGCGATTTCGGCGAGGGATCTGCGGAGCTCGGGCGCGGCCAGGGACACGAGGCGTCGCAGCCGGAACGAAAGGGGGCCCTCAAGCGGCGGGATGTGGACCTGGCGGATCGTCCCGGGATCGGTGCGAGCGACCTCCTCGATGTCCACCCCGCCGCGGGGGGAGTAGATCATGACCGGGGTCCGCGTCCGGCGGTCGAGGGTGACGGACAGGTAGTGTTCGGACCGGACGGTCGTCGCCTCCACCACGAGGAGCTCCTTGACCGGCAACCCCTTTAAGTCCGAGCCGAGGAGCGCCGCGGCGATCCGCGCTGCCTGATCGGGGTCCTGGGCAACGCGGATACCCCCCGCTTTCCCCCGCCCGCCGACCGGGACCTGGGCCTTGAGCACGACCGGCCCTCCTACCGCCGCGGCCACGGACCTCACCCCATCGGGTGTCGAAGCCACGTCGCCCCGTGGAACCGGAATCCCTGCCTCCGCCAAGATCCGCCGTCCCTGCCACTCGAGAAGCCGCACCGTTCCTCCTTTTGGCGGAAGGTTACCCGCCCCACGTCGGCGGGGCCAGGGGTGGGGCGCTCGGGTCAAGCGCGGTTCGTTTGCCCGTTTTTCGCGTCTGGGTTACACTTCGGGCTGATGGCTGTTACCCACGATGCGAACTACGACGTAGACAAGATCCAGGTCCTGGAGGACATCGACGCGGTTCGGAAGCGCCCGGGGATGTACATCGGCTCCACGGGGCCCGACGGCCTTCTGCAGATGATCTACGAGGTCGTCGATAACTCGGTGGACGAGGCTCTGGCGGGGTTTTGCAGGACGATCGACGTTACCGTCCACGAGGACAAGCGGATCACGGTCCGCGACGACGGCCGGGGGATCCCGGTTGGGATTCACCCCGAGGCCGGGGTGAGCACGGTCGAGCTCGTCCTCACCACCCTCCACGCCGGCGGGAAGTTCGACGAGGGGGGGTACAAGGTATCGGGTGGCCTCCACGGGGTGGGGGTGTCCGCGGTGAACGCCCTTTCAGAGCGGTTTACGGTCGAGGTGCGGTGGCGCGATGGGAAGGTTTACCGCCAGGAGTTCGAGCGCGGCCGTAAGGTCACCGAGCTCGAGGTTGTGGGGGAGACCACCGAGACCGGGACGACGATCACCTTCCTCCCGGATCGGGAGATCTTTGGCGAGATCCACTACAACTTTTCTAAGCTCTCCCACCGGCTCCAGGAGCTCGCCTACCTGAACGCGGGGCTCGTGATCCACCTCGACAACCGGATCTCCGGGGTGAAGCGCACGTTCCACGCCGAGGGCGGGATCGCGGCGTTCGTCCAGGAGCTTGCCACGGGGAAGGACCCCCTCCACGAGGCGCCGATCTACCTTGCCGAGAACCGCGGGAACCAGTCCGTTGAGATCGCGATGCTGTTCACCGACGCGATGGAGGAGGAGGTGTTCACCTTCGCCAACAACATCAACACCCGCGAGGGGGGTACCCACCTCACGGGGTTCCGCGCCGCGCTGACGAAGGTCCTGAACGACCACGCCCGCGAGAAGCGGATCCTGCGTCAGGAAGACGACGCCCTCCCTGGGGAGGCAATCCGCGAGGGGCTCGTGGCGATCGTGTCCGTGAAGCTTCAGCAACCGGAGTTCGAGGGGCAGACGAAGGCGAAGCTCGGAAGCCCGGGGATGCGGGCGTTCGTGGAAGAGGTGGTCCGCGAGCAGTTCGGGCAGTACCTCGCTAAGAACCCCGGGGTTGGGCGGGCGATCATCGAGAACTCGCTCTCGGCGCACCGGGCGCGGCTCGCCGCGGCCAAGGCCCGCAAGCTTGTTCGCCGGAAGGGGGCCCTGTTTGGCGGAGGTCTTCCTGGGAAGCTCGCCGACTGCACGAGCAGCTCTCCCGAGGAGTGCGAGCTGTTCATCGTCGAGGGCGACTCGGCCGGGGGATCAGCCAAGCAGGGGCGGGATCGGAACTTTCAGGCGATCCTGCCCCTTCGGGGGAAGGTCCTCAACGTGGAGAAGGCGCGCCTGGGGAAGCTCCTCGACAACCAGGAGCTGCGGGCGATCATCACCGCCCTGGGCACGGGGATTCGGGACCAGTTCAACCTCGACGAGCTGCGGTACCACAAGGTGATCATCATGGCCGACGCCGATGTCGACGGGTCCCACATCCGCACCTTGCTCCTGACGTTCTTCTTCCGGAACCTCCGTCCACTGATCGAGCGCGGGCACATGTACATCGCCAAGGCCCCCCTGTACCTTGCCCAGCGCGGGACGACGCGCGTCTACCTCTACTCCGACGAGGAGCTCCACGCCCACCAGGCGGCGGAGGACGGGAAGTACACGGTTCGCCGGTTCAAGGGGCTGGGCGAGATGAACCCAGAGGAGCTGTGGGAGACGACGATGAACCCCGCGTCCCGGATCCTCCGCCAGGTGACGGTCCGCGACGCCCTCGAGGCGGACGAGGTGTTCACGACCCTTATGGGTACGGATGTGTCGCGGCGGCGGGACTTCATCCGCGAGAACGCGCACCGAGTGGTCGCGCTCGACATCTAGCTCTTGCATCCCCGCCTCGGGTGGGGAGAATCACGCGGGGCCGTAGCTCAGTTGGGAGAGCGCTAGCATGGCATGCTAGAGGCCACGGGTTCGACTCCCGTCGGCTCCAGACGCGTCGGCCTCGCTTCGGAAGGGGCCACCTGAGGGCAATGCCCCCGCCGGGGGCCGCGTCCTGCGGCTGAATCCATCTCGGCTTCTCCGTCTCACCGGCCTCGGACGTCTCCTGTGACATGCGCGGGCGCTGGCTCGGGGCGGTCTTCATGGTCTCCCGTCCTTTTCCAAACGTTGTTCGGGCAATCAAGGGTTGACAGGTCTCCTAGAATCCAGTATATTACACCGTAATCTAGTGGTTCTGCTTGGTGCGGGCCACGACAAGGGCAAACCCCTCGCGAGGGGGGGGCGCAAAGCCGCGGGTCCCACGTGGACAGCCGGGTTGCCGAATGGAACGCAAAGGACGCGGGCAGCGTTGGGTTGTGCAGGTTGGCCTTCTCGGGCTGTTGGCTCTTCTGTTAGGGAGCGCTACCCAACAGGACCTCGCGGTTGCCGGGCGAGCGGGGGCGACTGGCTCGCCCACCTTCGCATTACGAGTCCTCTCGTGGGGCCTCGAGCGGATCCACGTTCCCGAAGCGTGGCGTGTGACGATGGGGAGCGAGGAGATCGTGGTCGCCGTGATCGACAGTGGGATCGACTGGACGGTCCCCCAGCTGGCCGAGGTCCGCTGGACGAACCCGGGCGAGATCCTTGGGAATGGAATTGACGATGATCGGAATGGGTACGCGGACGACGTTTTCGGGTGGGACTTCCGGGACAACGTGCCCGCGCACCTGCGGCGCACGCAACTTCACTGGCACGGGACGTTCGTGGCGGGGATCATCGCGGGGCGGCTGAGCGAGATGGGCGTGGCCGGTGTCGCTCCCAGGGTGCGGATCATGGACCTGCGGTTCCTCGACGCCCGGGGGTTGTTCACGACGAAGGACTGGGACTCCCTGGCCAGCGCGATCCGGTACGCTGTGGACAACGGTGCCCGGATCATCAACCTCAGCTTGTACGCCAACAGGACGCCGCCCAAGGTCGTGGAACTAGCCCTCGCCTACGCGGCGGCGAAGGACGTGATCGTAGTGGGGATCGCCGGGAACGAGGGGAAAGCAGAGGTCCTGTACCCAGGTAAGTACCCCACGGTGCTCGCGGTCTCAGCCACGGACTCGGCGGACAGCCTCGCCTCGTTCAGCTCCTGGGGGCCCGAGGTGGCGGTGGCCGCGCCGGGGCACGAGGTGGTGTCCTTTCTTCCCGGTGGCCGCTCGGCGCGGAACTCCGGAACCTCGTTTGCCGCCCCCCACGTGGCCGGGACCCTTGCCCTCATCCTCTCTGCGGACCCGTCCCTGACCGCGGCGGAGGCAGTCGGCGTCCTTTTTGGGACCGCTGCCCCCCTTGCTCCAGGCCAGGACCTCCGCTTTGGCGCCGGCCTTGTCAACGCCGGTGCTGCGGTTGCTCAAACGTCCGGTCCCCGTCGTTGACCGCCGGGCTGTGATAAGCGGCGGGACAGATGTCTCCTTGACACGGGGGGAAGACCTGTCTACACTACAATCTAGCATAAACAGATCCTGAAAAGGGCAAACCCACGGGAACGTGGGGGCGCAAAGCAACGGGCCCAGGACGGGTAGCCGGGCTGCCAGGTGAGCGAACCGGCGGCCCGTTTTCTATTGGCCGGCAAGGCGAGGATCGAGGAGGACAGACACGTGCAGGTGACACTGTATTACAACGATGAAGACCAGTACTTGCTGGAATTGGTGGATAGCCGAGCCGAGCGCGAGCGGAAATCTCGCTCGGCGGTGATCATGTCCATCCTTGAGGAGTACTTCGAGCGCGGGAAGCGTCTGGGGGAAATCCTCGTCGACATGAGAGCCGTGAGTCCTCAGGATGTCCACGAGGCCCTCAAGGAGCAGAAGGCCGGTGACGGCTCGCGCAAGGTTGGTGAGATCCTCGTCGAGAAGGGGTTTGTGCCGGACGAGATGGTCAGACGGGCCCTGGTGGTGCAGGGGCGTTACGGTCGAAGCTGAGATAGGACAGAGCAAGAAAACGGGGTAGGACCCGCCGAAAAAGGTAAACCCGGAGCGATCCGGGGGCGCAAAGCCATGGACCTCCCGTAGGCCGCCAGGCTGCCGAAGCGCAACCTGGTAGGAGGGAATCATGGCGAAGGTGTTGAGTCTGCGCAGGGTGGGGTCGGATCGCGGCGCGTGGTGGGCTGTCGGGGCAGTCTTCCTGTTCTTGGCGAGTGCGTGGAGTGGAGTTGTTCCGGGTTCGGCCGCGGTCGTTGCCCCTTGCGGCAACTACACAGTGACCTTTCTCGGGGCCACTTTCGACGGCACAAACACCACATTCAGCTATCGGGTGTGCTCCAACGGCTCTCCGGCAATCAGCCATTGGATCATGGGCCTTCCCACGACGTGCGCGGGGTGCAGTGACGTGGTTGCTGCGAGCCATACCTACTCGTGCGGAACCGACCCGACCACGGGTCTGTTTGGCGTGAAGTTCGACCAGGGGTTCAGCACGCCGCAGTGCCGAGACTACTGGGTCAAGCTGCGGGGATACTGGCCGACGGGAGAGATCACGGTTGCCGTCAAGGCTGGCACACACAACTGCTACTACCAGGTGGAGGGACCGGCATGTCCTCCTCCCGGTCAGCCGGGGCTGGTGCTGGAGAAGAAGACGAACGGGGACGATGCGGACACGCCGACCGGGCCGGTGGTGGTGGTGGGGTCGACGGTGACGTGGACGTACGAGGTGACGAACACGGGGAACGTGCCGCTTTCGAACGTGGTCGT
>CAKZSO010000049.1 GCA_937921255.1 Candidatus Bipolaricaulota bacterium
GGGGGAGACGGTGGAGCTCGTCCTCACCGTGACCGATGCCTGCGGGGCAGTGGCCACGGACACAGTGCGGATCCACATCCGGAACCTCAACAGAGCCCCCTGGGCCGACGCCGGTCCGGACCTCCAGGTCCCGGAGAAGGCGCAGATCATGATCCTCGGCAAGGCCGGCGACCCCGATGGAGAGAAGCTCACCGTGTCGTGGTGGGCAAGCGCGGGAACCCTCCTCAACGCCGACACCCTGTGCCCGATCTTCGTCGCCCCCGAGGTGACGGGGTGCGACTACCTCCTGGTCACGGTGACCTTGTGCGTCGTCGACCCATGCGGGGCGGTGGCCCAGGATAGTCTGGTGATCAAGGTCCTCAACGTGAACCACCCGCCGCAGGTGAAGGCGGATCCGTAAGAACGGTGCCTCCCAAAGCTTGAAGGCGGGGCCGCCTCCGGGCGGCCCCGTTCACTTCCACAACAACCGGTGGAGGTCAGCTCTTCCCCAGTCTATCCCGGATCTCGGTGAGCGTGTCCAAAATCCGGAACACCACGATCAACACCTCGCACCAGATCCGCACGAAAACCGGCCCGAGGATGAGGACCAAGATCCCGGTCAGCACCTCGGATCCCCCTCCGTAGCGGGCCGAGGCGCCGCTCACGATGGACACCAGCCCAAGCACCACACACGCCGAGACCCCCAACCAGAAGATGACCTGGATCACCAGGGGAGTGATCATCTTCCGAAACGACAGATACTCGTTCATGTCGACCTCCTTGGGGAAGGAGTATAGGGAGCGGGGTCTAGGGACGACAACTCGGAGCCCAATCCCCGCGAAGTGCCTGGGCGCACGGGACTCGCTCCGGGGAGCAGAACAGGCGTGGGAGCTCCGCGGCCACGACCTCGCCGATTGGGTTCCCCCCACGGGCGAGGAAGTGAGCGAGGTGAGCGTGGAGGCACTTCACCCGGCGGGGGTTCGCAAGCCCCGCGATCCCCGTCCCCAGCCGGCCCATGGCCCCCGCCTCCCGGAGAAACGCACGGTCCTCAGGGGAGAGAAGGGCAGCTCGCTCGCACCCGTACCTCTCGTGCGCCTCCCGGTACCGACGGGCGAGGTCCGGGTCGATGGCAAGCTGGGCCTCGTGCCTCCGCACCGCGCCGACGGACTCAAGACGCGACACCTCGGCCGCGAGGAACGGGCAGGTGAGCCAGAAGAGAGTTGGGAACACGACAAACTTCTCTCCCTGGCGATGCAAGGGATGGGTGAGGACCACCTGGGGGTACCCGTAGGGGCAGCGATGGGCCACGGCGAGGGCCCCGGTCGGCAACCGCCCGAGCTGCCACGCGACCGCTGCGAGGTCCTTGGGGTCAAGCACCGGTAGATCTCCCCCCCACCCGGGCGTCAGCAAGCGCCCACTCTCGGAGGGAGATCGCGTCCCCGCGCGCACAGCCCAACGGCCGGAACGCGTTCAAGGTGGTGCGGACCGCGTCCTCGATCGTCACCTCGCGCCCGGTAAGCGATGAGAGGTCCCCGACCGCAGCTGGCCGCGAGGGAACCCCCGTGGGGCTGTACCCAAGCCTGTGGGCGAGGAGAACGCCCTCCATCGGGATCGCATCCGGAGAGAAGAGGAGCGTCCCGTGGTGGAGGAGCGCCCGCCGCCTGAGCTGGGCCGAGCCGGACACCTTCCTCCCCCCGACGAACACCGCGCCGTCGCGTCCTTCCGAGGTGGTGTCGAACCTCTCCTGGATCGCTTGGGCAAGAAGCCCCGACAGCAGGTCTTGGGATTCCCGGACCCCCGTCCACGGGGGAACGAGGGGCAGGAACAGTGAGAAGTTGAGGTTCCCCGGGTGGTGGTACACGGTTCCTCCCCCCGAGGCCCGCCCGAGCACGGGGATCCCCAGCCTGCGGCACGCCCCAAGGTCCACCTCGTCCTCCACCCTCTGTCCCCGCCCCACCACCACACACCTCGCGTTCCGCCACACCCGCAGCGTGGGCTCGACCCTCCCCACGGCGACCTCGCCGAGGATTGCCTCGTCGAGGGCAAGGTTGAGCGCGGGGTCGCGGTAGCCTAGATCGAGGAGGACCCTCATCGCAACGCCGAATAGGCCTCCGCGGCCAGGAACGAGGTGCGGGCCAACGGCGCGGCGATGACCGCCCCAAACCCAAGGCCCCGCGCCCGGTTCGCCCAGAGGCGGAACTCGTCAGGGGACACGTACCTCGCCACGGGGAGCTGGCGCGGGGTGGGACGCAGGTACTGCCCCAGCACCACGACGTCCACCCCCGCCACACGCAGGTCGGCGAGTGCCTCCCCGACCTCCTCCTCAGCCTCCCCGAGCCCGAGGAGGAGGGACGACTTGGTGACCGTCTCGGGGGCGAGGGCCTTGAGGTCCTGCAGGACGGCGAGGGAGGTCGCGTAGCTTGCCCGAGGGTCGCGGACGACCGGAGCGAGCCGCCGCACGGTCTCCAGGTTGTGCCCCACGACGTGGGGTCCCGCTCCGAGCACCGTTTCCAGCGCGGCCCGGTCGCCCGCGAAATCGGGGATCAGCGCCTCCACGATCACCTCCGGACCCGTTTCCCGGACCCTGCGGATCGTCGCCGCGTAGTGAGACGCCCCCCCATCGGGGAGGTCGTCTCGGTCGACCGAGGTGAGGACGACGTACCTCAGCCCAAGCTCGGCGACCGCCTGGGCCAGGCGCCGAGGCTCCTCGGGATCCGGAGCCATCGGTCGGCCGTGGGAGACGGAGCAAAATCGACAGGCACGGGTGCAGACGTTGCCCAGGATCATGAACGTCGCCGTGCCGGCCCCCCAGCACGTGGGGAGGTTCGGGCACCGTGCAGACCGGCACACCGTGTGGATCCTGTGCTTGTCCAGAACCTCGTTCACGCGGCGCGCCCCCCCCACGGCAGCAGTGGAGACCTCAACCCTCAACCAGCCAGGCTTTCGCTCATCCACGCCGCGACCACCTCCTCACCGGCCGGGCTGATCTCCCCACCCAACACGTCGGACACCGCTACCCGTGCCGCTACCCATACCTCACCCATCGAGACCGGCCGGTCAAGGGTATCCGCGATCGACACCGCCTTCGCTCCGGCGATCCCGCAAGGGATGATCCACTGGAAGCCGTCCGGGTCGAGGTCCACGTTCAGGGCGAGCCCGTGCATTGTGACCCAATCTCGGACGTGGATCCCCACCGCGCCGAGCTTGCCGCGCTCGTGCCAGACTCCGGGGAATCCCCTTCGGCGCCCCGCCTCCACCCCGAGTGAACGCGCGATGCGGATCATGATCTCCTCGAGGTCGGCCACGTATCGGTGCAGGTCCTTCCCCCGCCCTCGTAGGTCGAGGATGGGGTACAGGACAAGCTGTCCAGGCCCGTGGTACGTGACATCGCCCCCCCGCTCGATCGCCACGATCTCGACACCGAACGGTGCGAGCGTCTCGGGGGGAGCGAGGATGTGCGCCGCAATTCCCCCTCGGCCAATCGTGATCACGGGATCATGCTCCAGAGCTAGGACCGTATCAGGAATCCTACCGTCCCGGCGCAGCCGATGAAGATGGCGCTGAAGCTTCAGGGCCAACCCGTAGCGAACTCGGCCGAGATCGACGTAGAGAAAAGGGCTCACCGACTCCTCAGACGGGCGATCGTCTCGCCGGGCCGGGTGAACTCGCCGGCACCCACCAGAATCTGGTCAACGCTGCCTGTGCCGGGCGCCTCAACCACGAACACCGCTTTGTCCGCCTCGACCTCGGCCACAGCGTCCCCAGTCTGAACCCGATCGCCCAACCCGACGAGCCAGCGGACGAGTTGGACCTTCCCCACCTCTCCGAGGTCAGGCACGACGATGTCCATCATGACCTCCTTTCGGGTCCATTCTAAGGTCTGGGGCTGCCCAAGAACAGACCGCCCCTGTCTGGGGCGGTCCGCACGAGCGCCGACAGGAGTGCGTTCAGGTCCTTGGGCGTTCCACAACCACCTGTGGTCCCATCCCCCCACACCCCCCGTCCTGCAGGGGGGCATTGCACAGGCCTCGGTAGCAGGCACCGTTCGCTGGCAGGAACAGCCCGTAGACAGTCGGGTCCTCTCCCTGCCCAGCCAACGCGCGCGCTACATAGTAGTCGCCGTGGATGAACCGAAGCCAGTGGTCCATCGCCTGGGTGACGTCGTCCACGGGATACCCCTCCCGGACGAGGTGCTTCCCCAACCCCCGTGCCGTGCGCACCACGTTGCAGATAAGCCCGCCGCGCTCACAACAGCAATGGGCGAGGGGATTGTCGTCACAGCACGGGGCGGTCAGCGGGGCGAGGGCGGCTTCAAGGATCTCCGCTTCCGTCGCCGTCAACCGAATGGTGTCGTACCACGTGGCGAACAACTGAGCGTTCGTCCACGCGAGCGGGAGCCCGTACACCGTCGGTAGTCCCTCCTTGGGCACGTTCTCGGTGTAAAGCGGCGCGATCGACAGGGCCCCCTGGGATGCAGCCAGGGCTGCCATTCCCCCAATAAGCACACTCCCGACAACCACGAGGAGGATCCCCTTGCGGATGGCCCTACTCCTTACGCGGATCTCGCTTTCCAGCATCGAACCTCCTTCTCATCCGCTCCGCGGGAATGTGCTCCTTGATGGTGGAGAGGGTGTCGAGCGTGTGTGCAGGAATCGTGAACGCACTCAGATGCCACCGGATTGTTCTTTGTGGTTGACCATTGCGACCCCACCCCACATGGGATGGACTACGTGCGGAGCTGCGGAGAGGGAAGGCGCCGCCGACCTAGCCACGAGGCACCTGATCGCCGGGCGCGTTCACCGGATCAAGCTCAACGCCTGCCATCCCCGCCAACCTGCGCCTGTGCGCCGCAGCGTTCCTCAGTTCACGGGTGGCGATAGCCTCGTACCGTTGGACCACCAGATCCTCGCCCGGATCGGTGAGCTCGTTCAAGCAACGCCGAACCCGTCGCGCCGCCTTTCGCCTCAGCTCGGCGAAAGCTGCTCGTTCACGGTGAACCTTCGCCTGTTCCCTTTCGACCGGGTGATCCACGGGATGGAGTTTCCGAAACTGCTCGATCTCGTGGGGAGTCCACTGCCGGATCCCGGTCATGCGCACGCGCCCTTCGTCCATCACGCTAGTCGACGGCCTCGATCCGAATCGAACCGTTGCTCGTTTGGAGGTCCATCTCGGTCAGCGAAGGAGGATTGAGAACCGCGTTCCAGTCCTTTCCCTCCGTGTCACCCACTAGGGCAAGGTTCGAGGTGATGCTCCCGTTGCTCACGCTAGCGCGGAACGCGATGGACAACCCGTTCGGCACCCGCACGTCCACGCTGCCGTTGCTCGTTCGCAGTCGATGGGGGCCGATCCCTTCCGGGTGTCCGGCGTAGCGGATCCACCCGTTGCTCGTCTCGCCGTCCACCCCGCCTCGCACCCTCTCGAGGCGGATTTCGCCGTTCGAAGTGCGAACCGTGAGATCCCCCACGCGGTCTGCCACCGATACTCGGCCGTTGCTTGTCGCAAGGTACGCCGTACCAGCGCCGCCTTGAAGCTCGATCGCCCCGTTTGACGTGACCAGACGAGCGGACCCAATGACGGACGTCATCTCAATCGACCCGTTTGACGTCCGCACCTCGACCTCTGCTTCGGCGAGAACCGTCACCTCGAAGTCAACACCGCTGTACCTCCCGATGTCGCCCGGTTGGTCTGCGTGCTCGTACCGAAGCGTGATCAAGGGTCCATCTGCAGTCGCGGTGTACAGCAGCTGCCCAAGCCGCCGTTCGGCGTCGGCCGGGATCCGCCCGCGGCTGCGTCGGGTCACGGTGACGGACGCGGTCTGGAGACCCAGTTCACCGCGAACAACGATGCGCCCGTTCGATGACTCCACGATGAGCCGCACAGGCCCGGCCGCGGTGAACTCGTGGTGGTCCGCGGCGGTCGCCTCGGCACGGAACGCTCCCACGTCGCAGCCCGCCAGACCAAGCGCCACCCCAGCCAACGCGAACCCGATTCCACCCCTCCACAGCCGACGCCGTGTTCTGTTCAGGATTTGCCTTGTCACACCACATCGTACCGGTTCTGGTCGCTCGCGGCGACCCTGGCCGTACTTCCACGTGGGGCGCTTGCTGTCCCACCGTCCACCGCCTAGAATGCCATCTCATCTTCAGGGGGGTGATCTGTGTGTTCACTAAGAAGTGCGTGCTTCTCCTTGGCCTGTTGCTGGCGCTGACGAGCGTGGCCCTGGCCCAGGGTGTGGAGATGCGGGTGTTCACGGTGGGAACGCGTACGATCCACTGGTTCGCGAACACCACAGGACAGACCGTCACCGGCCTCCGCATCGCGTTCGAAGAGCCGGTGAAGATCACCGGCAAGGTCGAGGTGTTCGGGGGGCTGCAGAACGTCACGGGAACGAACGAGGGATTTGAGTTCCTGTTCGTGGGGAAGGTCGCCCCAGGGGGATTCGTCGAGCTCCGCTGGGAGCCCGATGTCACCGAGCCTGTCCTCGTGATGTGGCTCAGCGGGGACAAGCCGGTGGGGATGCCCTACTTCGGCACCGTCTCGGCGCTGGTGAAGGTCATCGCCGACGGGCTCGTCAGGCTTCGGGACGCTGATCCCAAGGCGTTTGGAACCCTCCTGACCGAGTTCTTCACCGTCAACACGACCCTTGCCAGCTCGCTCGGCCAGCTCGGGCTGAGCCCGGAGATCCTGAGCGCGATGCTCATGGTCGCACCGGCCGAAGGTGTGGAGAACCTCCTCCTCACCCTCGTAAGCTCGTTTGGCCTCGATACGGTGGAGAAGTTCATGGGGGCCCTCGACTGGTCCGTCATCTTCGGGGCTCTCGGCCTGTAAGTCTCTCCGGAGAGCAGGTTCCGGGGCCGCCCTTGGGCGGCCCCGTTCTTTTCCCCTCAGCCTCCCCGGAGGTGACGGTCGAAGAACTGGCGGACGAGCTCGTCCACCGCGGGATCTCGCCGCACCGAACCGATCCCGTGGCCGGCCCCGCGGACGACGTACAAGGTGGAGGAGACCCCGGCCGAGGTGAGGGC
>CAKZSO010000050.1 GCA_937921255.1 Candidatus Bipolaricaulota bacterium
GCCTCGCTGCCCCTACGGGGCTGTGATGTGGTACTGAACGGTGTACCCGTGGCTCCGGGCGAGGGTCTCGATCACCGTGCGGATCGCTCCGTGGTCGAACGTGTAGGCATAGGCCTTCCCGAACAGCTTGGACTGCTCCGCAATGCCGCCTTCGCGCGGCCCACGGCCCATGCGATAGGTTTCCTTCCTGACCCCGACTCCGCTGTCCGCGGCGAGGCCCGAGCCCGTCTCGGTGAGGGACTCCGTGAGGTGGACCTCCCGCTTCTCCCCGTCCACCCGAATGCTTGCCCGGTACATCAGCCGCTTCCGGGACAGGAACGCCTTCCGCTCGGCGACAGTCTTGGTGAACTCCACCACGTTGCCTCGCGACACCACCTCTCCTCCAAGTGCACCCAACGCCTGGCCCAACGCTTCCTTCAGCACACCTACCCCTCCTTGATCGGATCCACACCGGACTGCGCACAACCCAACGCCAGCCCCGACGCCGGCACGGATCCCCGCCACCGGCGCGAGAGCCAGGCTATGCCGTCTCCTTCTGCAAAGCTTCGATCAGGGCCGTACACGTCTCCCACGGCAGGGAGACCCCCTTCTTGGTGGGAAGCCACTGGCCGTCGTCCCCCTGAAAGAACTGACGGAGATCGACGTACTCCTTCCCCTTGAACCGCGTCCGGCGAACGACAACCTTCTGGCCCGCGCCCCGCTCGAACTCCACGATGACCCGTTCTTCGTCCATGACCCTCCTCCTCGTCTCTCCGTTCCGCAGGCTGCAGCCGCCTCTGACCCAAGCCCTCCATTCTAGAGTGTACCGACACAAGCGGGCAAGGAGCCCTGTGCCTCGCTGCGGTAGACTCGCTTCTGTCGTGGAAAGGGCGATATTCGCGTGAAGAACATAGACCCACCACCCGTGCGGGGGTGGAGTGGATTCCTACGGGACATCCGAGAGGCGTGCGCTTCGGGCGATCCCCACGCACTCGCTGAGGTGTGGACGCAGGGACGAACCCGCCCCCGCGTCGGCGCCCTCGTGCGGATGGTGGAGCTGTTTTACCCAGTGGAGCCCGTTCTCTCGCTTGCTGCGGAACTGGACAGTCGGATCTCCCGGGACGGTCTCTGTGATGCCTCGCGGTGGCTGCTCGACACGTGGGTGGGCGCGTGGAGGGCCCTCATCCCCCCGTCCGTAACGAAGGTCCTCTCCACTGCACCAGCTCTGATCTACGGAAACCACCCGTCCCTCCTCACCCCGTTTTTGGTGGCCGCAAGCACGTGCAGATCTGATCTGAAGATCATCTCGGCATCGTTCCTCCAGCAGCTTCTCCCGAGCTACGCCCCGCACTCGTTGCCCGTCTTCGTGCCCATGAAGAACTGGGGGGAGCAGTTCCGCCGGGGAGGGTTCCCACGCCTGCTCGTGGCTTCGCTGGTCCACCACCTGCGGCCCCCCATGCCGCCGGAGACCGCCAAGGAGATGAACCGACAGGCACTCGAGGGAGCGGTCTCCCACATCCGCGCAGGGGGAGCGGTGCTCATTGCCCCTGGTGGGTGGAGCGTGCGCCGCTGGCCCTGGCACCCTGGAATCGGCCGCATCGTGCACGCGTTGGCGCGGGACCCAGGAAGCAGCGATTGCTGGTTGTTTCCGTTTCGCGAACGCCACTCCTCCGATGCTCGGGTACGGGCAACGTTCGGACGAGGCCCCATCTCCTGCGTGAAGCGGAGGTGTCTCAGGCGCCGGCCGGTCACCATCCAGTTTGGCGAGCCCATTCGCCGTTCTGCGCTCGATCCGCTGCCGAACGATGTCCAGGAGACGGTCCGCAGCCTCCAGAGCCGCTACGACATCCTGTTCGGAGGACCAGCTTAGAGGACCAGCACCGCGCCGGCCACGGTCACCAGCAGAGCAACCACGCTCGGTCCGGCAATCTTTCGCCAAACACCAAACAGGGGGACGTTCACGTACTCCGCCGACACCGTCAGGCAGGGGTGAAGGGGGGAAAGCAGGTAGCCCAGGTACGAAGAGAGGTACGTCACGGCAAACGCCCACGGGGACATCGCGCCGTGCGTCCCGATGTAGATCGGGATCACAAGAGACAAGGCTGCCTGCTGGCGCCCCGTGGCGAACCCCAGGAGCCAGCCCACACCCACGCCCAACGCCTGGGGTGGGAGAGAGAGAGCCGCAATCAGAGAGGGAAGACCCGATCGCTGGAACACGGCAAGGTAGCTGAACACCCCGATCACGATGAGTCCAAATCGCCACGGCCTCTCCCGGCGGACGATGGCCACGAGATCGACCAGGGAGAGTCTGCCTACCGAAGCGAGAATCAGGCTCACCGCGACCCCGATCCCCGTGGCCAGCTCGGGTACCGCCAGGGAAACCGATCGTTTCAGGAGGAGATCGAGCAAGGGGGCCGTCAGCAAGATCCCCATCGGGACAACCACTGCCCACCGCGAACGGGGGGGAGCGATCGCCACCCGTCCCGAGACCCGCCCCAGGAGCGCCACGTACCCGAGCACAGAGAGGAGAGCTACGGCCGGTAGCTGGTACGGGAGAACGCCCCACACGTCGCGTCCCGCGAGGAGCGCGCCGGTGATGAGGGCTGGAGAAAGGGGATAGACGGAGTGCAGCGTGTGGCGGAACCAGACGTTGGCCGCTGCCCTTACATCCGGCGAAGCCCCGCCCGCCCGTTCCACCAACGGAGACGACAGAAGGGCGCCGCCGGGCATGGGGAGCATCCCCAGGATGGCCGGGGCCAAGGCGTAGACCGCCTTTCGCCGCCGGGGGAGCCCGGCAAGAAGATCCTCCATCCGCCCCGTCGCCACCAGCGCCCCGCCGATGAGGGGAATGAGCGCCATCGCCCCCGC
>CAKZSO010000051.1 GCA_937921255.1 Candidatus Bipolaricaulota bacterium
GAGGCCGACGCGGCGGAACAGGAACGGCAGTATCCCTCCAGTGAGGCAAGCCCCGATCGTGGTCCCAGCAAGGGCGATCCCCGCCACGAGGCCGAACAGCGGCCTTCCCCAGAGGAGGGCGGCGATGAGCCCGATCTGGACCCCGAGGGCCAGCCCGGCGAGGATCCCCACCCGGAGCTCCTTCCACATGAGCCAGGGGAGGTTCGCCCACCCCACCGCCCCCACCGCGATCCCACGGATCGCCACCGCCAAGGCCTGCGCCGCGGCGTTCCCGCTCATGTCGGCGATGAGGGGCATGAGCGAGGCCACGAACGCGATCTCGGCGATCGTGGCCTCGAACCGGCTGATCACCCCCGCCACGGTCAGGTTGAGCAGGACGAGGGCCATGAGCCAGGGGAGGCGCTTCCGGACCGATACCTGGGGCGGATCGAGGGGGTGGTCCTCGCCAGCGGGAATGCCGCCCAGCTTCAGCGCATCCTCGGTGGCCTCCTCGCGGATCACGTCGATCACGTCGTCGATCGTGACGATCCCCAGAAGGCGGTTGTTCTCGTCCACTACGGGCAAGGCGAGGAAGTTGTACTTGTCGAACACACGGGCGACCTCCTCCACGTCCATCGTCACCGGCAGCGTGACCGCGTCCGAGCGCATGATGCGGTGAAGCGGCGTGTCGGGACGAGCGAGCACGAGGTCCCGGAGCGACAAGACGCCGAGGAGCTTGCCCTCACCGTTCACCACGTACGCGTAGTAGATCGTCTCCGCATCCTCCGCCATCGCCCGCAGCTGCTCGATCGCCCTCTCCGCGGTCATCTCCGCCGGGAGGGCGACGACCTCGGTCGACATGAGGCCCCCCGCCGTGTCAGGGGGATAGGCGAGAAGATCGCCCAGTTCCCGCGCTTCGCGCGCCTCGAGGCGGGACAGGATGTCCTGCACCGCCTCCGGGGGAAGCTCGGCGAGGAGGTCCACCGCGTCGTCCGGCTCCATGTGGGACAGGATGTGCGCCGCGTCCTCGCGGTTGAGTTCGGCCAGCAGCCGCGCTGCCTCTTCCGGCTCCATCTCCCCCAACGGCTCCGCTGCGGCGCGCCGGCGGTACAGGCGGCGAAGGAGATCTACTGCCTCGTCCTCGTTCAGCGCGGTCAGGATCTCCGCGACCTCTGCGGGATGGCGGCGGATGAGCGCGGCGACATCGAGACGAGGGGTCGCTTCCTCAGCCATAGCAGCCGACTATACCCGCCGCCCGCGGTCGTGCCCACACCGCGGAACGGACTACAGAAGTGCGATCAGCCCGAGCGACGCGGCGAGCACAACCCCGCCCGCGACGAGGACCCCGAGGGCGATCCGGGGGAACGATCGCCTCATGGGAATCCCGAGGAGGAACGCGGCGAGACATCCCGTCCAGGCGCCGGTCATCGGAAGGGGAATTGCCACAAACAGGAGGAGCGCCCACGGGCCCCACCGCCGGAACCACGCCCGGTGGCGTGCCTCCTGCCAGGCGAGGTAGCGGCGGGCTGCCTGGCCGAGCGGTCCAGGGAGCGCCCGGACGAGGCGGACGCCCCGGTCGAGGCCGAGGAGGATGAACGGCACCGGGAGGAGGTTACCTGCCACGGCGAGGGCGTAGGCAGCCTGCGGGGAGAACCCGAGGGCGAGGGCCAGCGGGATCCCGCCCCGCAGCTCCGAGATCGGGAGCGCCGAGAGGAGGACCACCCGCCCCACCGCCCCGAGGTCCATGCGGCGATTATGCCCGGTAATCACCCTTGGGCGGGAGCTCGCCCCCGCGTACGATTGCCCCGATGTCGACGACCGGAGGGAGGGCGGGACCGATGCGTCTCTACAACACGCTGACCCGGAGGCTGGAGGAGCTCGACGTTCAGAACAACACGGTTCGGATGTACGTCTGCGGGCCCACCGTGTACGACCTGATCCACATCGGAAACGCCCGGCCGATGATCGTGTTCGACGCCCTGCGGCGGTACCTGGAGTCCCGCGGCTACCGGGTGATCTATGTCCAGAACGTGACCGACGTGGACGACAAGATCATCCGCCGGGCCCACGAGGAGGGGCGGCCGGCGGCGGAGGTCGCTGCCCACTACACCGAGGAGTACTTCCGCGACCTCGCCTCGCTCGGGGTGGCCCGCCCCACCCACTCCCCCCGGGCCACGGCGTACGTCCCGCAGATGGTCGAGCTCGTCCAGCGGCTCGTCGCGTCCGGCCACGCCTACGAGGTGGATGGCGACGTGTACTTCTCCGTCGAGAGCTTCCCCGGGTACGGGAAGCTCTCCGGCCGGGCGATGGACGACCAGGAGGCGGGCGCTCGGGTCGAGGTGGATGAGCACAAGCGCCACCCCGGTGACTTCGCCCTGTGGAAGAGGAGCAAGCCCGGCGAGCCCTCCTGGCCCTCCCCGTGGGGGGACGGGCGGCCCGGCTGGCACACCGAGTGCGTGGTGATGTCCCGGGACCTCTTGGGCGAGGTGGTGGACATCCACGCCGGGGGGAGCGACCTCATCTTTCCCCATCACGAGAACGAGCTGGCCCAGGCCGAGGCCCTGACCGGGAGGCCGTTCGTCCGGATCTGGCTCCACAACGGGCTTCTCACCGTGCGCGGCGAGCGGATGGGGAAGTCGGTCGGGAACTTCGCCTACGCCCGTGACGTCGTTGGCAAGTACGGCGGTGAAGCTGTGCGCTACTTCTACCTCTCCCGGGACTGGCGGAAGCCCCTCGACTACTCCGACGAGGCGGTGGCCGAGGCCCGGCGGGCGGTGGACCGGGTGTACGACTTCCTGTGGGGGGCCGAGGCCCTGCCCGGGGAAGCCGGCGTTGACGTTTCCGCCGAGCTTCAGGGGCTCGAGGGCCGATTCCACGGAGCGCTCGAGGAGGATTTCACCACCCCCGGGGCGCTCGGTGTCCTCCAGGAGATCGTGGGGCTAGGGCACGAGCGTCGTCAGGCCGGGGACCTCGGGGGGGCGAAAGCCGCCGCGCTGTTCGTCCGGCGGCTCGGGGGGAGCCTGGGGCTGTTTCAGGCCCCCCGGCCGGCCACGGATGCCCTCGCCGACGACCTCATCCGGGTCCTCATCGCGCTCCGCGCCGACCTGCGCAAGGCGAAGCAGTTCGCGCTTGCCGACCGGGTGCGGGATCGGCTTGCCGAGCTCGGGGTCGAGCTTCGCGACGGTCCGGAGGGGACGACCTGGGTCCTCCGGCCCTCATCGCCGGCCGCCGGGTCCCGCTCGTAGTCCTCGACCAGACAGGCGCGGGTAGATCGGACGCGGCGGGGGCTCCGCCCGGGCTTGGGCGCGGCGCTGGCCTCGGCCCGCTGAGGGTGCTAGACTGACGTCATGGCCGGAATCGTGTTCCTCAGGACGGCCCAGTTTGAGCGGGTGCGGGAGTTCTACACCCAACGGGTGGGGATGGTGATCTGGCTCGAGCAGCCGCAGATCGCGATCCTCCGCCACGGGAACCTCCTCGTGGGGTTCCACCACCAGCCGGCGCCGGATCGGGACGGGCTCCTCACCTTCTTCTACGAGCACCGGGAAGACGTGGACGCGATGTACGCCAAGCTCCGGGACATCGCGACCTCCGAGCCCAGGGAGAACGCGAGGTACCGGATCTACCACTTCTACGGGACCGACCCCGAGGGCCGGAGGCTTGAGTTCCAGCACTTCCTCCACCCGCTCCCGCCGGTGGGCGGGCTCTGGTCTTGACCCGTGGGCACGCGCTGCGACCACCGGCTGCAGAAGGAGAAGCTCGCCCAGCTTCCGGGGATCCTCAGGGAGACCGGGATCGACCTCTGGCTTGTCTGGGTTCGGGAGACGATCCAGGCCCCGGACCCCGTGCTCCCCCTCATCTTGGGGGCTGACCTCGTCTGGCCATCGGCCCTGCTCTTCACCGCGACGGGGGAGCAGGTGGCGATCGTCGGTTCGTTCGACGCCGCAGTGATCCCGGGCGACCTCTACGATCGGGTCGTCCCCTACACGGAGGGGATTGCGGTCCCCCTGCGGGCGGAGCTCGACCGGATCGCCCCCCGCACGATCGGGATCAACGAGAGCAAAAGCGACGTCGGGGCGGACGGCCTCACTTCGGGGATGAAGGCCCTTCTCCTCGAGGTCCTCGGTCCGACCCCCCACGCGGCCAGGCTCGTTAGCGCCGAGATCCTCGTGGGCCGTCTCCGCGGTCGGAAGAGCCCGCTCGAGCAGATGAGGATCCGCCGCGCGGTCCGGATCACGGAGGGGCTGTTCGACGAACTCGACGGGTTCCTCGCGGTGGGGCAGACGGAGCGGGAGATCCAGGCGTTCGTCCACCGCCGGATGGCCGAGCTCGGCGTGGGGTTTGCCTGGCAGGCGGCGTCGAACCCGGCGGTGGACGCTGGGCCCGACAAACCGTTCGGCCACGGCGCTCCGTCCGAGAACCGGACGAAGCGGGGTCATCTCCTCCACCTTGACTGCGGGGTGCAATCCGAGGGCTACAGCGCTGACCTCCAGCGGATGTACTTCTTCGGTGCTCCCGACGAGGTGCCCGACGAGGTCGCGCACGCGTTTGCCACGGTCCGTGATGCGATCGCGCGGGCCGCGGAGTTCCTCCGGCCCGGCGTCCGTGGGGTGGACGTCGACGCCGTGGCCCGGGCCCACGTGACCGCCCAGGGGTACCCTCCCTACGGCCACGCGCTCGGGCATCAGATCGGGCGGTTCGCCCACGACGGGGGGACCCTCCTCGGCCCGGCCTGGGAGCGCTACGGGGACGCCCCGCACCGCCACGTCGAGGCGGGGAACGTGTTCACGCTCGAACTCCATGTCCCCACTTCCCACCACGGGCCGGTCAGCCTGGAAGAGGACGTCCTGGTCACCGAAACAGGGTGCGAGTTCCTGAGCACGCCACAGCGCGCCCTGCGCTGTGTCCCGAGCTGAGGGCACGCGTTCTCCCGCCGCCCACAGCCGGGGCACCGCCCGAAAGCGGCGGAGTACACTCCGCGCCGCGGGAAGGGCGGCGTGACGCACTCGCCCGGGTTGGCGATCGCGACGGCGGCGTTCGAGCTCGTAGGAGGGGGTGGGTGCTCCCGGCCTGGGGGAACGGTTGGGCCGTCTGTTTGCGGACACGATGCTGGCCCTGCTGGAGGGTCTCCTCCAGGTCCGGATCGCGCTCGATGCGAGCTGCGCCCGGCTCTCGGCCTGCGAGGTGGTCTACGCCTGGTACACGCCCGGTGATGTGCCACGTTGCGGTCCTTCTCGCGGCGTTCGTGGTGCGGCTGGTCGGGCTTGAGCGGCGGGGCGCGGCGGACCTCGCACCCGCCTTCGATTGGTTCAAAGCACAGGGGCCCGTCCCCGAGGGGAGCGGGCCCGTGGTAACGGTTGGACAATGGGGGGGTTACTCCGAGAGGGCCAGGCTCGTCTGGCGCAAGCGACGGGTGAGCTCGGCGATGATCTCGAGAGCGATGTCGGGGTACGTTGTGATGAGCGCCTTGATGTCCCAGCTCGCCAGGACGAGGCACTTCGTCGGGGCCACCGCAACGACGTCCGCCGACCGCGGCTGGCCGTCGAGCACCGCCATCTCCCCGAAGAACTGGCCGGATCCCAGCCGTGAGAGGACCTTCGCCCCCTTGCGCACCTCCACCTGCCCGTCCAGGACGAGGAAGAAACCGACCTTGGTCCGATCCCCTTCCTTCACGATGGGCTGGCCGGCGTCGAACTCCACCTGCTTTGCGGTCTTGGCGACCGCCTGGAGGTGTTTCTCGTTGAACGACGAGAACAACGGGACATCCTTCAGCATCTCGGCTACGCTTTTGGCCATCGCGGTCCCTCCTGTGCGCTTCGCGAGGGATCATAGCGCTCTTCCGTCGCGGCCACAAGCGCCCGCGTCTCCTCGCCGGGGGTTCGCTTGCGTCCGGTTGAGGCAAGGGAACTGCGCGGCTAAGATCCGTTCCCGCGGGTCCGTAGCTCAGGTGGTTAGAGCGCGCGCCTGATAAGCGCGAGGTCCCTGGTTCGACTCCAGGCGGGCCCACCAGGGCTACGGTTTTCGGTTCCCGAGCGGTCGTTCTGGGTCCGCGAGCGGCAGGGACGCGAGGTCGGGAAGGACGAGGTCGGCGTGGGGAGCGAGTTCCTCCTGCGTGCCGAGACCGGTGAGGACCCCCACCGCCAGCCCGCACCCCGCCGCCCGCCCGGCGAGGAGGTCGCTCACCGTATCCCCCACCATCACCGTCGTGCTGGGAGAGAGGCCCAGCGCGCGACAGGCGGCAAGGATGGGCTCCGGACTCGGCTTGCGCGCGCTGGCTCCGTCGAGTCCGATCACCGCGTCCACGAGGTCGGTCCACCCCACGGCGGAGAGATGCCGGCGGGCAGCGGACGCGATGTCGTGGGTGACGATCGCCGAGCGCCCGCCCCGGCGGCGGATCTCCCGTAGCACTGCCTCGGCGCCGGCGGTCGGACGGAGGTGGTCCTCAAACGGGAAGTCCTGGTCGACCTCGTGGAAGACCTTGGTCACGAGGGGGGCGAGCGTTGCGCGATCGAGCTGAAGGTCCGCGGCGAGGTGCCCGGCCACGGCGTCCTCGGCGTCGCTCCGCGGGAGGGGGATGAGCCCCCAGCTTCCGATTGGACCCGCCCCCATCAGGTCTAGCAGCCCCTGCAGCTGGGTTTCGCTCAGGCTCAGGCGGGCCGACAGCCTTCGCGCCCGCTCCGCCATCACCGCCCGCCAGTGGTCGAAGGTGAGGAGGGTTCCGTCCTTGTCGAACAGGAACGCTGCAGCCGCGAAGGGACGTCCGGGGAGATCCAGGAGCACGGGCATGGGCGGATGGTAGCCCCTTGACTGGCGGACACAACAGCCTCGGCCCGAAGGACCCTGGTCCCCCCCCGGATGTGCCTCGTCTGCTACCGTGGGCTTTCCCATGAGCACGTACCGGTTCGCGCTCCTCGTTCTCGTCGTTGGGGTCGTGGGAATCCAGTGGCTGGGAACCGCCCCCGCGGCGGTCGTCCTGAGCACCCCTGCGTCCCCGGCCCGGGGCCCGTCTGTGAACGGCCGGCGGGGGGTTTACCTGACGGCCTATGCCGCAAGCCAGATCCGCCTCCTGGAGGAAACCCTCGATCAGCTGGTTCGGTACAACCTCAACACCGTGGTGGTGGACGTCAAGAACAACCACGGGGAGGTGTGCTATGCCTCAGAGGTCCCGCTCGCGCAGGAGGTCGGCGCGGTCAAGCCGCTCCTCGACCTCGGGGCCCTCGTTCGGGCGGGGCACGCCCGGGGGGTGTACGTGATCGCCCGCCAGGTGGTGTTCTACGATCCGCACCTCGCGCGACGCCTCGGCCTTGCGAGTGCGCCGTGGGTGCTCCCCACGGTGGAGGTGGCCACCTCGTACAACCTTGCCCTCGCTGCGGAGGTGGCCCGTGCCGGGTTCGACGAGATCCAGTTTGACTACATCAGGTTCCCAGACGATGGACCGATCGGTCCTGACTATTCCGCCCGTTGTCAGGCGGTGGAGGCGTTTCTTGCCCGCGCGCGGGAGCACCTCTCGCTCCCGATCTCGGTGGACGTCTACGGCCGGGTGACGTTTCCCTGGAACGCCCGCCGCATTGATCCCATCGGACAGCATCTTGAGGGCATCGCCCAATGGGTGGACGCTGTGTCGCCAATGGTCTACCCGTCCCACTACGTGGAGCAGGCATTCAAGGATGACCCGTACCGGACGGTTCTTCAGGCGACGCGAGACGCGGTGGGGCGAGCGTCGATCACCGTTCGCCCCTACCTGCAGGCCTTCGACATGGCGATACCCCATGGGATGACCCTGCCGGCGTACATCGCTGCCCAGATTCGCGCCGTGGAGGACGCCGGGGCAGACGGCTACCTCTTTTGGAATCCAAGGTCCGACTACACGGCCCTGTGGCAAGCGCTGGCCCAGAGACCTCGTTGAGAACTCCGGTGTGACGTCGATCACTTGTCGTCTGCCCCTGTTCCACTCTACAATGGACAGAGGTCCACAAGGGGGTGTTGGGATGTGACACGGGTTGCCTGCGCAGCGTTCAGCGTCGTCGTCCTCATCCTGTGTTCCCCAGGCTGGGGAATGGAGGCCAATTCGTTTATCTGTTCTGGTGAGAATCGTGGGGCTGTGTGTTGGCTGTCGAACGTCCGCCTCACGGACACCGTGACGTGGCGGTTCTCGAACGTCCCTGTAGGTGGGGCCCTTCCGCTCGTGTTGGAGGGAGTGGCAGACGACATCTGTGCTACCTGCTACGTGGGACGGGACGTGCTCGTGCGCCTCTACTACCAGTCGCCGGGAGACCGGTACTGGCAGCGAGCCGAGCTGTGGTTGCGCAATGTGGCGGCTCCCGGAGCCGAGTGCCTGATTGCGTACCCGGTTCGCGGGGAGACCCGGATCTTCCCCACTGGGCCAGAACTTGTGGTTCTTGCGCAGCGCGTCCTGAGCTGCGACCCGCACGTCGGGTTCACGGTGGGGAGCCTGACCTTGGGCGCGCGGCCGATTGCGGTGACGCCCGCCCCGCTCCCGACCTTACCCACCCCACCCCCACCCCCACCCCCACCTCCACCTCCACCTCCACCTCCACCTCAGCCCACGTGCAACGCAGGCACCGACTTCCAGTGCGTCGTGGAGGACGTCCCGGCGGACTGCTTGGTCCCCGGCCTCGACCTCGCCACCGTCGCCCGGCAGACGCTGCCGAACTCGTTTGGACCGGGAGAAGATGCGGTCCTCCTCCGCCCGGGGCACTACGTGGGATCGCTCGGGGAGGGCGACTTTCAGGACTGGTACAGGATCCGGGCGTCCTACGGTGACGCATTCGTGGTATGGATTGATCCGGGGAACCTGGTGGTCGATATCTACCTGATCCACGATCCGTGCGGGGATGTGCTTACCCAGTGTCTGAACGTATCGCGGCCGTCGATCACCCGAGTTCCCTGCTACCCCGGTGTGGACTGTTCCCCTATGGCCGAGGAGTGCTTCCTCGACGGGGAGTGTCGGCTCTTCATCCGCATCGCGCTGCGGAGCGGGAGCGGCCAGTACAAGCTCTCGATCCTCGAGGCCACGCCCGAGATCCCGTAGGTGCGGTTTATCGGCCTGGACCTCGCCTGGTCCGCTCGGAACCCCAGCGGCGGGGTAGTCCTTGCCTGGAACGGAAGCCGGGCCTGGCCCCTGGCCTGGAGCTCGGACCTCGGGGACGACGAGGACGTTGTGGGGTTTGTCCTTGCGGGGACCGACCGGGAGGGGGCCCTCGTGGCCGTGGACGCCCCCCTGGTGGTCCCCAATGACCGGGGAACGCGCGGCTGTGACCGGGCCCTCTCCGCGGCCTACCGGAGCCGGGAGGCGGGGGCCTACCCCGCGAACCGATCGCGCCTGGGGCCCGTCGTCCGGGGGGAGGCGCTCCTGGGGAAGCTTTTGGCCCACGGGTTCACCCACGGGCCGCGGGTCGAGGGGGGGAGGCCCGTCCGCCACGTGCTGGAGGTCCACCCCCACGCCGCGGCCGTGGAGCTCTTTGGGCTGCCGAAAACCCTCAAGTACAAGGCCCGCCCCGGGCGGACGCCGGAGCACCGGTGGCGGGAACTGGAGCGGCTCAGGGAGCTCCTCGGTTCGCTTTCCGGGCGCATGCCCTCCCTCGACGCCGGATCCCTCCTCGATGGGGTCGGGATCCACGGGGAGCGGGGCCGGCGGCTGAAGGGGGTCGAGGACCTCCTTGACGCCCTCCTCTGCGCCTACACCGCCCTCCACCTCTGGACCTGGGGGGAGGAGGGCTACCGGTGCTTCGGCGACCTCGAGACCGGTTACATCCTCGTCCCGATCCGCCGCAGTCCCAGTGTCCATTGACGGTTCCACACCGTCCCGAGCAGGGTTTGGCGACGTGGGGGGCAGCAGTACCATTAACTTTGCCGAACCCGAGACCAACTGGGTCCAGGAGGTGAGTCCGAATGAACTGCGCGAAGACGCTGTGGGTGCTGCTCGTGGCGAGCGCGGTGTTGGGGAGGGCAGTTCCGGCAGACGCTCAGGTCTGGCCTCCGGAGTGCGGATGGCAGACGTGCTGGAACTGCGGTTGGGATTACCTGCCCTGCGAGCCGTGTGCCTCGATGTGCTCGATCGGTTGCGCCATCTATATGGCGTGGTGCTTGACGCGCCCCTACCCAACGTTCTGTGAGTGCGATTGCAGCTTCTGCGGCACGTGCCCACATTGGACCTGCTTCTCCTATTCGTGTTGGATTTGTGGTGATCGGCCAATGCGGATTGAGCCACCGGTTGAGTTCGAGGAGGCTGCCGCCCAGTCTCTTCCCAATCTAGATCTGGGAGGTCAGCGATGAGAGGTTTGGCTCGCCTGTTCGCTGCCGTTGCCTTTGGGGGCGCCGCCTTCGGGTGCCCGATGGAAGCGGAGCTGAACGAGGGGATGTACTGGACCTACCGAGTTGAGGCAAGAGACTACTTCAGCCCGTGGACAGTCTCCACCCAGGAGTTCACCCTGACGATCCGGACCGCCCACCGGATAGAAGGTTCCCCGTGTCCGGCCTGTCCCGGAGGTCTGTTCCAGGGCTGGTCTCTCGAAGCCGCTTTCGACACACCATGGGAGCGGCGTACCGAAACACTCACCTTCTGGCAGGTCGCGCCCGCGGTCTCGATCGCGCGGTGGCCTCTCCCTGCCCTGTTCGTGACGAACCAGGTTCTCCCCCACCTTGTCCTTGCCGCAGCCACCGTCGGGATTGTCCGGAACCCGGACGGTTCAGCCGAACAGACGAGGGTGCACCAGGTGCAGGAGGGTGCGCTTCTCCGAGAGCGGGTGGCACTCACCGTCCGTTACGGCGAGGGCACTTCCACGCCTGCCGGGGAGTTCTGGGGAACCTGCCGGGTGGACTACGAAGCGGAAGCCTCGTCAGGTGAGCACCGGGGGAAGGCTTGGTGGAGCCGTGAGGTCCAGGGGTGGGTATACGCCGCAGGCGAGGTGACCCTCCTCCGTTCTCCCATTCTGCGCTACCAGATCGAGCTCACGGACTGGTGGGGGAGGTAGGCTCCGTTCGGCACAGTCCGAGGTAGGCCCGCTGCTCGGGGGTGAGGAGGCCGATCCGCACCCCCCGGCTCCGGAGGAACCGCCGCGCGACCTCCTCGTCGGCCGCGGGGGGGACGGGGTAGACCCCGGGGGCGAGCCCTCCTCCCTCCCGGGAAAGCCAGAGAAGCGAGAGGAGCTGGAGGGAGAACGAGAGGTCCATGATCTCGACCGGGTGGCCGTCCCCGGCGACGAGGTTCACGAGCCGCC
>CAKZSO010000052.1 GCA_937921255.1 Candidatus Bipolaricaulota bacterium
ACGACTGGGCCAGGGCCCAACCCCCAAGGAGGAGGGCAACAGCCAGCAGAAGCCCCCGCCGCACGCGGCTACCCCTGGGCCGCCAGGAGCGGGTCGTACCGCCAGAAGAGCCCGTCCCCCACGAGGAGGAGCGGGAACGGCTTTCCATCCCGGATCACGTAGTAGACCTGGAGGAGGAGGGACCCGCCGGCGAGGGTGGGGGGGACGGTGGGAAGCAGGAGGCTCACCCCGGCTACGGACAAGACCCCGTCCTTCACCGTCCCCGTACCGGAGAGCGCGTCCACGGTGTACCCCTCCGGAGGAGAGAAGGGGTACGTTCCGGCGTTCGCCTGGGCCCAGGCTCCGTCGGAGTTGGGTTCCGTCACCTTGATCGGAAGGATCCCCTCCTCGTAGCCCTCCTTGGTGCACGTCTTCGAGATCTTCAGGTACCCGTTGCCCACCTCGGCCAACGAGAGGAGAACCCACTTCTCGATCACGTTCGGCCCGATCTCCTTCCACGGGGTCTCCCCCAGGATCTGGACCCCGGCGGTCGAGAGCCCGTAGTCGTAGGGGTTGGGAAGCGTGCAGTTGGCGTGGGTCTTGTAGACGCGGATCCCCACCTCCCCGGAGGTCCCCAAGGGGGCCGCGATCGACCTGTAGCTGAACACGAAGTCGCACCCCAGGGCGGTGAACCCCACCGCCCCACCCAATACCAATACGATTGCCAATCGTTTCGCGTTCATCGTCAGACACTCCTTCTCTTCCCGGCTCGGTCTTCCGCCGACCCGCGCAGGGAGGCACTATGCCCGGGAGCGGTGCACGCCCCGTGTCTCGATTGTGAAGGAAATGGGGAGGATCCCCCAGCTCGGGTCGGCTCCCCATGCCCGTTGTGGATTCCGTCAGGACACCTTACCCTACAGACATGGATCCGACCGAACCGCCGGCCGCGTTCGCGCTGGTGTTCGTTCTCTCCTTCGCCGCGATCTGGACCTTCGTAACGTGGATTGCGTCCCGGGCGAGCGGTTGGCACCGCCTGGGCCAGCGGTACGGGAGCCCCGGCCCGTTCGCCTCGGTCGGGGAACAGATGCGGTTCGTATCGGCTCAGATCGGGTGGGGGAACTACGGCGGGGCGCTCGAGCTGCGGGCAAGCGCGTCGGGGCTGTACCTGGCGCCGATCTGGGTGCTTCGGCCGTTCCATCCGCCGCTGTTCATCCCGTGGAGCGAGATCGAGGTCCACCGCCCGCAGGGGCGGGGACCGACCCCGTGGCTGACCTTCCGCTCTGTCCCCGAGGCACGAATCCGGTTCTCCCAACGTGCGTTCGCCCTCCTCCAGCACCACCTCAGAGGGAGAAACGGAACCGACCACCGAGGCCGAAAGGCAACCGGGGACACCGTCTCTCGATCCTCCCCGGTGCGCTAGAGCTTGTTCGTTCCTCGGTGGGGAACGTCGGAACGTCCTCCCGCGCGCTGGGCGGCGCTCCTTCCCGCGAGAGAACCGGTGGAGAAGGCGGCCTGGAGGTTGTAGCCACCTGTGTCCCCGTCCACATCGAGGATCTCCCCGGCGAAGAAGAGCCCGGGGACGATCCGGCTCTCCAGCGACTTCGGGTCCACCTCGGCCAACGCCACCCCGCCCGCCGTGACCATCGCCTCGTTCCAACCCCCCACCGAGCGGACGGGGAACGGGTGACCTCCATCGCCCCCTGCGGCGAGGCTCGCCGCCAGCGCGCGGCGAGCGTCCCGGGGAAGCTCCGCCGCCTTGGTCGCCGGGTCGAGATCCAGCGAAGTGCCCAGCGCTCGGGCAAGGCACGCCACCACGCCTATGCCCTGGAGGAGGTTCGCCACGGTCCGCTTGCCATGGGCGGCGATCTCCGCCCCAAGCCGAGCTTCGGTCGCGTGGACGTCCCCTGAGCCAGGAAGGAGCGGGACGCGAACCACATCCCCAGGAAGGACGCGGCGCGACAGGTCCAGAATCGCCGGCCCGGAAAGGCCGCGGTGGGTGAAGAGGACGTCGCCGTGACCCGTAGCGATAGCTCGCCCCGCCCGGACGAGGACGACCGCCGCCCCGGTGAGGGAGACGCCAGCACAGGGGACGAACGGAGCGAACGACCTCCGTTCGACCACGAGCGGGACGAGCGCCGGGCGGGGGGGGACGACCCGGTGGCCGAGGGAGGAGGCGATCCTGTACCCATCGCCCGTGGCCCCAAGCGAAGGGTACGACCGGCCCCCCGTCGCCAGGACAAGGGTTGTCCCCTCGGCAACTGGCCTCTCGTTGGGGGCGGTCAAGACAGCGAACCGCAACCGCTCGACCCGGATCGAGCGCACCCGAACCCCAGTCCTCACCTGCACCCTTCGCCGCCGGGCTTCGGCAAGAAGCAAGTCGAGCACGTCCCCGGCCCGTCGGGAACGGGGAAAGACGCGGCCGTCCGGATCCTCGACCAAGGGACCTCCCCGCCGGGCGCACCAGGTGACGAGATCGCGGTTCGAGAACGCGTACAGGGCCGGACGCAGGAACCGGCCCGCCTCGCCCGGCCGGGCGCCACCTCCGTAGTGGGGGAGGAAGTCAGCGATCTCCCCGCTGCGGGTGAGGTTCCCCTGCCCACCACCGGCGGCGAGGAGCTTCCGACCGGGGCTCGGCAGGTGCTCGAGGACGATAGACCGCGCCCCCTCTTCCGCAGCGGTAACCCCCGCGAACAGGCCAGCCGGGCCTCCACCGAGGACAACCACGTCCCACGCCATGGGGCCGAGTATAGGACGCCCCGTAGTTGCGGACCGAGCGGGGATGGGGTAGGACCGTCCCATGGATCGCGCGACGATCGCCAGACTCCCCAAGTTCGACCTCCACTGCCACCTCGACGGCTCGCTCCGGCCGGGGACGGTTCGCGAGCTGTGGGACGCGCTACCGGCCCAAGAGAGGCCCGCGATCGCGGGTTCGGTAGACAAGGCCGTCCTCCCCCGCGTCCCGTGCTCGCTCGAACAGTTTCTCGAGGCGTTCCGGATCACGGTGGCCCTCCTCCAGACCCCGGAGGCCCTCGAGCGGGTGGCGTACGAGCTCTGCGAGGATGCGGCACAGGAGAACGTCGTCTACATCGAGATCCGGTTTGCCCCCCTTCTCCACCTCCGGGGCGGGCTCATCCCCGACGAGGTTGTGGAGGCGGTGCTCGCCGGGACACAGCAGGCCGAGGCGGAACTCCCGATCCGGGCCGGAGTGATCCTCTGTGGAATGCGCCAGGAGCCGCCGGAGCGGTCAGCCGAGGTCGCCCTCCTCGCCGGGCGGTACCGGGACCGCGGGGTCGTGGGGTTCGACCTCGCCGGTCCGGAAGAGGGGTTCCCTCTCTCCCGCCACGCGGTGGCGATCCGCCTTGCGCAGGAGGCAGGGGTGCACCTCACCCTCCACGCCGGGGAGGGGTGCTGCCCGGAGCACATCGCGGAGGCCCTCGACCTCGGGGCGGAGCGGATCGGGCACGGGGTGTACCTCTACCAGGACCCGGCGGCCGAGAGACGGGTGAGGGAGGCCGGGATCCCGCTCGAAGCCTGCCCGACGAGCAACCTCCAGATCTCGGGGATCATGCGAACCCTCTCCGACCACCCGTTGAAGCGCTACCTCGACCTCGGGATCCCCGTGACCGTGAACACCGACAACCGGCTCATGTCCCGAACGTCGTCTACCGACGAGCTGTGGCGGGTTGTGGAGGCGTTCAACCTCGGCCCCGACGAGGTCCGGACGATCCTCCTCTCAAGCGCGAAAGCGTCGTTCGCCCCCGAGCCCGTCCGTCGGGAGCTGGCACATCAGATCCGCGCTGCCCTGTAGAAGAGGAAGAGCTCCAGTTACAGGAGCAATGTGGCGATACCGAAGTAGAAGAGGACCGTCCAGATGTCGCTGATAGCCAAGACAAGGGGCCCCGCGGCGATCTTCGGATCGAGGTTGAGGGCGTGGAGGAGGGTCGGGATGCTCAGCCCAAAGGTACTGGCCGCGGTGATGCTGAGGACCAGGCTCAACCCGATCGCCACCGCGGCCACGCGTTCCCCCAGCCAGCCCCACACCACCGCCGCGACGATGAACCCACACACGGCGCCGAGGAGAAGTGCGGCGCCCGCTTCGCGCCGTAGGGCCGTCACGTACCACCGAAACGACGGTCGCTTCGCCCGTAGGGCGAGGATCGTCACCGCCGCGGACTGCATGCTCACGCTCTCCCCCAATCCCAAGGC
The DNA here is from genome assembly GCA_937921255.1 of Candidatus Bipolaricaulota bacterium. Taxonomy (GTDB): domain Bacteria; phylum Bipolaricaulota; class Bipolaricaulia; order Bipolaricaulales; family Bipolaricaulaceae; genus Bipolaricaulis. The sequence continues at coordinate 4,186 of CAKZSO010000052.1, forward strand.
CAGGGTGAGGAAAAACGCCAGGATTAGGCTCTTCTCGAGCGTGACCTGGAACACGCTGATCAGGAGCGCACACAAGACCCCGCTCGCCAGGGTGGCCACGAGCCACGGGAACCGGACCCGCAGGGCTTTCGCTGGCGAGGCAAGCCGCGCTTGGGCCACGTGAAGGCCCACGGTCTCGAACACGGCGTCGGTGTCCCCCGGGTCCACCGGCTCGCTCAGCAGCGCGCTCACATCGACCAACCCCAACAGGTGTCCGTCTTCGTCCACCACGGGAAGGGCGAGGAGCTTGTGCTGGAGCATCATCTCGTACGCCTGGAGCACCGATGCACCTTTGGGAACGGTGCGCACGGGGCGGACGACGAGATCGGCGAGCCGGCGGTCGAGGGGCGCGGTGAGAAGGCGGCGGGTGGGGACGACGCCCACGAGCATACCGGCTTCGTCCACGACGTAGAAGTAGAACGGCCGATCGCCCAGTCCGTGGACACGGGCACTCTCCAGCGCCTCCCCAACCGTCTGTCCCTCCCGCAGGACCGGCGCATCCTGCCGCAAGACGGTTGTCACCGGGCGCCGGAGGTGGCTGTCCTCCCGCGCCCGCAGCGGCACCCACGCCAGCCACAACGGGGCCCGGCGTTGCTTCGTCCTCTTCATCGCCCGTTTCCCCATGGTCCGCACCCCTGAACCTAGGATCACGGACGGACGGGGCTCCCGCAACGGCTGAGGGAGTCCTTTGCCGCCGCGCACGCGCTCGAGGGCGAACCCCAGGCCCTCGATCGCGTCCTTTGGGCAAGGCACACTTTGCCCCCGAAGGGAGGGGAACACGCCGCGATGACCGATCGAGATCAACACCGCCAGGCCGAGGAGGCGAACCGCCTCCTGTGGGACGAGAAAGCCCGCGTCCACATCCGCGCCTACAAGGAAGTCCAGCTCCTCCGCGATGGGGCGGAGATCCTCGACGAGATCGAGCTCCGCGAGGTGGGCGACGTAGCCGGAAAGCGGCTCCTGCACCTGCAGTGCCACATCGGCACGGACACCCTGGCTTGGGCCCGCCACGGGGCGATCGTCACCGGCGTGGACTTCTCGCCCGAGTCGATCCGCTGCGCCGAGGCCTTGAGAGACGAGCTCGGGCTCGAAGCGCGGTTCGTCCACTGCAACGTGTACGACCTCCCCGGCGCTCTGCAGGAGGAGTTCGACATCGTGTACACCTCACGTGGCGTCCTGTGCTGGCTGCGCGACCTGGGGGCCTGGGCCCAGGTCGTGGCCCGGTTCCTCACTCCCGGTGGGGTCTTCTACCTCATGGAGTCCCACCCGATCCTCAACGCCCTCGAGGAGCAGCGGCCCGGTGAACCCGCGTTCGTCCACCCGTACTTCCACCGCCCGGAACCCGTGCGGTGGGAGGCAGGCGGACCCGACTACGCCGATCCGTCCCACCGCCTGGGTCACCCGTCGCACGAGTGGATTTGGAGCCTCTCGGACGTCGTGAACGCGGTCCTCGGAGCGGGGCTCACGCTCGAGTTCCTGAACGAGTACGACCGGCTGTTCTTCCCGCTCCTCCCGAGCATGACGACCGCGGACGGGCGTTGGTACTGCCTCCCGAAGTACGCGGACAGGATCCCCCTTCTGCTCACCCTGGGAGCGCGAAAGGGACGATGATGGGCGATCGGTCTCCCGCCCGAAGGCAGTGTCGAGGAACGCGAATGCCCGCAGCATGTCGTCCGCATCGCCCGCCGCGAGATCTATTCCCAGGGTACGATCGACAGGTGATCTTGACCACGCATCGACTCATGCTCGTCGCGTGTCCCCTCGAGGTCGCCCAAGCCCTGCTGTGTGATCCCCCCGCAGCAGAACGGAGCCTCGGTGCGGAGATGCCCGCTGGCTGGCCCCATCCCGCACTGCGGAAGGTCATCCCCCTCTACCTGCAGGAGCTCCTCCACGATCCGGCCTCCCTCGGCTGGGGGATCTGGATCGCCATTGACCGAGCACAGAACGCGGTAGTTGGTGACGCAGGGTTCAAAGGGCGGCCCAACCACGACGGAACAGTGGAAATCGGGTACGGAATCGCTCCCGCTCACCGAGATCGGGGCTACGCCACCGAGGCGGTGGGATCTCTTGTCAACTGGGCGTTCACCCATCCCGAGGTGAAGAGGGTCGTCGCCGAGTGCGCGCCGGACAATCCGGCCTCGACCCGCGTCCTCGATAAGTCCGGGTTCCGACTCACCGACCGCACTAACGAGTCCCTCTACTGGGAAATCGCGCCCCGGATATGATCACGGAAAGATGAACAGCCAACGCGTTCCCATTCGGGCGGTCCTGTTCGACTGGGGCGGAACCTTGATGCGGGAGATCCCCGGATTCGACGGCCCGATGGCCGATTGGCCGCGGGTCGAGGCAGTTCCGGGGGCAAGGGACGCCTTGGAGGCCCTCCACGCCCGGTTCGCCCTCGCCGTGGCCACGAATGCCGGGGCGTCCGACGAGATCCTCGTCCGCAAGGCCCTCTCCCGGGCCGGGCTCGACCAGTACGTGTCCGCCGTCGTCACGGCGCGCGATCTCGGGGTAAGCAAGCCCAACCCCGCGTTCTTCCACGCTGTGCTGAAGCGCGCGGGTTTCTCCGCGGCGGAAGCGGTGATGGTCGGGGACGCGTACGGCGCGGACATCGTCGGCGCCAAGACAGCCGGGCTGCAAGCGGTGTGGTTCAACCCCACCCGTTCCCACTGTCCGCTCGTCCACCCTGTCCACGATGCAGAGATCCGGGTGCTGACCGACCTTCCTCAGGTGCTGGAGCACCCCTTCCTCCCCGACATCCCCGCGGCCCTACAGCTCCTACACGAACACGCCGTCCCGGAGAACATCATCGTGCACTCGCTGGCCGTGGCGGCGGTCGCCCACCATCTTGCCACGCTCCTCCACGCCCAAGGGGTCCACGTAGACCCTCTCCTCTCCCACCGGGGAGCGCTCCTCCACGACCTGGACAAGCTCTCGTCCGAGAAGCCGGCCGACCACGGGGTGGTGACCGGGCGGATCCTCCACGCGCTCGGGTGGCCGGCCCTGGCCCAGATCGCCGAGCGCCACGTCCTGGGCGCTCACCCGGAGACGTGGGAGGAGAAGGTCGTCCACTACGCGGACAAGATCGTGGAGGAGGACAAGGTGGTGGGCCTCGAGGCCCGGGTGACCTGTCTCTCCTGCCGGTACTCGGCGGAAGGGGAGAAGATCGCTCGGGCCTTGCCCGGGCTCCTCGCCCTGGAGGAGGAGATCGTGGGGGCCCTTGGCGCGGCACGAAACCCCCTCCTCGCGGAGCTGCGGGCCCTCGACCCGCGGCTCCCCGCGTTTGTCGCGCCCCCCTCCTCCGCCTAAGATCATCTCCGGCAGAGGAGGGGAGCGCCGATGAAAGAGAAGACCTGGAAGCTTGTCTGGAACGTGGCCTGTGTGCTCGCGCTGTTGACGGCGGGCATCGTGCTGACGGGATGCGACTTGCTCAGCGGGATCACCCCGACCCTTCCTCCCGATCGGGCCCCCACGGGGGTCACGGCGTCGCTGGGGCAGTTTGAGACGGAGATCCGCGTGACGTGGTTTCCCGTGGAGCGCGCGACGAGCTACCGCGTGTTCCGCGCCGACTCCCGCGAAGGAGAGTACGAACTCGTGGGCAGCGAGTCCTCCCTCGTGTACATCGACCGAGTGGGCGGTGCCAACCAGGGACGGATGTACTGGTACAAGGTCGAGGCGTGCAACGCGGCCGGCTGCAGTCCCAAGTCAGCCGCCGCGGCAGGCTACGCCGGCTATCCCCCCGCTCCCACCAACGTTCGAGCAACCGACCGCCAATACCCGGACAAGATCGTCATCTCGTGGGATCCCGTTCCGGGGGCGACCTTGTATCAGGTGTTCCGCGATCGTTTCCCAGACGGGACGTTTGGGACAGTGGTCGGCCAGGTAGAGACGACGAGCATCGAAGATACCTCAGCGGCCGTCGGGCTGAACTACTGGTACCGTGTACGCGCGTGCCATGCCACCGGATGCAGCGCGCTCTCCCAGCCGGCCTCTGGCCGGCGGTAGCGGCCCCTGACGGATCGCCCAACGGTGACGGCCGAGCCCCCGGGGGCTCAGCTAGGGTTGCCCTCGCCCCACCGTGATCCACACCAAGTCGTGGCCCCGGTTGCGGGCGTCGTCGTAGACATTGAGTTGGGCCTCGAGGGTCATCACATCCACCCCGTCGGGAACGGTGTACACGTGCACGATCTCTTGACGGTCGATGGACACGACGGCCATGGGTTCGGACATGAACCTTGTTCCGTCACCGAAGCTCAGAGTGAACAACTCGATCTTCCGACCCTCCCGCGCGTGCGCGGAGACGTAGAACGTGACCCGCTCTCCCGCTGACACCGAGATGGGGACCGCCTCGAGGGTCACGATCGGGCCCTTGGGCACGGGTCCAACCAGTGCTTCGTGGAGTCGGGCGCACCCCAGCAGGCCCACCAGCAGACCGGCCAGGATCAGTGACCCGCTTGCAATCCGACTGCTGCTCCGGCTCAACACCTCGATCACCTCCGGTTGACCACACGAAAAATGCGTTGCATGGGCATGCACAACGCTCAACCCGCGTCGCCGGGTTCTCGTATCCAATGTCAGAATCCACGATCACCGCGAATAGCAGCGGTGTTGTGAGCAACGCGCTCCCCTAGCGCTGGATGTAGACGTGCCCCTGGAATGGCCCAAACGTAAGCAAGTTCCCCAGCCAGGCATCCTTCACCGTAGCCTGGTAGATGTACGTTCCATTTCGCAAGGTGCCGATTGACCACCAGACCTGCGTGCAGTCCTGGCCTGTGGCAAAAGCAACTTGGCGCCCGGTCAGATCAAACACCCTGACCTCGATCCAGTAGAAGCGACCAACCCATTGCCGTTGTGGGTCATTGCCGATGTCGTAGAAGTAGATGACCTTGAACCAAGTCCCCGTACCTGTAACGGTGGACGGATCGGGTCGCACATCGTAGACTGCGACTGGATAGGCGGTGGTTACGTTCACATCGTGAAGCTCGCTGCTCTCCACTTGGGTCTGAAGCTCAGAAGCTCCACACCCGTCGTCAATCTCTGGTGATACGCTACTGGCCAACCCAAGAGTGCCTAGGCTCAATGCGGTCGCCACCAGAACTGCGACCATGAAACGCCAGTTTCTCGTGGGAAGAACCATCAACCATCTCCTTGTAGCTTTTAAGTTACCGGATCACCCACCTCTGGTCAAGTTATGCCTCAGCCGCCCACCGCGTGGAGACCGGCGTGGAATGCGACGTGTTCTGAAATCCCGTGCGGACCCGCAGCACGAGCACCCCGGCGATCACCAGGGCCCCGCCCACAAGCTGCCCTAGGAGCATCCCTTCGCCGAGGGCGAGCCACGCCCAGGCCGAGGCCAGAACGGGCTCCAGGGTGGCCGCGATCGCGGCCCGACCCGCCTCCATCCTCCCCAGGGCCACGAGGTACAGCCCGTAGGCGAGGATCGAGGGGAAGGCGGCGAGGGCGAGGATCAGGAGCCATCCCTCGACGGGCAAGGGAGGGAACGCCGCGCCGTGGCCCCCCCACACCGCCGTCAGGAACAACCCGCCGAACAGGAACCCGTAGAACATCACCGTCCACGGATTGAACCGGGCCACGAGGGTCTTCCCCATCAGGTTGTAGGCGGCGAGGCAGAGAGCGTTCCCGAGGGCATAGCCCAGGCCGAGGAGGCTACCCTGGAGGGCCGCGGGGTCGTGGCCCCCGGCCACGAGGAACACCCCTCCCGTGGTGAGGGCGAGCGCGGCGATCTTCCGCCGGTCGAGCCGCTCCCCGAGGACGGGCCACGCGAGGAGGGCCACCAGGGCGGGATGGGTGTAGGCGACGAGGATCGCCGTGGCCACGGTCGTGTGCTGGAGGGCGAGGAAGAACAGGGCGAAGTTCGCCCCCACGGCAACGACCCCGTACACGGCCAGGCCGGGGAGCCCCTTTCGCGGGGCGGGGACGAGACCCGGCTGAACGAGGGCCAGTCCCGCCCCCAGGATCCCCAGGGCGAAGAGCACCCGGAACGTAACCACGAACAGGGGCTCGGCCCCGAGGGCGTAGAGCGTCTTCCCGATCACCCCGAGGGTGGACCAGAACAGGACCGCCGCGAGAACGAGGCTCACCGAAGGGGGTACTCGAGGACGAGCACGTACCGAAAGTAGGGAAGAGGCGCGAGACCGTGCCGGGCGAACGTCTCGACGCTCTCCTCGCCCGGCACCATCGCCGACAGGTACCCGATCCCCCGCGCGCCGGCCCAGGCGTGGGCGCGGGAGAGGAGCGCGTCGGGGGCCGCGTCGTCTCCCGCGAGGAAGCCGATCGCCGCGAAGGACGCGGGGGCGTAGGGGTCGGGCTGGAGGATGAGGACTCCCCGCACCGGATCGCCGCAGGCGAAGACCGCCCGGTCGGCCACGAGACGGGCGAACCGCTCCGGCGAAAGCTCGGGGAACCGCCACCCCCATCCGAGCAAGCCGCGCGCGTCGCCGTACGCCCATGAGGCACGGACAGCTTCCCAGGCTAGCCCGATGTCGGAAACGGGGGAGACCTCGGGGGGCGCGGGTTCTTCCCTCACCGGGCCCTCGACGTAGACGAATCGGGCAATCTCTTGGAACCCCTGCGTTCGGGCGATGTGCAGGCTCTCTACGTTCACCTCGGCGGTGGCAAACCGGATCGAGCGGGGCCGGAGGGCGAGCGCGGACTCGAGCTGGTGCTGGGCGAGGGCCTTGGCGACGCCCCGGCCCCGGTGGGCGGGGTCGACCCGCAGCCCCTCGAGCCACACCTCGCCCGGGGCGAGGAGCGTCATCTTCGCAAACCCGGCCACGGTTCCATCGAGCTCGGCCACGGCGAGGCCCCCCTCGGCGAGCCAGGCGTCGAGGACGAGCGGGATGTAGTCCTCCCCCTCCCAGATCTGGGCTGAGATGGCGAGGATCCTCTCCCGATCCTCAGG
>CAKZSO010000053.1 GCA_937921255.1 Candidatus Bipolaricaulota bacterium
GTTGAAGGGTGCGGCCGCCTACGCTGTCCACGCACGCTCCTTGGGTTCCGAGGACAACCGGGTGTACGCGTTCTTCCACGAGGCGCTGGCCACGCTCCTCGCCGGCGACCTCGACCGAGAGGCCCTCCTCTCCCTCGCTCTTCGCTGCGGGGAGGCCAACCTGCGGGCGATGGAGCTCCTCGACCAGGGGCACACCCAGGCGTTCGGCGACCCCACCCCGACCCAGGTTCGGGTGACCGTGGTGAAGGGCAAGGCGATCGTCGTCTCCGGCCACGATCTTCAGGACCTGTACGAACTCCTTCGCCAGACCGAGGGAAAGGGGATCCACGTCTATACCCACGGAGAGATGCTTCCCGCCCACGGCTACCCCGCCCTGCGGGCGTTCCCCCACCTCGTCGGCAACTACGGAGGGGCGTGGCAGGACCAGCGCCGCGACTTTGCCGCCTTCCCCGGCGCGGTCCTCATGACGACGAACTGCATCCAGAAACCCGCGGAGTCCTACATGGACCGCATCTTCACCTCCCACCTTGTGGCCTGGCCGGGGGTGCGTCACGTCACGGGGCGGGACTTCACGCCGGTGATCGAGGCCGCCCTTGCTGCGCCGGGCTTCCCGGAGGACGTGCCGGAACAGACGATCACCGTTGGGTTCGGCCGGAAGACCCTCATCGATGCGGCGGCGTCCGTGCTCGACCTCGTCAAGGAGGGGAAGCTGCGGCACGTGTTCCTCATCGGCGGCTGCGACGGCGCCAAGTCGGGTCGCAACTACTACACCGAGTTCGCGACGTCCGTGCCCGAGGACTGCCTCATCCTCACCCTCGCCTGCGGAAAGTACCGATTCAACAAGCTCCCGTTCGGCGAACTGGCGGGGCTGCCGCGGCTCCTCGACGTCGGGCAGTGCAACGACGCCTACGCCGCGATTCGCCTCGCCGGGGCGCTGGCCGAGAAGGCCGGCTGCGGGCTAGACCAGCTGCCGCTGTCCCTCGTTCTCTCATGGTACGAGCAGAAGGCGGTGGCGATCCTTCTCACCCTCCTCCACCTCGGGATGCGGGGAATGCGTCTTGGGCCCAGCCTGCCCGCGTTTCTCACCCCGGAGGTGTTGAAGGTCCTGGGTGAGGCGTTCGGCCTTCGGCCCATCGGCACGCCCCAGGAGGACCTCGCCGCGATCCTGGGCTAGAGGGGGCCACTGCCGTCGTCAACGGGCACGGAACGCGCCTTCTCGGGAGTCGCTTTAGCTCTACGGGAGTTCTCTCTCCCCGACGCCCCCGTTCTCAGCGGCGCGCGGTCCGCGGCATCCCCCGGGGGAAGAGGTCTACCCGGTAGGCCGTGAGGGGGCGTTCGCCTTCCCCGAGGAACGCCACGAACTCGGTCCCCCGGGCAAGGAGGGTCCCTCCAAAGCTGCCCGTCTGGGCGCGGTACTGCTCAAGAACGAGCACGCTGCCTCCCACCTCGATCTCCGCCGTCCCCTGGCGTTTCAGCTCTCCAACGCCTTCTTCGGTGGATCCGGTCTGTGACCTTCCGCCCGGCCCCGTTCCGGCGCCGATGGCGGTCAGTTGCAGTGCCCCGTCCGAGGCACGGGCTGCGTAGAGGGCGGGCAGAATGACGTATGCTGCTAGCGTTCCGGTGAACAGGGCGTTCCCCTCGAGGAGCACGAGCTCACGCCTCTCTTCCCCCACGGTCGCCGTGACCACTCCTCCCTCCACGCCCACCGCGATTCGCCTGTTCCCAAACCCGAGCGGGCCCCGAGCCTCGAGCGTGTACGCCCGGGGCCGAAGCTCGGCGTCGAGGTCGATCTCCTGGTCGAAGGTGACGGTTACCGTGACGAACAAGACCCGGACGAAGAAGCTCCCCGACGAGGTCAGCCGGACCGTGTTCTCGCTGGGTCGCTCCAACCGGTAGCTCTCTTCCGCAACCCTTTTCCCGTCGAGTTCGTAGACGATCCGGCCCACCTGGACGTAGCCCACCGAGAGGGGGGAGCGCAACGGGGGGGCGACATCCTCACGGTCCGTGTCCTCCCCCTTGGCCGGAGTTTCGGCCTCGTCCAAAGGTTCCACTGCTGGAGGGAGAACGGGGGTTGGGGTGAACCACTCGCGGGGGATCTCCCCCGGTTCGGGAGGGCCGGGCGGGGGAGCGAACGGACGAACGAGCGCCAAGACGATCCCAACAGCGATCCCGGCGATCCCCAGGACGATCAGCCACGCCCGCTTGACCGGTTGTCTTGACACCATGCCCTCCGGATTAGTCTACCCGACAGGTTGTCTGAATCCCGATCCGCGGTGCGCTAAGCTACCCGCGATGGACCTGGCGCGTTCGTTCGGGATTGTTCTCCACCCCACGAGTCTTCCCGACGGGTGGGGGATCGGGAACCTCGGAGACGAGGCCTGCGCTTTCCTCGACTGGCTCGCGGCTGCCAGGGCCCGGTGGTGGCAGGTCCTCCCGGTGGGGCCGACGGGGTACGGGGACTCGCCGTACCAGTCGTTCTCTGTGTTCGCAGGGAACCCGTATCTCCTCGACCCGGACGAGTTCTCGACCCGGGGGTGGCTCCGCGAGGAGCCTGTCCCGTCGGTCCCCTCAGATCGGGTGGACTTCGGGTGGGTCTACAAGACCCGCTGGCCACTCCTTCGCCGCGCCTACAGGGGGTTCCTCCGCCGTGCCTCGCGGTCGGAGAAGCGCGATCTCGCCCGGTTTACCCGAGCGGAGGGAGGATGGCTTCCTGACTACGCCCTGTTTATGGCGCTCAAAGCCCGGTTTGGGGGCGCCCCCTGGACCACGTGGCCGAGCGAGCTTGCCCGGCGGGTTCCACGGTCCGTGTCCGCGGCCCGGCGGGCGTTGGCTGAAGACGTTGGGTTTCACATCTGGACCCAGTGGTGCTTTTTCGGGGCGTGGGAGCGGGTGAGGGCCCACGCGGGAGAGCACGGGATCGGGATCATTGGCGACATGCCGATCTTCGTCTCCCACGACTCGGCCGACGTGTGGGCGCACCGAGGTCTGTTCCACCTCGACGACCACGGGAACCCCACCGTGGTCGCGGGCGTTCCCCCCGACTACTTCAGCGCTACCGGACAGAGGTGGGGGAACCCCCTCTACCGGTGGGACGTCCATGCCGAGGAAGGGTTTGCGTGGTGGATTGCCCGCGTTCGCCACGCGCTCCGGACGTGCGACCTCGTGCGGCTCGACCACTTCCGGGGGCTGCAGGCGTACTGGGAGATCCCCGCGAGCGAGCCGACCGCGATCCACGGGAGGTGGGTTACGGCCCCGGGAGAGGACCTCCTGTGGGCGATCCGGCGCGAGCTTGGCGACGTGCCGATCGTTGCCGAGGACCTCGGGGTGATCACTCCCGAGGTGGAGGCCCTTCGCGACGGGTTCGGGCTCCCGGGGATGAGGGTCCTCCAGTTTGCGTTTCAGGGGGGAGAGGCGAACCCCCACCTCCCCGAGAACTACCCCGATCACGGCCGGGTCCTCGTCTACACCGGGACGCACGATAACGACACGACCCGCGGCTGGTTCCGGACCGCGTCACAGGCCGAGCGGGAGCGGGTCTGGAGCTACCTCGCCCGCCACGGGCTCCGCGCCGGGGAAGAGGATGTCCCGTGGAGCTTCATCCGCCTCGCGTTCTCCAGCCGGGCCGCGTTGGCGATCGTCCCCCTGCAGGATGTCCTCGGGGCGGACTCCTCAGCCCGGATGAACACCCCAGGTAAGCCGGACGGGAACTGGGCGTGGCGCTACCGCCGTGAGGACCTTGATCTGGACCGCGCGTCCTCCTTGCTCCAAGCTGCGGAGGAAACGGGCCGGGTTGTGGCGCGACACGCGGTCCAGTAGGCTCGCCGCGGGGCCCAAAGGGAGACCGAAAATCATGTCGGACAAGAACGATCGGATGGACAAGGTGGTCTCGCTCTGTAAGCGGCGGGGGTTCATCTTCCCCTCGAGCGAGATCTACGGAGGAATCGGCGGGTTTTGGGATTACGGCCCGCTTGGGGTCGAGCTCAAGCGGAACGTCCGCGAGGCGTGGTGGCAGGACATGGTGCGGGGCCACGACGACACAACCGCTCCGCCGGGTATGCCCTCCCCGTACGCGATGGTCGGTCTGGAGACGAGCATCGTCATGCACCCTCAAGTGTGGAAGGCGAGCGGGCACTACGACCTCTTCCACGACATGCTCGTCGATTGCCGACGCTGCAAGGCCCGGTTCCGCGCTGACCAGATCGCCACAAGCCAGTGCCCGGAGAAGCCCTCAAAGCGACCCGGCGAGCACACAACCTGCGACCTCACGCCCCCCCGGGAGTTCAACCTCATGTTCAAGACCTACATCGGGGCCCTCGTGGACCCCGAGAGCGAGGCCTACCTCCGCCCGGAGACGGCCCAAGGGATGTTCGTCAACTTCCGGAACGTCCTCGCCACCGCCCGGGTCAAGCTCCCGTTCGGGATCGCCCAGATCGGGAAGTCGTTCCGGAACGAAATCACCCCCCGCTACTTCACCTACCGCTCGAGGGAGTTCGAGCAGATGGAGATCGAGTTCTTCTGCCGGCCCGCGGAGTCGCGCCTGTGGTACGAGTACTGGCGGGACCGGCGGCTCGGGTGGTACGTCGCGCTGGGGCTAGGAAGCGACAAGGTCCGGCTCCGCGAGCACGCCCCGGAGGAGCTGAGCCACTACAGCTGCGGGACGGCGGACATCGAGTACGCGTTCCCGTTCCTCCCCGAAGGGGAGTTCGGCGAGCTCGAGGGGGTCGCCCACCGCGGGGACTTCGACCTCCGTTCGCACATGGAGGGGAAGCTCGTCCGCCGCGGGGACGACCTCGTGGTGGAAACGGGCCCCGATGGGAGAGCCCGCCACCCCGGGAGCGGCAAAGACCTCTCCTACTTTGACGAGGAGACGGGGGAACGCCTGGTCCCCCACGTGATCGAGCCCTCGGCGGGGGTGGACCGGTCGGTGCTTGCGTTCCTGTGCGAAGCCTACGCCGAGGACGCAATCCCGGACGAGAAGGGAGTCCCCCAGCCGCGGGTCGTCCTCAAGCTCCACCCCCGGCTCGCCCCGGTCAAGGCCGCGGTCCTCCCCCTCATCCGCAAGGAGGGGATGCCCGAAATCGCGCTCGATCTCTACCGCGAGCTGAAGAGCCACTGGAACGTGGACTACGACGAGAAGGGATCCATTGGGCGGCGGTACCGCCGCCAGGACGAGTCGGGAACTCCGTACTGCTTCACCGTGGACGGGCAGACGTTGACCGATGGAACGGTTACCGTGCGCAACCGGGACACGACGGTCCAGGAGCGGATGCCTCTACGGGAGGTTCGTTCGTTTCTTCACGAACGGCTCACGGCGGCCTGACCCGGCTGGGGGGCAGAACGGGGCCGGCGGGCGGTGTTGACCGGTAGGCAGACCAGACTATACTCGGCTTACACCGTTCCCCTGAGGGACGATGGAAGGAGGCGAGGCCACGTGCTGATGAAGGAGAAGAAAGTTGAGAAGCCGAAGCAGCCCAAGAAGCCCTGCGGCTGTTGCTAACAAGGCAGTGTGGAATGGTATGAACCGGACATGAAGCTCAGGACCGGGGAGGGGCGCGGGGGGCGCCCCGTCTCTCTATGTGACCGAAGACTCGAAGCTGGGGAGCTGAACCCTTCTCGTGGTGTTGAGGTGCACGATTTGACGTCCCGAGCGCAACGCCATAAGCTTGCCGCGGAGTCGAGCGTGGCCCGGGAGGCGTTCCGCAGCGGGGGAAGCAAGACCGACCAAAGGAGGAAGAACCCCTCCGAGCGAGCTCTGCGTGCTGGCTCCCCCGATTCCTGGACGGAATTGTGACTCCAGTGGGCACAGCCCAAGAACGCAGGCATCGATTCGGAGGGGAAGGAGGAGTATGAACACGAAACGCGCGAAGAAGCTGTTGGGAGTAGGTGCGGTGGTTCTGGCAGGACTTCTGCTCGTGGGGTGCGGCGGGGACTTCAAGCTCCCCACCACCACCCTCACGATGTCGGTCCCTCAGGGGAGGTCGGGGACGACGAAGATCACGTTCACCCGTGAGAGGTTCGAGGGCGAGGTCAGCTTCTCCCTCACCGGCGCTCCGACCGGGGTCACCGCGAAGTTCGACCCCGTGAAGACGGATAAGAAGGGGACGGAGACGACCCTCACCCTCACCGTGGGGGACACGGTGGCCACCCAGAAGTACACCCTGAAGGTCGTCGCCCAGAGCGGGAACAAGAAGAAGGAGCAGACCCTCGAACTTACCGTTCAGGTGAAGCCGGACTTCTCGCTCGCGGCCACGCCGACGGCTCTTACGGTGAAGCAGGGTGCGAGCGGTACAGTCACGGTCAACATCACCCGCAACGCGACGTTCACCGGGCCGGTGGCCCTGACCTTGGAGGGCGCGCCCGCTGGGGTTACGGGTACGTTCAACCCCGCTTCGGCAACGGGCGCGTCGAGCACGCTCACCCTCAACGTTGCGGCCACTGCGGCCGCGGGCACTCCCACGCTGACCATCCGCGGGAAGGGCGATGGGATTGACAAGACCGTCACGGTGCGGCTGACGGTGGAGGCGCTTCCCGACTTCAGCATGGCCTTGAACCCGGCTTCGGTGTCCCTGAAGCCGGGCGGGACGGCCACGGTGACCGTCAACCTGAACCGCGTGGGTGGATTCGCCGACCCGGTGGAGCTCTCGATCGAGGGCCTCCCGACCGGTGTGACGGCCACGTTTGACCCCAGCCCAGCAACCGCTAACGCGGCAACCCTTACCCTGACTGCAGCAGCGAACGCGGCCACGGGGACCTACCCGGCGATTACGGTGCGGGGAAGCGGCGGCGGGAAGAACAAGACCGCTACCCTGTCCCTCACGATCGCCCCGTAGTTCTGGATCGAACCGCAGGGGGGGCGACCTCGGTCGCCCCCCTTCTCTTTCTTTGCCGGATCCTGACCCCTCAGCCGCTGAACCAGCGGGTCCACGAGCGGCGCAGCGCTTGTGATTCTCGGGCCAGAACTCGAGCCAACTTGTGCGGGTCGTGCTTCACAGTGAGCTTTCCCTCGATCTCGACGAGCTGGAGGAGGGGGGCGCGGATGACGCGCAGTCCCATCGTCTTCGCCCCCCTGAGGTCGTCGGCCACGAGCTCGCTCCCCTCGTCCCGGTACCGGGACAGGATCTCGGGGGGGGGGAGCTCGCTGTTGACCACCACGGCCTGGAACCGCCGGAGGTCGACGTACTCGCCGAGGGCGGTTAGGTGTGCGCTCGCTGGGAATCTGTCCGTTTCCCCGGGTTCGGTCATGAGGTTCATGATGACCATCTTCTCCCCTGGGGCGCGGGCAATTGCCTCGGCGATCCCGTCGACGAGGAGGTTGGAGATGATGCTCGTGTACAAGCTTCCTGGTCCCACAAGGATCAGGTCTGCCCGCGCAATGGCGTCCAGGGCAACGGGGTAGGCGCGCGCCGGCCGGGCGAGGCGGAGGCGACGGATCGGCACCCCCACGGCACCGATCGTGGCCTCGCCGACGACCGTACGGCCGTCGGCCAGCTCGGCGACGAGGTCCGAGCGGTCGAGCGTGGAGGGGACGACCTTCCCGCGCACCGAGAGGAAGTAGCTCGCTTCCTCTACCGCCCGGTCGAACCCCCCCACCGCCTGCTCCATCCCCGCGAGGAGGACGTTCCCGAGGGAGTGGCCGACCAATCCCTCCCCGGCTTGGAACCGGTGCTGCATGAACCGGCCCATGCGCTCCTCGTCTTCGGCCAGGGCGAGGAGACAGTTCCGCACGTCGCCCGGTGGGAGGACATCGAGCTCGGTCCGCAGCCGCCCCGAGCTCCCCCCCGTGTCCATTACGGTGACTACCGCGGTGAGGTTGGCGGTGTAGGTCTTGATCCCGCGCAGCAGGGTCGAAAGCCCGGTTCCCCCGCCGATCGCCACGACGTGGGGGGCGGCGCGGAGGATCCTCCCCTGGTACAGGGCCTCGGCCACGGTCCCCCCCCGCTGGGGGGAGACAGCATGGAGGATCGCCCGGACCGCGCACGCCATCCCAACGACCGTCCCGAGGAGCCCGACTCCGATCACGGCCCCTCCCACCACGGGACGCCACAGGAACGGGAAGTGGCGGAGGACCAGGGTGTAGAGGCCCCGCATCCCGTCCTCGCCGACAAGGCAGAGGGACCCGAACGCGACCAGCGCGATTGAGGCCAGGGCGAGGACAAACCACCGCTTCACCCCCATGCCGGGGAGAAGGAGCTTCAAGACGGGGGGAATGGTCACTCCCACTCCACGCGGACCCCGGGTCCCAACTGGACGAGCCTGTGTCTCAGCTCCGGGCAGGGTTGGACGGTGTACCGGGGACCAGCCTCCACCGTGACCGTCTGGTTGCCCTCGCGGACGCGAAGACGAGTTGGCACGGGTCCGGGGTGATCCGCGAGGATCCCCCCGAGGTGGGCGGCAAGGTCGCGGGTGGCGAGCTCAACGGGGAGCTCGATCCAACAGGCCGCGGGCTTTGCCCGGTTGCGGGCAAGGGGCTCCACCTCGAGGGCCTGCAGGCGTCGTGACCCGTTTCGATCTGACCACCGCGCCCGGAGGACGAGGAGCGTCCGCTCCTGGAGGAAGGAGGAGCACGTTTCGTACAGGCGCGATCCCACCACGACCTCGGCCTCCCCGGTTGGGTCCTCCAGCGTCAAGAACGCCATCGGACCATCACCCGTCCCCACGGTCTTCACGGTGCGGACTTGGCCCGCGACCGTGAACGCTCGGGTCTGCGCCTCGGCTTCGGCGAGGGTCACCGCCCCCCGGGCCCGGAGTTCGGAGGCGTACGCATCCAGGGGGTGGCCAGACAGGTACAGGCCAAGCAGCTCCCGCTCGAACTCGAGGAGCACCTCCCGGGGGAACTCCGCCTGCTCGACCTCCAACTTGGGGACAAGCTCTTCGGCCGCGAAGAACGACTGCTGACCGGAGGCCCGCTGGGCCCGGGTGAGCTGGGCGAGCCGTACCCCCTCGCAGGACAGGGCCATCAGACTCCGGCGGGGGAGCCCGAACCGGTCCATCGCCCCGGCCTTGATCAGGCACTCCACCGCCTCGCGGCTCACCCGTTCCGGATCCAAGCGCTGACAGAGGTCGAAGAAGCTTTGGAACCCCTCCCCGCGCCGGGCGAGGATCGCCTCAACCGCGCCTGCCCCCACGTGTTTGATCGCTCCAAGTCCAAACCGGATCTTCTTCTCAGCCACGGGCGTGAACGCGACGTCGGACTCGTTCACGTCGGGCGGCAGCACCTCGATCCCCATCCCCCGGCACTCTTCGATGTACGCCGCCACCTTGTCTGTGTTGTCCTGAACCGAGGTCAGGAGGGCGGCCATGAACTCGGTCGGGTAGTGGGCCTTGAAGTAGGCCGTCCAGTAGGTGATGAACGCGTAGGCGGTGGAGTGGGCCTTGACAAACCCGTACCGCGAGAACTTCTCGATGTCGGCGAAGATCCTCCTCGCGTCCGATGCCGGAATGCCCCGCGCGACGCACCCTCCCACGAATCGCTCCTCCATCTCCGCCATTTCCTCGGGCTTCTTCTTCCCCATCGCCCGGCGCAGGAGGTCGGCCTCACCCAAGCCGAATCCGGCCAACCGTTGAGCCAGAAGGAGGATCTGGTCTTGGTAGATCGGAAGTCCGTACGTCTCGGCGAGGACCTCCTCCGTGGCCGGGTGCGGGTAGGTGACCGGCTGGCGGCCGTGCTTGCGCTCGATGTAGTCGTCGGCCATCCCCGAGTCGAGCGGTCCGGGACGGAACAGGCCTAGGATCGCGATGAGGTCCCGGAACTCGGTTGGTTCCAGCCGCCGGATGAGGGCCTTCATCCCCGCTGATTCGATCTGAAACACCCCCGAGGTGTTTCCCGAACGGATGAGCTCAAACACGGCGGGGTCGTCAAGCGGGAGCTTATCGAGGTCGACCGTCACCCCGAGCCTCCGCTCGACGAGCCGCGCCACGTCGTCGAGGAGGGTCAGGTTGCGCAGCCCCAGGAAGTCCATCTTGAGGAGGCCCACTGCCTCGACGTCGTGCATGTCAAACTGGGTCACGAACTGCCCGTCGGGCAGGCGCAGCAACGGCACGAACCTCTCCAGGGGCTCGGGGGCGATGACCACACCGGCGGCGTGGGTTGAGCTGTTCCGCAGGAGCCCCTCCAGGCGGCGCGCGATCGTGAATAGCCGGCGGTGTTCGTCCTCGGCCTGTGCCAGCTCCTTGAGCTGGGGTACCTCCGCCAGGGCGCGGGACAGTGGCATCCCGAACGGGACAAGCTTGGCGATGCGGTCCGACTTTTCGTACGGGAGCCCGAGCACGCGGGCCACGTCCCGCACCACCGACCGCGCTGCCATGCGGTCGAACGTGGCGATCTGCGCGAGGTGATCCCTCCCGTACCTCTCTGCAACGTAGCGGATGACCTCGTCTCGACCGCGGATGCAGAAGTCGATGTCGAAGTCGGGGAGGCTTACCCGATCTGGGTTCAAGAACCGTTCGAACAGGAGGTGGAACTTGAGCGGATCCACCTGGGTGATCCCGAGCGCGTATGACACGAGCGAGCCGGCCGCCGATCCCCGGCCTGGCCCGACGGGGATCCTCCTCCTCCGCGCGTAGCCGACGAAATCAGCGACGATGAGGAAGTACGGGGCGAGGTCCATCCGGGTGATGACGGAGAGCTCGTAGCGGAGACGCTCCTCAACCTCGGGAGGGAGGGGGTCCCCGTACCGGGCGCAGGCCCCAGCCCAGGCCTGCTCTGCCAGTTCGTCGTTGGGGGAACGGGGGCTGGGGTACTGTGGGAGGAGCCTCCGTCCCAGGTCGAGCTCGAGCTCGCACCGCCCGGCAACCTCCACCGTGGCGGCGAGGGCCTCGGGCACTTCCTCAAATCGGGACTGCATCTCCTCCTCGGTCAGGAAGTGGTACCCCTCGCCGTCAAACGACCGGGCGTCGGGGTCGGAGAGCTTCTTTCCGGCCTGGATGTTGATGAGGACCTGGTGGGGCTCGCGGTCGTCGGGATCGAGGTAATGGACGTCGGCCGTCGCGACCACGGGCAGGCCCAGACGGCGGGCTAGGGCCAGCTGCTCGCGGACCAGCGTTCGACTTCGTTCCAATCCGTGGTCCTGGAGTTCGACGTAGAACCTTCCCCGGAAGATTTCCGCCAGCCGACCGGCTGCCGCGGCCGCTTCGTCTGGCCGGCTGCGGATGAGGTGGCGTTGCACCTCGCCCGACTCACACGCCGAGAGGGCGATCAACCCCTCCGAGTGATCGGCCAGGAGGTCGAGGTCCACCCGCGGCTTGTAGTAGAACCCCTCGGTGTGGGCGCGGTTGGCGAGCACGAGGAGGTTCTGCCACCCGGCTCCATCGGAGGCCAGGACGACGAGGTGATGCGGGGACCGCCCCGTCGCCGGATCGCGGGAGTGGCGGGAGTCGGGGGCCACGTACAGCTCGCACCCCAGAATCGGTTTGACGCCCGCGGCCTTGGCCGCCCGGTAGAACTTGACCGTGCCCGACAGGTTCCCGTGGTCGGTGAGGGCGAGGGCGGGCATCCCGAGCTCCGCTGCGCGGGCCACCAACTCCCGCACCCGCCCCATCCCGTCGAGGAGTGAGTACTCGGAGTGGGTGTGGAGGTGAACAAACGCCACGCTACCTCCTGATGAGAACGATCCGCTCCTCGTCCGGGAACCCCCACCGGAGCTGCCGTCGCGCCTCCTCTTCTACGGCCTGGGGAGTGCCTGCCGCGGCCAGCTTCAGGCGCAGGGTCGAGATCTCTTCGTGCACTCGCGCCTCCTCCCGGGTGAGGCGGATGAGGTCCATCCGCACATCGCGGATGGTGAGGACCCGTGTGCCGAACGCCCACCCCACCCCGAGGACCGTGACCACGGTCAGCCCCAGGACGAGGTACCGCCTACCGCGGCCAGGTTGCCATGGGCGGGGCATAGGTATCTTCAATGCGCAGGAGCTCGTTGTACTTGGCGACTCGCTCCGAGCGGGACACCGAACCTGTCTTGATCTGACCGCACCCTGTCCCCACCGCGAAGTCCGCGATCGCGGTGTCCTCGGTCTCGCCGGAGCGATGGGAGATGATCCTCGCGTAGCCAGCCTCGAGCGCGAGGTCCATCGTCTCCAGCGTCTCGGTGACCGTGCCGATCTGGTTCAGCTTGATGAGAATTGCGTTGGCCACGCCGCTCCCGATCCCCCGGCCCAGGAGTTCAGGGTTCGTGACGAAGATGTCGTCGCCGACGAGTTGGACCTCCTCTCCCAACCGCTCGGTGAGGAGGGCCCAGCCGTCCCAGTCCTCTTCGGCGAGTCCGTCCTCGATCGACACAATCGGGTACCGCTTGATCCAGTCTTGGTAGAGATCGACGAGCGCGGCTGCGGTGTGCTCCCCCGCCAGGCGGTACACCCCGCGGTCCGGGATGTAGAACCCGCTCGCGGCGCAGTCCAGGGCCAGCGCGACGTCCCTCCCGGGCTCGTACCCCGCGTCCTCGATCGCCTGAACGAGAACCCGCAACGCTTCCTCATCCGTGGTCAGCCGGGGAGCGAACCCCCCTTCGTCGCCGACGGCGGTTGACATTCCTTTCCCCTCGAGGATCTTCTTCAGGGTGTGGAAGACCTCGGCCCCGCAGCGCAGGGCCTCCGCGAACACCGTGGCGCCGACGGGGACAATCATGAACTCCTGGATGGCGAGGCCACTGTCGGCGTGGGCACCGCCGTTGATCAGGTTCATGAGGGGGATCGGCATCCGGCCCGACCGCGCGCCGGCGAGGTACTTCCACAGGGGGATCCCAAGCGAGGCAGCGGCCGCCTTGGCGCAGGCGAGGGACACGGCAAGGGTCGCGTTCGCTCCGAGCCCAGATTTGTTTGGGGTCCCGTCGCGCTCGATGAGGAGGGCGTCGATCTCCTCCTGCCACAGGGGGTCCATCCCCTCGATCTCGGGCCCGATGATCTCGTTTACGTTGTGGACCGCGCGTTGAACCCCCTTCCCCAGGTAGCGGTCGTCGCCGTCCCGCAGCTCAACTGCCTCGTGCGTGCCGGTGGACGCGCCGGAGGGCACGGCGGCCCGGGCCTCGGTCCCGTCCTCAAGCGTGATCTCGACCTCGATCGTGGGGTTGCCACGCGAGTCCAGGATCTCCCGTGCCCATACGTCCTCAATCAGGTTCATTCGATCACCCGCGGGGAGTCTACCGAGGAGGAGGGGCCCCGGCCAGGAAGGTTGTCCGGCGGTTTCTACAGACGGCCGCGCAGCCGCGGGTCGAGGGCGTCGCGGAGCCCGTCGCCGAGGAGGTTGAACCCGAGCACCGCCAGGGCGATCGCGGCCCCGGGGAACAGGGCGTAGTGGGGAGCGATCCGGATGTAGTCCTGGCTGCGGCCAAGCATCGTCCCCCACTCTGGAGTCGGGGGTTGGGCCCCGAGACCGAGGAACCCCAACCCCGCGGCCCATAGGATGGCGTTGGCCATCTGGAGGGTGGAGAGGACGATCAAGGGCGCCAGGCAGTTCGGCAGAATGTGTCGGCGGACGATGGTCAGGTTGCTGGTGCCCACAGCGCGGGCTGCTTCCACGAACTCTCGCTCCCGGATCTCGAGGACCGAGCTCCGTACCACGCGGACGTAGGTGGGGGCGAACGAGATCCCCACCGCGAGCATCGTGTTCCACAACCCGGGGCCGAGCACGGCCACGACCATGATGGCCAACAGGATCCCCGGGAACGCCATCAGGATGTCCACGAGCCGTTGGGTCAGGATGTCGGGAGCCCCGCCGTAGAACCCGGATAGGGCACCCACAGGCGTCCCCAGGGCGAGGCCGAGGGCCACGGAGACCACGGCCATCATCAGCGAGACCCGGGTCCCGTGAAGGACGCGGCTTAGGAGATCCCGTCCAAGCTCGTCCGTTCCGAGCACGAACTCCGCCGAGGGCGGCTTCAGCTTGTTGGCGAGCGAGAACTTGAGGGGATCCCGGGGGGAGAGCTGCGGGGCGAACGCAGCGACGACGAGGAATGCGAGAATGACCCACATCCCCACCAGCGCGAGTCGGTGCTTGACAAGCCGTTTCAGAATGTGCATCGCCTAGTCGTACTGAATCCGGGGGTTGACCACCCCGTACAGGAGGTCCACCACGAGGTTGATGACGACGAACGCCAGCGCCAGCATGAGCACCGCTCCCTGAACTACAGGGTAGTCCCGCGCGCTGATCGACTCAACCATCAGCCTCCCCACGCCTGGCCAGGCGAACACGTTCTCGGTCAGCACGGCACCGGAGAGGAGTGCCCCGAACCGAAGCCCAATGATGGTGACGATGGGGATGAGGGCGTTCCGCAACGCGTGCCGCATCACCACAGTGCTCTGGCGCACTCCCTTGGCCCGCGCGGTGTTCACGTAGTCTTGGCGCATCACCTCGAGCATCGTGGATCGGGTGAAGCGGGCCACCAAGGCCACGGAGGACGCCGCCAAGGTCACAGACGGGAGGATGAGGTTGATGGGCCCTCCCCGCCCGGCAGCGGGGAGCCACCCCAGTCGGACCGAGAAGAGAAGCATCAGCATGAGCCCCAGCCAGAACACCGGGACCGACAGCCCAACCAGAGCGCCGAACATGCTCGCGTAATCAAAGACGGAGTAGGGTTTGGTGGACGAGATGACCCCCACTGCGACCCCCAAGAACGTTGCCAGGAAAAGGCTGACCAAGGTCAACTCGAGCGTTGGCAGCATCCGTGACCACACCTCCTGGCTCACGGGAAGCCCCGTGCGGATTGAGGTGCCGAGGTCGCCGCGGAACAGCCCGAGCATGAACCGACCGTACTGAATATGAAGGGGCTGGTCGAGGCCGAGGGTCCGCCGCACCTGTTCGATGTACTCGCGCGTGGCGTGAACCCCGGCCATCGCCTGCGCCGGGTCCCCGGGGAGCATCCGCACCATGCTGAACACAAGCAGGGTGACCCCGAACAGGGTCGGGATGGCCAGAAACAACCGCCGAATCGTGTACTGGATCACGAGAGGAGAGAGGGGAGGGCCTGCTCCGAGCAAGCCCTCCCCGATTTCACCCTACTGATCGAGCCACGCCTTGTGGGCGAGGATGTACTCCCGCGGGTGGTGGATGAGCCCCTTGGCCACCGTCCGCTGGGCGTTGAGCTGCCCCTCGTAGTGGAGGTAGAGCCACCCTGCATCCTCCCACAGGGTTTTGAGCGCGCTGGCGTAGATCGCCTTGCGCGAGGTCGGATCGGGCGCGACCCGGCCGAGCTCGAGCAGGCTGTCCACGGTTGGGTTCGAGTAGAAGCTCCGGTTGGAGCCCACCGGTGCCCACTCTGACGTGTGGAACAGGGCGAACAGCCCGTAGTCCGCGTCGAGGGTCACGCAGCCCCAACCGAGCATGAACATGTCGAACGTGGCCTCATTGACTGGCTTGCGGAGGAACGCGAGGTACGCTGCCCACTCCATGGTGATGAGCTGGGCCTCGATCCCCACTTCAAGCAGGTAGGCTTGGACGGCCTCGGCGACCGCGGCATCCTTCATGTAACGGCCCGTGGGGTGGTAGAGGGTGCACTTGAACCCCTTGGGGAACCCCGCGTCGGCGAGGAGGGACTTCGCCTTCTCCGGGTCGTACTTGTACGGCTCCTGGGGGGAGTGCCCGAACACGAGCGGCATGATCGCGGCATCCGAGACGCCGCCCACGCCGCCGAGGATCTCCTTCACGATCGCCTCTTTGTCGACCGCGTAGTTGATCGCCTGGCGGACCCGGACGTCGGTGAACGGGGCCTTCTGGTAGTTGAACGCGATGTAGATCGTGCGGACGCTCGGGATCTGGAGGAGCTCGAGGCCCTTCGTCGCCGCCACGCGCGGGGCGTCGAGCGGCGGAACCCGCATCATCGCGTGGATCTGGCCCGTCTCGAGGAGCACGAGCCGAGTGGCATCGGAGGGGACGACCTTGAACACCACCGAATCGAGGTACGGCTTCTCGCCCCAGTAGTTGTCGTTGCGGACGATGCGCACGTAGTCTCCGCGCACCCAC
Organism: Candidatus Bipolaricaulota bacterium; assembly: GCA_937921255.1. GTDB lineage: Bacteria > Bipolaricaulota > Bipolaricaulia > Bipolaricaulales > Bipolaricaulaceae > Bipolaricaulis. Next base: position 15,947 of record CAKZSO010000053.1, read on the forward strand.
TTGTCGAACTTGAACGGGCCCGTCCCCACCGGCTCCGCGATGTCCTTCCCCTCCGGGAGCTCGGCGATCTGCTTCGGGCTCACGATTGCCACGAAGTTGTGGGTGAGGTGAGCGATGAGGGGCGCGAACGGTTTGTCGAGGTTCAGACGCACGGTGTACTCGTCCACCACGTCGATCGTGTTCACCCGCGGGAACAGGAGGAACGCGTAGGTCGACTTGCGGAACCGCTCCAGGTTGACCTTCACTGCTTCAGCGTTCAAGGGAGCCCCGTCGTGGAAGACGACGCCCTTCCGGACGTAGAGGAGAACGTTCAACCCATCCTCGGAGATCGTCCAGTTCTCCACGAGGAGCGGTGCGACCTTCAGGTCCTCCGTCATGAGCAGGAGGGTCTCAGCGATGTGCGTCAGCACCATCCCCGCTGGAGCTGACGTGATCTTGTTCGGGTCGAGCGATTCAGGATCCGTTCCGAAACCAATCACCATCTCCCCGCCCGGTTTCGGGGCAGCCCATGCCCCCAACCCGACGAGGAGCACACACGCCAACAACAACGTCTTTCGTGTCATCGGTAACCTCCCTTAGGGTGTCTGGTCCAATCAGGCCCTGCCACTTTCCGTCCCTCGACCACCCCCTTGTCTCCGCAAAGCAAGGGACCCCCACTGCACCTGAAAGAGAACGGGCGCCCGCCTCCGGCGTTCGCGGGCATTATATCGGGGCGGGGTGGCAAGGAAAGGGGCATCAGGGGCGAGGCCCGGCCGTGAGCGGCCGGGCCTCGCGTCCTCAGCAGCGCGGGCTGATCTAGAACCCTTCGAGACCTCCGATCGTCGTCTGCCAGAACACGATCCGCACGGACTCCGTGTAGGAGAGAGCGGTCCCGATCCGGAAGTTGAGCGACGGAACAAGGGCCCCGGTGTGGCCCTCGGGGCTCCCTACGACGAGGGGGTTGACCGGCGGGTTCACGCCGAACTGGCGCAGCCGCACGAACCCCTGGGACCGGTCGAGGGTCCCATCTCCGTCCATGTCCAGCCGTAGGTCCATGTAGATCGAGGTCGCGTTGCGGACCTGGAACGAGTGGGTGATCCGGCCCGAGGTCACCGAGCCCTCGAACACGATCCGCCACCCTTCACTCACCGGCTCGGGGACAAGCCCAAGTGGAACGGGCCCAGCGTCGGTGGACACGTTGATGAACTGACCGTCCGTCCGCAGCTCGAGGCGGTAGCCCCGGGGGGTCGCCCACGTCGAGGCTCCGTTCACCGTGATCCGCCAGGTGTCCGTTCCCCAGACGTAGATCCCCGGAACGGGCATCGACGGCATGCCCGGAGGTCCGGCCACTGCGACGACGACCGGCTGGGTCGTCTGCCCCGTGGCCCCCTGGTTGTCGGTGACGTAAAGGGTTGCGTTGTAGGCGCCGGGCATCGAGTAGGTCCAGGTGACCACCGGCCCCGTGCGGTCGATGATCCCGTTGCCGGTGAGGTCCCAGGCGTAGGACACGATGCTCCCGTCCGGGTCGTAGGACGAGGTTCCGTTGAAGGTCACCGTTGCTCCGGGCGTCGGGGCTGGGGGGGTGAACGTGAACTGCGCCACCGGCGGCTGGTTCACGACGACAGGCGTCACCGTCACGGTCCGCGTGGTCTGCCCCGTGGCCCCCTGGTTGTCCGTCACGAGGAGCCGCGCCGTGTAGGTGCCAGCCACGCTGTACTGGTGGAACACGATCTGGCCGGAGGCGTCGAACACTCCGTCGTTCTGGAAGTCCCACTGGTAGCTCGCAATCGATCCGTCCGGATCGTACGAGCCGCTGGCATCGAACCGAACCCAGTCCCCCGGTCGCGGGGCCGCGGGTGTGAACGTGAACTGGGCGACCGGCGGCTGGTTCACGGCGACGACCGTGACCGGGCGGATCGTCTGTCCGGTGGCGCCCAGGCCGTCCGTGACGACGAGGCGGACGTTGTACGTGCCGGGGGCGGGGAACGTCCAGGTGGGGGTCACGCCGGTCCGATCGAACGTTCCGTCGTTCTGGAAGTCCCACTGGTAGTTCACGATCATCCCGTCGGGATCGTAGGAGGCCCCGGCGTTGAACGACACCACGGCTCCCGGGGCGGGGTTCGCGGGAGAGAACGTGAACTGGGCCACCGGCGGCTGGTTCACGGGAGCGATGGGGGATAGCACGACCTCGAGGGTTCGCGTCCCCCCCGCCACGAGGAACACCCGCGCCGTGTAGTCCAGGTAGCCGGTCCTGCGGATAAGGACATCGTGGAACCCTGGGACGAGGTTGAGCGTGCGGGGGGTGTAACCCCGGAACACACCATCCACGTACAGCTTCGCCGTCGTGGGGGACGTACGGACGACGAGGGTGCCATAGCCGGGTGCCGGTCCCGAGACGATCTGGAAGCTCGTGAAGTCAAACGCGCGCTGGGTCGGCTCGGGAACGAGGCCCAGCACCTGGGCTCCCCACGCCTCGGGGTCGGAGCCCAGGAGAGGGAACGGGTCGCCGGGGGAGAACCCCGTGAACCCGCTCACCGGTTGGGTGGAGGCCATGATCTGGAGCCACTCCGTCCCCAGGGGCGGCGCAACCGTGAACTGGTACCCCCGTCCAGGACTGGGGATGGTGTGGGTCCCAGCCGGGAAGAAGTTCTGCGACTCGAACTGGTTGGGGAAGATCTGCTGAACGTTGCCGTTCGGCATGATGTCCCAGATGTAGACGTACGCTGGCCGGTTGAGGGTGAACGTAATTCGGACCGTCTCCCCTAGCGCATACGCTGGTTTATCCGTTGAAATCGTGACCACGAGGTCTCCCGCCGGCGGCTCGACCACGATCCCCAGCGGCTCCACCTGGCCTATGGCCGACAGCCCCAGAGCCAGCACCACTGCCAAAGTCCACATGTTTCTCATGTTCCTCGACCTCCTTAGTTGACTACCGTCCACATCGCTTGGTAAATCTGCTGGACGAGGTCCTGGGTCAGAACCCTGAGCAGTGGATCCACGACGCTCGGGGCGAGCACAGGGCCGCGCAGTCTGAGGAAGCGCGCGCGCACGTACGCTTCCAGAGTTTCCTGTGGTTGGACGAAGTAGTAGTCCCCCACAGCCCACGCCAGCTCGAGGACGAGCCGGTCTTGGTCGAGAAGCGGCCCTCCCGGCGCCTGGGATCCGACCCCGACGATCCCGTACCGGAGGAGAACCTGCTGGGTGGCCACCAGCGAGTTGTAGCGGATCCAGAGGATCTCCCTCACCCTCTCCCACGGCTGTCCCATCTGGAGGCCCTTCAGCACCTCGGTCATGAGCGGGTCCACGATGAACCCACGTTCCAGCGCCCGGTGGATCACGGTGAGCGCCTCCTCGGCCTGCGGGGCCGGGCGCACCGAAAGCTGGCGGAGGAATGGGAGAGCGAACTGAGGTGCCGCCCGCTTCGTGGCCAGGCCCGCGCTCAGCACGGGGGTCAGCGCGGCCTTCAGTTGAGGGGAAACCGTCATTGTCTGGAGGAAGTCCAACACCTCTTCGGATGCCGGCGAGGGGGAGAGGGTCACCTGGGCCGTCCCCCCCACCGCCAGCGCCAGAGCGATCAGGACCGCAAGCCTCACAGCCCGTCACCGCCGATGTAGCGGACGGAGACGTACTCCCCGAACGTGCGGACGTACTCTGCGGCGACCGGGTCCTGACCCACCCAGCGGCCGTCGACGACGAACGCGTACTCGTAGCGGCCGGGGGGAAGCGCCACCGTCACCGACCACACCCCATCTCCGTCGTGGTCGAACAAGCTGATCGGCTGCCATGCCGAGAAATCGCCCAGGAGGACGACCTCCTTCGCGCCCGGCGCGGCCACGGTGAACAGGTTGGCTCCGGATGCGGACAGGGGGCGGGTCCCGGGAAGCGACAGCCGCCCGATCGCGATTCCGAGGGCGAGGAGCGCCGTCGCTCCGACGAAGGCCCACTTGGGCTGGATGACCGCCGACGAAAGCGCTTCCCGGATCCGCTGCACGAGCGTTCGGCGGACGGTGGGGCGGGCCAGGCGGCGCACCACCCGTCCCTCCAACCCCTCCAGCGTCGGCAGGCCGGCCTGCACCTCCCGCGCGATCGCCCCCCGAATCATGGGATCCAGCTCATCCAACGGCATCCCGAATCACCCCCCGCGCTGCGAGCTCTGCCCGCACGAGCGCCCGCGCCCGGTGCAGGCGTGTCTTGACCGTACCCAGTCGCATCCCGAGCACCTCGCTGATCTCCTCCAGAGGAAGGTCGTGCCAGTACCGGAGGACGAGCGGAGCCCGGTACGACTCCGGGAGCCCCCACACGGCCTCGCGCACGTTCTGCTCCATCTCCTCTTGCCACACCAAGTGCGCTGGGTCCGCCGTCCACACCTCCTTGGGAGGAGGCTCGCGGCGGCGCCTGCGGAGCATGTTTTTCGCCACGTTCGCGGTCACGGTGAACAACCACGTCGAGAACTTGCGCGACAGGTCGTACCGCCGCAACTGGGTGTAGGCACGGACAAATGCATCTTGCACCGCGTCCTCGGCGTCGGCGCGGTTGCGCAGGATGGCCACCGCGACCCCGAACGCCGCCTCTTTGTATCGGCTCACGATCTCACCCCATGCCTCCAGATCGCCGTTTAGGCTCCTCTGAAGAAGCTCCAGTTCCCCGTCCTCCAACCTCCCTCCTTCTGCGGCAATATACACCGGGCGAGGGGAGGGGTTTCGCCTGGACATGTGTCCCCCCGCCGTCGGACGGAACCGCGGTCGGGAGTTCGCTGTATTCTCATGAGAGAGGCGGGGATCGGGCTACGCTCGGCCCAGCTAGACGGATAAGGAGGTCGGTATGCGCAAGGGTCTGACATTGGGGTTGTTCGTGTTGGTCGGGCTGGGGCTGGGGGGCTGCGCGTGGCTGTTCACCCCGCTCAAGGCGGTCCTTACGGCAAGTGTCACGAGTGGGACCGCTCCCCTGGCG
>CAKZSO010000054.1 GCA_937921255.1 Candidatus Bipolaricaulota bacterium
CTCCGCCACCGCCTGTTCGGCGTTCCGCACCGTCGCCTTGCACTTCGGACATCCTGTCCCAAACACCTCGATCAGATGCATCTACACCTCCACACTCTACCGAGTTTCACCGCTACCCATCGTGTCCCCACCAAGCTCTCCAATCACGGTGCCGCGTAGATCAGGTACAGGCCCGCCAGGATCACCAGGACCCCACAGGCCGCCTTGACAATCTTCGTCCCCCGCGACCGCTCATTCCAGTGGAGGTACCGCTGGACCATGCCCATCGACGTCCCCGCCAAGACGATCACCGCGCAGTGGCCAACCGCGTAGGTTCCGAGGAGCAAGCCGGCGTAGGCGAGGTTCTGGGAGGCCAGCCCGAACGTAACCGCGAGCATCGGGGCCATGTAGGCGAACGTGCAGGGGCCCAGGGCGGCCCCAAACAGGAGCCCCAGGAGCGCCGCCCCCCAGTACCCCTTCGACCCCACGCCCAAGGTACCCAGTCCCCCCCCCGGAAGTCGGATCACGTCAAGCAGGTACAGCCCCACGAGGAAGAACACCGCCGCCACGGCGTAGTTCGCGTACGGCCCCACGTCCCCCAGCATCCGGCCGGCGAGGGCGGTGATCGCCCCCACGATCCCGATCGTGACGAGGATCCCCAGGGAGAACACGGTTGAGATGGCAAGGGATCTGCCCACGGTGGGCTTCCCTTGACGGTTGATGTACCCCACGATCAGGGGGATGCTCGCTAGGTGGCATGGACTGAGGACCACGCTCAGCACACCCCACGCAAGCGACCCTGCCACCGCCAGAAGCGGCGTCCCCTCGACCGCTTGGTTCAGCGCGGCGAACCATCCCCCCACCGCTAGCGCCCCCCCACATCGACCCCAAGTTGCCTCCACTTGGCGAGGATTTGTTCCTTCGAGTAGAAGCCTGTGTGGCGGAACAGCTCCTTGCCGTCCGCGCCGTAGAAGATCTGGGTGGGGATGATGCGGATCTTGTACTTGTCCGCCTCCGCGGGGTTCTTCCACACGTCGATGAACACGACCTCGAACACCCCGGCGTACTGGACCCGCAGCTCCTCGAGGATCGGCGCCATCTGCTTGCAGGGGATGCACTTATCCGCCCCGAGGTCGAGGAGCTTGGGCAGGGGCTTGGGGGGCTCGGGAGTCGCCGGCGGCTCCTCGAGGACGGTGGGCGAGGCCGTGATCGCGGGTTCGGCCGCTGGATTGGCCTCCTCGCCGCCCGGTGTCTCTGCCATCGTGTCGCCCCCGGGACCAACGGCAACCTCCCTCACCGCTGGCAGTTCAGGCTGAGCGAGGGAGACCTCCGGTTCCGCAACCCCAGCGGTGGGCTGATCCGCCAGCCCTTCGGAGGCGACTCCTGGCTGGGAAAGCGTCCCCTGCCGGAGGTAGACGGCCCCGACCACGCCCAGCGCGACGAGGGCCACCACCCCCAGCCGAAAGAGCACCTTCCTCGTCTCTGCCGAACCCTTCTTCTGATCCATCTTCTCACTCCTCTGATCGGCCTTGTTCACGCAACGCCTCCCGGATCGCCACTTCCGCCCGCTCGCGGTCCATATCGCTCAGACCCGAGGGCGGTCCCTTCGGGATCTTGAGATCTTCCGACAGGACCAGAGCCGCGTGGGGGGGAAAGCCTGCCCGCTCGGCAATCCGCCGGGCGCAGGCGAGCGGACAGCCGTCCACGGCCACGATCCGCCGCGCTTCGCGCAGGCGCCTCTCGACCATCGGATCCCCGTTGGCGAGCGAGGCCAGGCAAAAGATCGTTCCTTCTCCCGCCTTCGCGACCTCGAGCGCCGCCAGACCGGTCAAGGTTCCCACGTTGGACATCCCCCCGAAGCACACAAGCAACGCCCGTTCACCCACGATCCATCACCACCTGCCGCTCATAGGCGGCGTAGAGGGCCCTCGCGTACGCCGCCTCCTGGCCGGGGGGGATCCAGTTTTCCTTCCCCACCCGCTCCAGGAGCGCTCGAGCGATCGCCTCGCGATCCCCAAGCCCAAGGGCCGCGACCTCGTCGAGCGCCCGGCGCAAACCGAGGATGCCCACCCGCCGCCCCTCAACCTCGATGGCCCCCAGCCCCGAGAGGTCACAACACCCGCTCATCGACCGACCACCGTCCCGTAGAGCTTTCCGGCCAACGTAGACAGGACCACCACCAGGAAGACGAACGCCGCCGTCTTCCTGGTTCCCAGGATTCGCCGAATGACGAGCATCGACGGAAGCGACAGGGCGGGCCCCGCAAGGAGAAGAGCCAGCGCCGGCCCCTGGCCCATCCCGGAGCCGAGAAGCCCCTGGAGGATCGGGACCTCGGTGAGGGTGGCGAAGTACATGAGAGCCCCCGCCACGGAGGCCACCGCGCACGACGCCCACGAGTTCCCTCCCACCGCAGCCTGGACCCATCGGGCGGGGATGAGCGCCTGCTCCCCTGGCCGCCCGAGGAGGAACCCGGCCACGAGCACCCCCCCGAAGAGGTAGGGCAGGATGAGGAGCGCGTAGTCCCAGGTGGACCGAACCCACGCCTTCCCTTCATCCCTCCCCACCCAAGACGGAACAAGGGCCACAAGCAAGAGGAGAACGACCGCGGCCACGGCGTAGCGGTACTGCCACAAGGTGGTGTAGGCCGATGGGCTGTAGGCGAGATGTGAAATCTCCGTCTTGGGGAGGGACACGAGCCCCTCCTCCAGCTTCACCAGGAGGGAGGACGCATCCTCCCCGGCGCGGGTGCCGGAGAGCACAGTGCCATCCCGAAGCGCCACCGTGACCCCCGTGGGCCGCCCCCAGTTGGCCACCACAAGAACCGCAAGCATCAGGGCAAAGAGCACGGCCGTCTTCCACAGGGGGCGGCTGGGCCGATCGGGCTGGGGGGCGGCGAGGGCCGCCTCGGCCTTCTCCCGCTCCTCGGTGCGGAACAGGAAGTGCATCGCCAGCCCGATGGCGATCGAGAAGAGCACCGCACCCATCGCCCGGGCAATCCCGAGGGACGGCCCGAGCACGCGGGCGGTGAGGATGATCGCGAGCACGTTGATCGCCGGGCCAGAGTAGAGGAACGCCACCGCCGGCCCGAGGCCCGCTCCCCGGGTGTAGATCCCGGCAAACAGGGGGAGCACCGTGCAGGAGCAAACCGCGAGCACCGTCCCCGACACCGAAGCCACCCCGTAGGCGAGGGCCTTCTTTGCCCGGTACCCCAGGTACCGAATGACCGAGGCTTGGGACACGAAGACCGCGATCGCCCCAGCGATGAACAGGGCGGGGATGAGGCAGGTGAGGACGTGCTCCCGGGCGTAGTCCTGGAGGAGGAGAAAGGCCTCAGCGAGGGCTTTCTGAACCGTCGGGGACGACCAGGGGACCAAGTACGCAGCGAGGAACGTCCCGCCAAGCAGCAGGGACAGACGCACCTCTCGTTTCATTTGGGCTCCTTGGGGCAACGGAGTTGGGCAAGACACGCCAGAACCCGTGGAAGGTCTGGGCTGGCGAGCCCCCACATGATCCGGACCCCGTCCCGCCGGGGAACGACGAGACCGGCCCGGGCGAGGACCGAAAGGTGCCGCGAGACGACGGACGGATCCAGGCCCAGGAGGGGGACGAACTCGCAGCCGCACCGTTCCCCCTCCTCAAGAAGCCGGAGGAGCTTGACCCGAGCCGGGTGGGCAAGGACCTTGCCGATCGTGCTCACAACCTCTTCGAATGCCGCGGCCGCGTTATGTGTCATCTTGCACAACCCTGCAAAGATGCGCATCCTACCTCCGACAGCCCATCGTGTCAAGGGCAAGCGAATCCCTCGGGCAGAGCTGAGACAGCCCTCCAAGGCATCGAGGTTCAGGCCGGGGACACCTGCTCAGGGAGAAGCGCCACTCCTGATGGAGGACCAGGCCCAGGCCCGCCGCCCACCGGGCCCGGGCCACGCCTTGACGGAGAGGTGAGCGGCCATATACTTCGATAAATAAACTAATGATCAGCGAGACACTGCTCGAGGCGCTGGACGGACTGCGCCGACTGGAGGCAGGGCGGCACCCCCTGCGGAACGTGCCCCTCAGCCCCCCGCTGCTCGCCCTGCTCGCCCAGATCATCCGGAGCCCCGGTGCGCACTGCCGGGAGATC
>CAKZSO010000055.1 GCA_937921255.1 Candidatus Bipolaricaulota bacterium
GCGAACGCCGAGCCGTAACGGGCTCCTCACGCCGCTGCAGGTAGCAGCTCTGGGCGCTCTGCGAGCGCTACCCGACGCGGAGAGGTTCTACCTAACGGGCGGGACAGCGCTGGCGGAGTTCTTCCTCGGGCACCGCCGCTCGTTTGACCTCGACCTGTTCACCGCGGAACAAGGGCTCGTGCTCCCGTTCTCCCGAGTGGCGGAAGAGGCACTGCGCAGGGGAGGTCTCGACGTCGTGGCCGTACGACGGCTGGCGGCATTCACCGAGTTCCAGGTCTCTCAAGGCCAGGATGACCTCCGGGTACAGTTCGCCTATGACACCCCTCACCGGTTCGCACCACCCGTGGAGACCGAGTTGGGGTGGGTGAACGACTTCCAGGACCTCGTGGTGGACAAGCTGCTCGCGTTCTTCGGGCGGGCGGAGCCCCGGGACGCGGTGGATCTGGCGTTCATCGTTCGCGAGGTCGACCCGTGGGAGTTGGTCGCGCTTGCTCCGGCCAAGGATCCGGGGTTCGACCTGTACTGGTTCGCGCGGGCATTGGAGAAGGTGGCTGGGTTTCCCGACGAGGTCGAGCGGTGGCCGGTGGAGATGGTGCTACCTCTCGACGTCAGGGAACTGAAGATGAGCTTCCGGCAGCTTGCCGACGCGGTCATGCTCCGTCTGGGACGCCGGGAGGTGTAGACAAGTTGCCTGTGCGCAGGGTGGCGATCATCGGGGCGGGGATGGGCGGGCTCGCCGCTGGGGTCTACGGCCAGCTTGGGGGGCTGGAGACGACGGTCTTCGAGATGCATGACAAGCCCGGCGGCCTGTGCACGGCGTGGACCCGGCAGGGGTACACGTTCGACGGGTGCATCCACCACCTCGCCGGCTGCCGCGAGGGAACCCCTACCTACCGGATGTGGGAGGAGCTGGGGGCGATGCCGCGGGACCTCCTCTTCCCCCCCGAGCTCACCCAGGCCGAGACGCCGGATGGGAAGGTTCTCACCGTCCACGCGGACCTCGATCGGCTCGAGGCGCACCTCCTCGACCTCGCGCCGGAGGACCGCCGCCTGATCCGCCGCTACATTCGTGCCCTGCGCGCGTTCACTGGCTTCGACCTGTTCGATGTGATGACCGGGTCCTGGCGCGAGTGGGCCCGCCTCCTCCGCCAGGCGCCGACCGCCATACGCTGGGGGCGGCTCACCATGCGCACGTTCGCGGCGCGGTTCCGAGACCCGTTTCTGCGCCAGGCAATGGCGACGATCCAGTACGACTGGACCGACACGCCGGTGGTCCTCCACCTGAACATCCTCGCCGGGAGCGTCGTCCGCCGGTACGGGTTCCCCGCCGGGGGATCCCTCCGGTTTGCCCAGTCGATTGCTGACCGGTACCTCGCGTTGGGCGGGGAGATCCACTACCGGGCGAGGGTCGAGGCGATCTTGGTCGAGAACGGGCGCGCAACCGGCGTACGCCTCGCCGATGGGACAGAGCACGGGGCGGACGCGGTGATCTCCAACGCCACCCCGCATGCGACCCTCCACCGCCTCCTCGGCGGGAAGTACCTCGACGACAGGCTGCGGGCCTCGTTCGCCCGGCCCCAGGACGAGGTGGTGATGGGCGTCCACGTCTCGTTCGGCCTGGCCCGGGACCTCTCTCGGGAGCCGCACGCGCTGGTCCTGGGGCTCCCCACCCCGGTGGAGCTCGCGGATCGGGTTCGCGATCGACTGGACCTGGAGCTCTTCGGGTTCGACCCGTCGCTTGCCCCGCCGGGGAAGGGCGTCCTGAAGGTGCTCCTCGACACGACGTGGAGCTACTGGAGCGAGCTCGGGCGTGACCGGGCGCGGTACCGGGCGGAGAAGGAGCGCCTCGCCGAGGCGGTCCTCCGGCTTCTGGAGCCTCGGTTCCCGGGGATCGCGGGCCAGGTCGAGGTGTGGGATGTCGCCACGCCGCTCACCACGGAGCGGTACACGGGCGTGGGGCCGGGGTTCGCCGCGAAGCCCCGGTGGGGAGCGATGCTCGGTGCCCGGCCGATGGCCGTGCCTGGGGTGAAGGGCCTCCAGGTCGTCGGGCAGTCCGCGGGTGGGGCGGGGATCCCCGGCTGCGCGGCGATGGGCCGCAATGCGGTTCGAGCAGTAGGCTAGCTCGGGCCTGCTGGGGTGCCTACACAGGCATATACTCTCTCTATTCGGGGCAGGTGACCCCTGGGGAGAGAGGTGAAGCATAGCGCTCCCGCGCTCCTCAGCCGGACCGCGGACTCTGATGGTCGGGTACAACGGCGCGAACAACACCGGCGCCGAGGCGCTCCTCCTCGCGGACATCGCCGGTGTGCGCGCGGCCCTCGGACCTCAGGTTCGACTTTGAACCCGTCCTCGGGAAGAACGTAGAGCAGAAGGCAACAACTGTCCTGGGAGAGGGTGGTGTAGCACTACGGAGAGAGCGGGGCCAGGCGAGGGGTTCCCGTCTCCGCAGGGCGCGCATCCCGAGGGAGTGGAGGGCTGGCATCGCCTGGGCAGGGATCTCTCCCGCAGGCGGAACGTCTTCCCCGCCCTTGCCCCGCAACACGGTGGCCTGTACCCGTCCAACGCGGCGAGGAGTTTGGTGAACGACCCCTGCCAGCCCAGCGTGTCGAGCCTCGTGCGCAGGACCTGCTGGAGCACGAACGCGAGGAAGCACACCATCCTGGCTCGGTCGACGGTCACCCTCTCCCCTCACTTGTCCTCGACGAGCGGGAGGCAGGTAACGACCGACCCGTCCCTGGTTGCGGCGCTTTTGGCGCACGAACACGACACCGCAGGGCACAGCGCAACCGATTTCCTGAGAACGGGACACGCGTCACGATCGTGCCCCCCCCTCACGACGAGGAGCTTCAACCCGACGCCTCGCAAACACCGTCAAGATGGAACCGAGGGTCGAGAAACCGCCTCCAGGAGCTCAAAGTCGAGGCTGCACACCCATTGGCGTGTAGAGAGAGTCGTGTCGCGCACCTGGGGAAAGGTTCCCCTCTCGTGTAACCTGGAAGTGGTCATGGAACAGGGGCGGGCTCCGCGTCAGCCCTTTCCGTTGAGGAGGGGAAATGGAACCGTGGAAGTGGATTCTGCTTGTTTTGATGGTCGGGCTGGCCGCGGTCTTCGTGCTGCGCGCCCCGGGCCCGGAGCGCGGGCCCGTGGAGGCCCCGGCCCGCGAGGTCGAGGTCACGTTCTCCCACCGCGGGATCACCCTCGCCGGGACGCTGCGCCTGCCGGCAGGGCCGGGACCCCACCCGGCGGTGATCCTCATCACGGGCAGCGGCCCTCAGAACCGAGATTCGGAGATCGAGGGTCTCCCCGGGTACGCCCCGTTCCGTTGGATTGCCGAATATCTCAGCGCGCGGGGGATCGCGGTCCTGCGCTACGACGATCGGGGGGTAGGCCAGTCGGGCGGGGACTTTGCCACGGCCACCGGTTCGGACTTCGCCGCGGACGCCGAGGCGGCGTTGGACTTCCTGCGCCGCCAGCCGGAGATCGACCCTGTGCGGATCGGCCTCCTCGGCCACAGCGAGGGGGCGATAGTGGCGGCGACCGTTGCCGCCCGGCGGCCGGAGGTGGCGTTCGTGGTGTCGCTGGCCGGAATCGCGGTCACGGGCTACGAGACGATCATCCGCCAGGTGGAGCTGATCGTCCTCGCTTCGGGGCTGGGCCGGGAGACCGCCGCGGCGGCCGCCGCTCAGCAGCGGGAGATCCTCGACCTGGTCGTGGCAGGGGATTGGGAAGCCTTGGAAACGGTCGTGGTGGAGGTCAAGCGCGCCCAGATCGCCGCCCTTCCCCCTGAGCAGCAGCAGGCTCTCGGCGATCCCGATGCGTTCGCGCAGGCCGTCGCCGCCCAGGAGCTGGCCGTCCTCCGCAGCGGGTGGTACCGGGAGCTCCTCGTCCACGATCCCGCGCAAGACTGGGCCCGGATACGCGTTCCCGTGCTCGCGGTGTTCGGTGGCCGCGATGTGCAGGTGGATGCCGAGCAGAACAAGGCTGCGCTTCAAGCAGCCCTCGCCCGGGCTGGGAACCGGGACGTGACCGTGGTCGTCCTTCCTGACGCGAACCACCTGTTCCAGGTGGCGGTGACGGGCGCGCCGGGGGAGTACCCCCTCCTCCCGATGGAGTTCCATCCCCGGCTTCTTCCAGCGGTCGGGGACTGGCTCCTTGCTCGGGTCGGCCCGGCGGTGCGGTGAGGCCTCCGGACTTCTGGACCGGGGGGGCGACTCCGATCTGGGTGGTCTCGTTGTCGGGCTCAGAGGATCGGGTAGGATCTCCCCACCCAAGGAGGGACGCATGCAGACCTACGTGCTTCTGACCAGGCTTACGGACGAAGGGGCGAAGACGATCCGGGAGAAGCCGGAGCGGATCCTTGAGGTCAACCGCGAAATTGAGGCTCTCGGGGCGAAGGTGATCCACCAGTACGCGACGCTTGGGCAATACGACTTCGTGACGATCATCCAGGCCACCGGCGCGATGGCCGTCGCCCGCGTGGCGGTGGAGCTGGGATCGCGGGGGACGGTGAAGATCGAGACCCTGAGCGCTCTGCCCATCGACGAGTTCGTCGCGCGGATCCAGCAGAAGTAGCGCTTGCCTGTCCGGGAGGGCGTGGTGATGGGGCGCTGGCTTGGGGTTGTCCTGGGGGGCGTCGTTGGGGCCGCGGCCCTTGGGTTGGGCCAGGGCGCGGTGACCCTCCGCTGGGCGTGGGAGGTCGAGGCAGCCCGGGCGTGCTCGTCGAACGGGGGGACGCTCCTCGTGTGCCAGGTTGCCGAGGGAGGGACGACGTCGGTCTCCCTATCGGTCTCTGCCGACCCAGCGCGGGCGGTGCACGTGGCACCCGTCTCCGTCCCTCCCGGCTGGCCCACGGGCTCGTCGTCCTCGGGGTGGGGGACGGTGACCACGCGCTACGCGTTCACTCCTCCGCCCGGAAGCGCGGGCCGGCGCGTGGAGATCGTGTACCGTGCCTGGACCGACGGGGTGGCCGCTCTTGACCTGAAGCTAGTGGTCGAGATTGGCGCCTCGACCTCGTCCTGTCCCTCGCCACCTGGAGGTTCACCGGCAACCGAAGCGCGTCTCCCGTGGCGGGCTGATCGCCCGATCACCTGGGACGACTTCTGGGCTCCTCCGCCTTCGGACCGCGACCCCCAAGCTGCGGCGGGGATCGCGATGATCATCGAGTACGAGCTTGTCCCCGCGGTGGTGCGGGAGGGGGCGATGTGGCGGGCGCGGGTGGGTTCGCTCACCGCGACAGCGGCGATGGAGCGCGATCGGTCGTGGGCGCTCCCCGACCGCCGGACGCCGGCTGGACTCAATCACGAGCAGCGGCACTTCGACCTTGCCGAGGCGTACCGGCGCCTCTTGGAGGCGGCGCTGACGGGGCTCTCGGCGGTCGGCCAGACCGCGTCTGAGGCGAGCGAAAACCTCCTTGCCCTCGCGCGATCGGTCTTCCAGGAGGTGATGGGCCGCCACTCCGCGGCCCAGGCCCAGTACGACCGGGAGACGAACCACGGCCGCGACCCGGCGCGGCAAGAGGAGTGGGACGCGAGGATCGCGGCTTGGGTCCGCGACCGGCGTCCGTCTCTCCCCTAGGTCAGCCTCCGGCCACCTTGGCGAGGTTGTTCTCGATTGACCAGCCGGTGTAGCCCGCGTCGAACTCGATCCGCCACCAGACGTAGTCGCCAGCCTTTTCCGGGCCGCCGATGACCTTCCCCTGCACGCCAGCGGGAGCCGACTCGCGGTAGTTGACGTGGGACACTTGGGGGTTTTCCGTCCCCGGGCCCGTGCGGACCCGCACGGGTTCCGTCACCCGTACCCGATCTCCTGTCTTGAACTTCGTGGATACGACCGCGGGCAGGCCGACGATGAGGGGTGCAGGGGCCGCTGGGGCTTGGGAGTAGGTTGTGGTCGCGTCCTTCCCGAGGATGAACTGGACGGTGTACGTCCCCGGGGAGGTGACGACGTGCTCCCAGGTCACGGTGTGCTGCTTCCCGGCGGCTACGGTCACTGTCTGAGCAGGGATCGTGACGAGAACGTTGGCGCTGTCCCGCACAACCGCTCGCACGTAGAAGGACCCGGTTCGGTTTCCGGTGTTGGTGAACGTGAGGCTGAGGTTGACCGGTTTTCCAGCCTCGACCCGAGCGGGCGCACCGGGGTCCTTCGGGCTCCAGTCGTCGATCCTCGCCGTCACCCGACCGCACCCAGCGAGAGAGGCGAGAACGAGTCCCGTCGCCGCTGCGGAAATCAACGCTTTCACCAGCTTGTCTTTCTGAACCATGCGCCCTCCCCAGTACTGCTGGAAGTGATCTCCGTTACACGGTACCCACTACTTCCGCTCGACCAAGGCCATAGGTGACGTGTCGAGGTTTCCCATGTCACGCGGGGAAAGGGCGCGTGGCAGGAGGCGCCGGCCGCGGCTAAGATTGTGGGTACGGTTTGAAACTGGCCTAGCGAGAGTTTCTCATCCATGGATAAGCTCGTCATCCGCGGCGCTCGGGAGCACAACCTGAAGGGGATCGACGTCGAGATCCCGCGCGACAAGCTCGTGGTCCTCACCGGGATCTCGGGGTCCGGGAAGTCGTCGCTTGCGTTCGACACGATCTACGCCGAGGGCCAGCGCCGCTACGTGGAGTCGCTTTCGGCCTACGCCCGCCAGTTCCTGGGGCTGATGCAGAAGCCGAACGTGGACTTCATCGAGGGGCTATCGCCGGCGATCTCGATCGATCAGAAGTCCCGCTCCCACAACCCCCGCTCCACGGTGGGCACGGTGACGGAGATCCACGACTACCTGCGGCTCTTGTTCGCCCGGGTTGGGCGGCCCCACTGCCCGCAGTGCGGTCAGCCCATCGAGCGCCAGACCGCCCAGCAGATCACGGACCAGGTGATGGCCCTCCCGGAGGGGACGCCGGTCCAGATCATGGCCCCCGTAATCCGCGGTCGGAAGGGCGAGTACAAGAACCTGTTCGACGACCTGAAGCGGGAGGGGTTCGTCCGGGTCCGGGTGGATGGGGTCCTGCGCACCCTGTACGAGGCGATCGAACTCGACCGCAACAAGCGCCACGACGTGGAGATCGTGCTCGACCGGATCAAGGTCAGCGACAAGAAGCGGAGCCGGATCGGGGACTCGATCGAGACCGCCCTCCGCTACGGTCAGGGGCTGGTGATCGTGGAGGTGGTGGGGCAAGGGGAACGCCTCTACTCGGAGCACTTCGCATGCGCTGCCTGCGGGGTGAGCCTGCCCGAGATCGAGCCGCGCCTGTTCTCATTCAACTCGCCGTTCGGGGCGTGCCCGACCTGCGATGGGCTCGGGGTGCGGATGGTGGTGGACCCGGATCTCGTGGTGGACCCGCGGCGGTCGCTCCGGGACGGCGGGCTTCTCCCGTGGGCGGCGACCAAATCCCGCTGGATCTCGGGGATGCTCGACGGGATCTGCCGGGCGTACAAGATCGACCCCGACCGGCCCTTGGGGAAGCTCCCCCCGGACAAGCTCCGCGTCCTCCTCTACGGGACGGACGGGGAGGAGGTCGAGTTCACTTACACCACGACCTACGGCCGCACCCGCACCTACCGGCGGCCGTACGAGGGGCTCATCCCGATGCTCGAGCGCTGGTATCGGGAGACGACCTCCGACGAATCGCGGGAGCAGATCGGGCAGTACCTGTCCCCCCTTCCGTGCGCGGAGTGCGGGGGGGCGCGGCTCCGGAAGGAGGCCCTCGCGGTGACCGTGGGGGGGGAGAACATCTGGGGCGTCACGCGCCTGACCGTGCGCGCGGCGCTTGGGTTGTTCGCCTCGCTTGCCCTCACCGAGCGCGAGCAGATGATCGCCTTCCAGATCCTCAAAGAGATCCGATCCCGGCTCCAGTTCATGGCCGACGTCGGGCTTGACTACCTGACCTTGGACCGCTCGGCGGGGACCCTCGCCGGAGGCGAGGCCCAGCGGATCCGGCTCGCAACCCAGATCGGGTCCCAGCTCACTGGGGTTCTCTACGTCCTCGACGAGCCCTCGGTCGGCCTCCATCCCCGAGATAACCTCCGGCTCCTTTCGACCCTCAAGCGGCTCCGGGACCTGGGGAACACGGTCCTCGTCGTCGAGCACGACGAGGAGACGATGCGGGAGGCGGACTTCCTCGTCGACCTCGGGCCGGGAGCCGGGGTCCACGGGGGGTAC
>CAKZSO010000056.1 GCA_937921255.1 Candidatus Bipolaricaulota bacterium
ATCCATGAAGTTCTTGAGGAGCCCGGTCACGTACATCCCGTACACGGGTGACGCCAGCCCCACATAGCTGGATGCCAGATACAGGTCGAGGAGTCCGGCCATGTCGTCGTCCAGCACGCACCGCCCGGGGGTAACGCCCCAGCAGCGGAAGCAACCCCGGCAATGCTGGACGTTGTGTTCGATCAAGAACACCTCCTCGACCTCGGCCCCTGCCGAGCGGGCCCCGTCGAGCAACGGCGCAACCATCCGATGGCTGTTGCTCTCCTTTCCCCGTGGGCTCCCATTGAACACCGCCAGCTTCATCGCTCTCTCCTCCTTCGCCAGCTGGCTCTCCCTCACCCGGCCTGCGCTTCATGGGGGCGGAACATGTGGTAGACGGTGAACCCCGCTCCGCGCGATGCCTCCCGCACGAGCCGGTACCCGAAGCGCGTGTAGATGTCCCGATTGCGGGCGTCGCCGGTGAAGAGGTAGATCCCCTCCAGGTCCGCCTCCACCTCGACCCGCGCGTGGGCGGAGTCGAGGAGAAGGCGCGCGATCCCCGTGCCCTGATGGACGGGGGCCACGGCGAGGCCGACCAGCGTGGCGTGCGGCTTCCGCAGGTCCGGTGGAGGCTGCATCGCCTTCAACGTGGACAGGATGCGGCGCCACCGGATCCACCTCGCCAAGGACAGGGTCCGCCCAAGGTGCGGGACGCTCCCCAAGGCTCGCCTCCAGCGCGGCGAGCGCGCCGGCTGCCCGGGGACGTGGACGAGCGCCGCCCCGACGATCTCGTCCCCGGCCACCGCCACGAGCAGCGAGTCCCCGGCCTCCCACTTTCGCGCCACCGTACGCGCGAACGTGCGCGCCAGCTGGGCTCGAACGCGCTCGCGTGAGAGGTCGAACAGCCAGTTCGTGAACGCCTCCCCCTGGAACGCCTCCGCCGCCACCCACGCGGCGCGGGCAACCTCCCCCGGGGTCACGTCGCGCACCCAGGCCGGGGCCTCCCGGTCAGTCCTCATCCCGTTCCCCCGGATCCGAGGCGCCGTGCCTTGCGGGCCCGGCGCTGGACAGGACCTCGTCCCGCACCTCGACAACCAGGGCGTGGAACCGCGCCGGGTCCCCCAGGAACGGCGCGTGGGCCGTTCCTTCGATCACGTGCAGGATCTTCTGTGGGGCCTCCAGCGCCTCGAAGTACTCCTGAACCAGCGCGGCTGGGGTGTTCTGGTCCTCGCTCCCAACGATGAACCCCACCGGAACGTCCAGCGCCGGCACCTCGCGGAACAGGTCGTAGTCGTTCGTCTCCTCCCACATCGGCCCGCTGCCGCGGTTAGCGCCGGCAAGCCAGCGGAAGTAGTCCCTGATCGAGTACTCCTTCGCCCCCAGCGCGATCCAGGCGAGGCAGGCCATCCTCACGTCCATCCCCCCGCCGAACGCCTCGCGGAGCCGGGAGAAGGCCACGTACCGCGCGTGATCGAGAAAGGGTGGCGGCCCGAGGGCAGCGAACCGCTCCTGCTGGGCCCGCGTCCCGTGAATCGAAACCTGCTCCCGAAGCCAGGTGTAGGCGATCTCCTCCCCGCGACGGGCGTGGACCGGCTGGGCCACGGACACGAACGCATAGTAGTCCTCGGGATAGCGTTGAACGACGTACACCCCAAGCAGAGCCCCCCACGAGTGCCCAAGGAGGAAGATCCTCTCCTGTCCGAACCACGCCTTGACGTACAGGGTGAGCTCGTGGACGTCGGCGATGAAGCGCGCGCGGGTCATCGTCTCCTCGCGGAATCCGGCATGGTTCGACTTTCGCCCCGCGCTGGTCCCAGTGGACGACGACGAACTCCCGCTCCAGATCCTCGCTGAAGGCGCGGTGAATCGGAATCTGGGCCGCCCCCGGACCCCCGTGGAGCCACAGCAAGACCGCGTTTGACCGGTCGTGGCCGCGAACGAGGATCCACTGCTCGAGCCCGCCGATCTCGACCGCCCGGAGCTCGGCGATGCTCTCCGGCAGGGGTCTGCCCCGAGGGTCGGCGATCGGCGGCGTGCCTCCCGGACCGACGCCGAGGTAGGCCACGATCAGCCCCACCGCGATACCCACTCCCAACAGAACCCACTTCAACATGCCTGCCGCTTCACTCCGCCGCGCTCCGGGCGCGACGGATCCACGGCCAGGCCTCGCGCAAAGAGGCACCCCTCCACCCGATGGTGGAAGCGAGAGGTTCCAACAGCCGAACATCCACACCCAGGCCCCGTTCCTTGCGAACCGGCCCGATCTGCCGCCGGAGCGGACGGCGCCTCGCCCCGGTCGGATGAAGTTCAGAACCATGCAGGTCGTGACTGTATTCCCTAAGCCACGGGGTCCGTGCCGCCTTAGGGATCGCGCCCCAACTTGCCTGGAACGACGCGTGCTCCACGGTCACCAGGCCACTGACCCGCCTGTCGCGGCCCTGACCCTCTCGGACATGCAAGGTGTACATGGGATCACCTCCAATCTGGTGCGAAGCGTACCGCCCAGCCGACCACGGCTCCCCCTCCCGGGGGTACGGCCCGATCCAGCCCCCCACAGCGGGGGGGCAAGTATTCAGTCCCATTGCCCCTCCTGATGCGCAAGATCTGTGGACAGGGCAGATGGTTGGGCACGGGGCCGGCGACTTGGATCGGTGTTCACCGAGGCCGGGAAACAGGGCAGACTAGGCGAAGCTGGACCGCCACTCGCGGGACCGGCCGAGGATCTCCCACGAGATGCCGATGCTAAAGCCTCATCTCCAACGGCACACCAACCCGTCTGACGCTGGAGTAGCAGCTCCGCCGCAGACGTCCAGGAGAGCCGTGCTCTACCAGTCACAGCACGGCCTGCCTGCCCTAACACTCTATGGCTGTCCGATCGGCCTTGGCGATCGCCTCACGTACAGGTGGCGCTTGATGTCCTGCTTTGTGCTCTTCTCAAACGGCTGGTCGACGATCGTGATGCAATCCTTGTCCCGCAGGCGCTTGAACGGGGCGAGGTCCCGCTGGGCTTCGCGAATTCTCTCCCACACCCGCGCCTTGGCCAACTCGGGGCTCTCGATCCCCTGCTTCTTGAGAAGGGTCCAGTTGGGGTAGACCATCGCCGCCACCATCGGCTCGCCGCGGCTCGTGTCCTCGTACACCAGCACCTCCTCGATCTCCGGGATTCGCGCGAAGTGCCACTCCAGCTCCTCGGGGTGGACCTTCTTCCCGGATTCGAGCACGACGAGGTTCTTCTTCCGCCCGGCGAGGAACAAGCGCCCCTCGACGTCAAGCTTCCCGATGTCGCCGGTGCGGAACCAACCATCGGGACTAAGCACCTCCGCGGTGCGCTCGGGGTTCTTGTAGTAGCCGAGCATCACGTTCGGGCCCCAGGCGATGACCTCGCCGTACCCCTCGATGTCAGGCTTGTCGAGCTTCACCTTCACGCCGGGGAGCGGTCGCCCGACGTTCCCAGGAACCGGGGTGAACGGGTCGCTCACCGTGAGCACGGGCGCGGTCTCGGTGAGGCCGTACCCCTCCACCATCCCCAGCCCGAGCCGGCGCAAGCCGGCTCCCACCTCGGCCGCCAGGGGCGCCCCGCCGGACACGAAGAACCGGAACTGGGGACCGAGGAGCTTCTTCTTGAGCATCCTCCCCACGGCCCTGGGAAAGAACCGGTACAGGAGCCGCCGCATCGTGTTCGCCTCGATGTTCTCCTGGATCCGCCGCCACAGGGAGTGGTAGAGCTTGGGAACGCCCACGAGCACGGTTCCGCCCACCCGCCGCGCAAACGCAACGAGGTTTCGGTAGTCGTCGGTGTAGGTCACCGTCCCCCCCACCCACAGCGGAGCCAGCAGGGTCGTCGTGAGCCCGTAGATGTGGTACCAGGACACGATCGTCACCACGCTGTCTTCCGAGGTGAACTCCATCGCCTTGATGAACGCCTCGATGTTGGACGTGATGTTGCGGTGGCAGAGCATGACGCCCTTCGACTCGTCGGTGGTGCCGGAGGTGTACATGAGGACCGCCAGGTCCTCGCAGTCGGGCCGGGCGTCGGGGACGGGGACGTCACGGTCGGGGAGAACGTCCCACAGGGAGACGGCGCCCAACGCCACGTCCACCGAGATGACCTCCTTGAGCGTCGGGACCTCGCGGGTGAGGGGGGTGAACTCGTGGTAGCGCTGCGGGGAGCAAAACAGGAGCTTCGCCTCACACTCGGCCATGAACCGCGCCACCTCGCCGGGCTGAAGCCCGGCGTCGAGCGGCACGGCCACCGCGCCCAGCCGCTGGATGGCGAAAAACGCCACCGCCCACCCTACGGACGGCCTGGAGATGAGCCCCACCCGATCGCCGGAAGTGATCCCCTGCCCGGCGAGCCACGCTGCGAGCTTCCCCGACAACTCCCACAGCTCGCGATACGTCGCGTCCTGGAACTGGAGGATCCCCCGCCGGGACATCGGCACCCGAACTGCCACCTTCGGACCATGTTGCTGCACGGAACGCGCGAAGAACTCCGGTATGCTCATGTGACGCTTAAACCGCGTCGCCATCTGCATCCTCCTTAGTTCAATGGAAGAATCAAAGCGAGCGAGTATACCGCTCGGCAGACAGGGCGGCCAACGCGCCTTCGGCGGCGGCAACCACGGCTTGGGCGCGACGGATCCGGGGATCGCGCACGTCGCCCGCAGCGAACAGGCCCGGGCGAGCGGTGCGCATGAGGGGGTCGGTTGTGAGGTACCCAGCGTCGGTCAGGTCCACCACGCCGTGCAGCCAGTCCGTGTTCGGTTTCCAGCCGATCTTGACGAACACCCCGTCCACGGAAAGCACCCGTCGGTCGCCACTCACCACATCGCGCAATAGGACGGAGTCGACGGCCTTTTCCCCCCGCACCTCGTCCACCTCAACCCCCCACAGGACCTCGACCCGGGGGTCGGAGAATACCTTCTCCTGGAGGCCCGCCTTGGCGCGAACGGCCTGGGGATCGTCCTTCGGACGGTGGATCGCCAAGTACACCTTCCGGCAGAGGTGGGAGAGGACCAGGGCCTCGGTGAACGCTCCGTCGCCCCCGCCTACAACGAGGACCGTCTTGTCGCGGAAGAAAAACCCGTCGCACACCGCGCAGTAGGAGATCCCCCGGCCGACGTGCTCCTTGGCCCCGCGGGCGGGGAGCTCCTTGGGATGGGCCCCGCTCGCGGCGATCACGGACCTGGTCCGGTAGGCCGCCTCCGCCTGGATCTCCCAACCGTCGTCTACCTGCCTCGCCTCAGTGACGCTCGCGGTGGCGAACTGGGCCCCGAGTCGCTCGGCCTGGGCCCGCATCTTCTCCGCGAGTTCGTAGCCCGACACGGGCTCGATGAACCCCGGGTAGTTCTCGATCGCTGGGGTTTCGAGCATCTGTCCGCCCGGGAGCGCCCTCTCCAAGACGAGCGTCTGCAGCCCAGCCCGCGGGGCGTAGATCGCCGCACTGAGCCCAGCCGGCCCGGCCCCCACGATGACCACGTCCCACAGTCTGTCTATCACAGCCCAGATGATACCCCGTCCCCCGGCTGGGCTTGTCGGCCGTGGCCTCCTCGGCTAGGTTGGGCGTGTGACCCCCAACCGCTTGCCTCTTGTCGACCGACGGGTAACCCTGGCTGAAGGCGGCCGCCTACGGGTCGAGTTCCCGTACGATCCGCGCCTCGTCGCCCTCGTGAAGGGGCTCCCCGGGCGGGTGTGGAACAACGGGGAGAAGTTCTGGTCCGTCCCGGTGGAACACGTGGTCGCGGCGGTGGACCTCCTCCGCCCCTACGGGTTCGCGTTCGACGAAGGGACCCTGCGCCAGTACGACGCGCGGCGCGAGGGGGCTCGGGAACACCTGACGGTGTCCCAGCTCAACCTCCAGGTGAGAGAAGCGCTCCGCAGCGCGTTCTCCTCCTCACTGTGGGTGGTGGGAGAGGTGAGCGGGTTCAACCGGAGTGCCCACAAGAAGTGGGTCAGCTTTCAGCTCGTGGAGCGCAGCCCCACCGGCGAGACCGTCGCTCAGGTGGAGGCGGTCCTCGTCCCCGAGGACCGGGCGAACCTCGAGGCCAAGCTCGAGCGGGAGGGCGCCCCGTTCCGGTTGGAGGACGAGGTCCAAGTCCGCGTCCTGGTCGAGGTGGACCTCCACGTAGAGTGGGGCCGATACCGGTTGATCGTGAAGGACATCGACGTCGCCTACACCTTGGGCGAGGTCGCCCGGCGGCGGGAGGAGATCGTTCGCAAGCTCACCGTGGAGGGGGTGATCGAGCGGAACCGGTCCCTTCCGTTCCCCGAGCTCCCCCTGCGGGTGGGGGTCATCACAAGCCTCGGCTCCGACGCCTACCACGACGTCCTGCGCACGCTCCGGGAGTCGGGGTACGCATTCGACGTGACGGTCCACGGGGCCCGGGTCCAGGGCCCCAGCACGGAGGCATCCGTCCTGAACGCGCTTGACTGGTTCCGAGCGCTGGCCGGGGAGTTCGACCTCGTCCTCATCTGCCGCGGTGGGGGATCGCGCACCGACCTCGCGTGGTTCGACTCGGAGGCCCTCGGCCGGGCGGTGGCCCTCTTTCCCCTCCCGGTCATCGTCGGGATCGGCCACGAGGAGGACCGGTGCGTGTTGGACGAGGTCGGGTGGCGGGAGAAGACCCCCACCGCGGCGGCGCAGTTCGTCGTCGAGCGGGTGCGCGCGGCGCTTGCCCGCGCGGACGAGGCGCTGCAGCGGGTCCTGAGCGAGGCGGCGGGTCAGCTCGCCCGCCTCGCCGAGGCCCATCGGGAGAGGGGGGCTCGCCTCGCCCGGGCCGCGGAGGGCCTTGTCGACCGGGAGGGACGCGAGCTCGTCCACCGGGCAGACCGGCTCCGCCGCGGGGTGCGTAGATGCATCCAAGCCGCCCACCAGGACGAAGCCCGGCTGCGGGTTGCCCTCGGGCGGGCGGCCAACGCGTACCTGGGCCGGGCGGACGCCCACCTGATCGAGGTCGCCGGCCGCGTGTCGCGCGGGGCGCGGCGGGATCTCGCAACGGCCCGCCAGCGCCTCTCCCAGGCCGCTCCGCTCCTCGGGACGCGAGCTGGGCGAGAGGTCATCCGGGCGCGAGAGCGGTTGGAGGACCGGGCGCGGCGCCTCCGTGCCCTCGACCCCCAGCGGGTCGTGGAGCGGGGGTACGCGATCGTCCGCCTGACCGAGGGCCCGGTGGTAACGGACGTCGTACAGGCCCCGCGGGCGACGGCGCTGCGGGTTCAGCTCAAACGAGGGGTGCTCCGCGCCCGCTCAGAGGGAGAGGAGAGGTGAGCGAGACTATGGCAAAGGAAAAAGCGCTTCCCAAGAACAGGTCCTACGCCGAGACGGTGACCCGACTCGACGAGATCCTCGCCCTGATCGAGGAAGGGGAGGTGGACATCGACGCCCTGTCTGGTCTCGTGGCCGAGGCCGCTGAACTTGTGACCCTGTGCCGCCAGAAGATCACCGCTGCCGAGATACAGGTGAAGGAGATCACCGAACGGCTGGAACGCGAGGTGGCGGAGTCGGAGAAGGAAAGAGACGACCCTCGGTCCGACGAGCCCCCGTTCTAGAGAACCGTAGGCCGGGATCCGTTCTCCGCAAACCGGACGGGTTCCTACGGGCAACGGCCGGGAACTCTGGTCTGCCGGTCACGGAACGATGGAGGCCCCGAATCGGGTTCGTCACCCCCAACCCGCGGAACGGGGGGCCGCCGTGAGCACAGCCCGGTCGCCGGAAGCGACGCTTCCGCCTCTCTACCCGAGGGTGGGGACGCTCAAACTCGGTCGTGTTGCTCAGACAGCCAGCACAGATCCCGAACACGGCCCCTGCACCGACGGTGGTACGGAGCTGTGGCCCTTGAACCTCACGCCCCTCCAACCGGCACTCACGGGTGGAGCGTCGTAGATGCCCGTGAATCAGAAACCGGAGCGGGGGGTACGGTGGCCGAGATGGGTAGGGCATATCCAGCCATCGGAGCCAGCGATGGTGCGGGGGTTCTGCCCCCGACCCCCCGGAGGGATGGTCACACTTGGCTCGGGGAACGCGGCAGCGAACCGGCAGCGGGGGCAGCGGAGAGCCGAGAGCCACCTGCTCGCCGATCCATCGAGAGCGGCAAATGAGCTTCGGTCTCTTCTCCATGCCCTGGCGTTCTACGGCCGGTTCTCGGGAACGGTGCTCGTCGCCCGCGGCGACACTGTGGTGTACGAGGAGAGCTTCGGGTTCAGCAGCTGGGAGCAAAAGAAGCACAACACCAACGCCTCGGTGTACCACCTGGGGAGCATCGCCAAGGGGTTCACCGCGGCTGGAATCATGAGGCTCATTGAAGGGGGAGAGCTCCGTCTCGATCAACCGCTCTCCCAGTTCTTCCCCCGACTGGGACCGGCGGCGCGCGCGATCACCCTTCACCACCTCCTCACGATGAGCTCGGGCATCCGGCAGGACCTCGCGCGGACCAAGAACTATGACCGGAACGAGCTTGTCCTCCCCCAAGCCACGCCCATCGCCGCGGAAGACCTCGTTCACCGCTGGGGAGAGCTGAAGCTCTTCTTCCGGCCCGGTCGTCGGTTCGACTACTCGAACCTGAACTACGCTCTGTTGGCAGCGATCATCGAACAGGTGAGTGGCGTGGACCTCCACACGTACCTTCAGAGGTCGTTGTTCACTCCACTGGACCTCCCCAGCCTGGCGTTCGGGCGAGAGAACGCCGATTCCGAACGGGTAGCCACGGGGTACGTTGGTCTCCCCCAGCGCCACGTGGTCCCCGAACCCTGGCACGACAGCTGGCTCCTCGGGGCGGGTGGGGTGTACGCGTCGGCGCGCGACCTGTACCGATGGATGAGGGCACTGAACGAGGGCCTCGTGTTCGGCCCCACGGCGACCGAGACGCTCCTCCGACCCCACCAGCGCGATGGCCGCCGACACTACGCGTACGGGTGGTTCGTGGAAGAGCGCACCGGCGGCACCTACCGCTACCACGAGGGGGGAACGGTCGGCTACATCGGCGAGGCCGGGTTCTTCGCCGAGGAGAACGTCTACCTCGTCCTGCTCTCGAACCACACCCACGAGCTGGAGCGCATCGCTCAGACGGTGGTCCACATGCAGGGGATTGCCCGTCAGATCCACGCCATCCTCGCGGGCCGTCCCCACCACGCGCCGCCCGTGCCCGCGCCGGGTGCCCAGGCGTCCCTGGCCGGCCCATTTGCGATTGGGGGAGCGCGCTACCGCGCGCTCCCGGGCGGCGGTGCGGTGCAGATCGTCGCCGAGGACCCCAGCCCCTCGCTCATGGACGTCCCCTTCCGCCAGGACCTGGTCGAGGAGTCGCGCCGGTTCCGGAGGGCCCGCGCGGTGGCGCGGGCCCTGGCCAAAGATCGGTTCGGACTGGTCCTCTGGAGGTCGGAACTGGCCCTGGCAATCGCGATTGCGGCCCGGCTGGTCGCTAAGGCGTGGCAGGCGCTCACGGGGGACAAGGGCGCCCCGGTGTCCCTCAACTGCTACCGACTTCCCTCGCCGGAGCGGCCCCGCACCTACGGGTTCCGCCTCGTCCACGCGAACCGGGAGATCGGGGTCCTCCTCACCTTCAACCGCTGGGGGCGGGTACGGGGGATTCACCTTGACCCGTCCTTCTCCTTCCAGGGGCCGCGCGAGGTGCTGGCGCGGGCGATCGCCGACGACCACCTGTTCATCGACGGGTTTGCGCTCGGGTATCCAGATCTTCACATCCGGCGTGACCGGGGCCGGTGGGTGTTCAAGGCCGGGTTGGCAGAACTCCCTCTTGACGAAGTGCAACCAGAATCATTGCCGGATCAGAGAGGCAGACCAACCGTGGGCCGGGATCCGCCACGGACCGCAGGCATCGGGCGACGGGTCACGGAACGGTGAGGACCCGGATCAGGTTCGTCGTCCCCGACTCGCGGAACGGGAGGCCGGCCGTGAACACAACGCGGTCGCCGGTGGAGGCGATCCCCACCTTGCGCACGGAGGCGAGGGACGCTTGGATCAGCTCCTCCACGTCCTGAGCCGCCGGGATGACCTCGGGGAACACGCCCCACACGAGCCCAAGCCTCCGCGCCACCTCGGGGTGGGGGGTGGTGGCCACGATCGGCACGCCCGGGCGGTGGGCGGCGACGAGGCGCGCCGTCCGTCCCGAGGCCGTCGCGCACACGATCACCGCTGCCCCGACCTCGGCCGCGACCCGCCCGGCGGCGTGGGCGATCGCCGCCGACACCTCGCCCACGAGCTCGCGCCCCAGCCCGGGGACGCGGATCGGGACCTCTCCTCCCTCCGCAGCGGACGCCGCCGAGGCCATCGCCCGCACCGCTTCCACGGGATGCTTCCCCACCGCCGTCTCCTCGGAGAGCATCACCGCGTCCGCCCCATCCCACACCGCGTTCGCCACGTCGGCGACCTCGGCTCGGGTCGGGACGGGGGAATCCACCATCGAGCGCAGCATCTGGGTGGCAACGATCACGGGCTTGGCCTGGGCGTTGCACAGGTCCACGAGTCGCCTCTGGACGAGGGGGACCTGGTAGAGGTCCACCTCCACCCCCAGGTCGCCGCGGGCGACCATCGCCCCATCGGAGAGGGCGACGATCTCCTCCATCCGCCGCACCGCCTCGGCAAGCTCCACCTTGACCAGGACCCAGAGCCCACGCCCAACCAAATCCCGAGCTCCAGCCACGTCTTCTGGACGCTGGACAAACGACAAGGCCACGCAATCGAACCCCGTCTCCCGAGCCGAGGCGAGCGATTCCCGGTCGAACGGGGTCAGGGCAGGCAGGGCGAGGGCCACCCCGGGGACGTTGACCCCTTTCCCGCCGTGAAGGATCCCCCCGCGGACCACCCGGCACCGCGCCCCGCCCCGGGCCGAGCCGAGCACCGTGAGTTCGAGCGTCCCATCCGCAAGGAGGATCCGCACCCCCGAGGCAAGCGCGCCCACAACCTCGGGATGGGTCACGGGAATCCCCCCCTCCCCGAGGACGACCTCGTCCCCCGCCGTAAGGAGGACCGGTTGAGCGAGGGACCCCACCCGCACCTTGGGCCCACGCGTGTCGAGAAGGAGGGTCACCGATCGACCCACCGCGGCCGCCGCGGCCCGGACAAGGCGTGCCAGGGCAGCGTGGTCGTCGTGGTCCCCATAGGAGGTGTTGACGCGAACCACGTCCACGCCCGCGACCATGAGGGCCGCCAGGGTCTCCTCGCGGGCCGAGCTCGGCCCGACCGTGGCCACGATCTTCGTCCGCTTCATGGGTGAACCCAGCTTAGCGCCGCCCCCCCAATCGGACCAGTTGATCGCGCTTGGCGAACCGGTTATCGTTGTACCGATGAGTCCAAGCTTTGGGCGTGAGCACCGCCTCCGCCAGCGGCGGGACGTCGCCCGGGTGTTTCAACACGGTCAGCGTCTGGAGACCCCGCTGTTCTCGTTCCGCATCTTGCCCAAGGAGGAACCCACGGCGCGGCTCCTCGTCGTCGCTGGGCGGCGTCTGGGGGGAGCGGTCGCGCGGAACCGCGTGAAGCGGGCCGTGCGGGAAGGGTTCCGCCTGAACAAGGATGTGTTCGACCACATGGACGCCGTCGTTATCCCCCGCCCCGGGGCGGCACGCCTGCGGCCGGGGGAGCTGAGCGAGCGGCTCATCGAGGAATTCCGGGAGGTGCGCGATGGCCAAAGAAACGCTGCTCACCAAAGAGGGCTACGAGCAGAAGAAAGCTGAACTGGAGAGACTCGAACACCGGTTGTACCAGGAGATCCCCGAGCGCCTGAAGGAGGCGAAGGATCACGGGGGCGGCGACGTCCGCGAGAACCGGGAGTACCTGTACCTGAAACAGGAGCAGGACATGATCGAGGCCGAGGCCCGGGCGCTCCGCGAGCTTCTCGAGACGGCCCGGGTCATGACGGAAGAGGATTTCCGAGCAGACGGTGTCGGCATTGGCTCCCAGGCCATCCTGCAGGACATCGACACCGGCGAGGTGGCGACCTACACCCTGGTCCCCCCGGCGGAAGTCGATCTCCTCAAGAACAAAATCGGTGTCGACTCGCCGGTGGGGCAGGCCCTCCAAACCTACACCAAGGGGAAGACGCTCACGGTCCAGACCCAGGGGAAAAAGATCAAGTACAAGATCTTGGGGATCGAGCGCCGCTAGATGCGCCCACCACCCATGAACCGCGCGCCCGAGGGATCCGCAATGGCAAGGTACGGCGGGGAACACCGTGGCTGAGGCCGACCTCCTCGCCGCGCGCCGCGAGAAGCTCCTCCGCCTGCGGGACCAGGGAGTGAACCCGTACCCCTACAGCTACGCCCGGACCCACACCGTGGCAGAAGTGCGCGCGGCGTTCGGATCCCTCGGTCCCCACCAGCGGACCGGGACGAGGGTCCGCCTCGCCGGGCGCCTCGTCGCCCTGCGGCGGATGGGAAGGGCGGCGTTCGGGAACGTTCTCGATCGCTCGGGACGGATCCAGATCTACGCCTCAACCGACGTCCTGGGATCCGAGCTCTACGAGCGGTTCGTGGACCTCGACCTCGGGGACATTGTCGGGGTCGCCGGAGAGCCCTTTACCACGAAAACCGGCGAGCTGACGGTGGACGTGGGGGAGTTCACCCTCCTCGCCAAGTCGCTGCGGCCGCTTCCGGAAAAGTGGCACGGCCTGAAGGACGTCGAGACGCGCTACCGCCAGCGGGCGCTCGACTTCATCGCCAACGACGCCGCCCGGCGGGCGGTCGAAGTCCGGGCCCTCGTCCTCCGGTCCTGCCGGAGCTACCTCGACGCCCAGGGGTTCCTCGAGGTGGAAACCCCGATCCTCCAGCCGATCTACGGCGGGGCCTCAGCCCGACCGTTCGTCACCCACCACAACGTGCTCGGGCGCGACCTCTACCTCCGGGTAGCCCCCGAGCTCTACCTCAAGCGGCTCCTCGTGGGGGGCCTCGAGAAGGTGTACGAGATTGGCCGCAACTTCCGGAACGAGGGCATTTCCTCGATGCACAACCCCGAGTTCACCGCGCTCGAGGCGTACGAGGCGTTCGGGGACTACGAGCGGGCGATGGAGCTCGCCGAGGGGATCGTCGAAGCGTGCGCGCTCGCCGTGGCCGGAACGACACGCCTCACGTACCAGGAGCGAGAGCTCGACGTCACCCCACCCTGGCGCCGGGCGTCGCTCCTCGACCTCGTGGCCGAAGGGAGCGGTTGCGACGTGGAGAAACCCCTTCCTGAGCTCGTGGCGGAGATCGAGCACCGAGGTCTCCCTCTCCCGCCTCCCCTCCGCAACGGGCCGAAGGGGAAGGTGATCGAACACCTGCTGGAAACATGCGTCCAGGACTCGTTGTGGAACCCGACGTTCGTCCTCGACTTCCCCTTGGACATCTCGCCCTTGGCCAAGAGGAAGCGAGGCCGGGACGACCTCGTGGAGCGGTTCGAGCTCTACGTGACCGGCCGGGAGGTCGCCAACGCGTTCTCCGAGCTCAACGACCCGGACGACCAGCGGGAGAGGTTCGCGATGCAGGAAGCTCTCCGCGCCGGCGGGGACAGCGAGGCCCAGCCCCTGGATGAGGACTTCCTGCGGGACCTCGAGCTGGGGATGCCGCCGGCAGCGGGGATCGGATTCGGGCTTGACCGCCTGATCATGGTCTTCGCGGACATGCCCTCGATCCGCGAGGTTCTCGCGTTCCCCCCCCTGCGATGACCGCCATCTACGCCTTCCTCACCACGTTCCGGGGGGTTGGCCAAGCCCTCGACCGGTGGGTGGACCGGCTGTGGGCGTGGGACGAGGAGATGATGGACGCGGTGAGCTCAGCTTGGATCCTGCAGAAGCTCGACGCGGTGTTCCTATCCGCCACGTACCTCGGGTACGGATACCTGTGGGCCGCGATCGCCTTGGCCCTCATCGCCTTCGGGACCAAGGCCGACCAGGCAGCGGTGCTGATCGGCCTCGGGGTGGTTATTGTCTCGGTGTTCCTGTCCCAAACGATGAAATCCATCACGGGTCGCCCCCGGCCACAGTTCCACCGCCGGGGGTTTCACCACCAGTTCCTCTGTAGCTCGTCGTTTCCATCCAACCACACCACGGCGGCGTTCGCGATGGGGTACGTGGTGCTGAGGTTGTTCCCGTGGTGGCCGAACATCGTGGTCATCTACACAATGGCGGCGCTGATCGGCCTGTCGCGGGTGTACCTGCGGGAGCACTTCCCGCTCGACGTTCTGGGGGGGGCGGCGCTCGGGACGTGGGTGTCCCACGGGCTCCTGCCCCTGTTCGCTCGGCTCGTGCAGTGACCCTAGGGAGGGATGTCATGAACCCGTTGTTTGCGGAGCGTACAAAAGCGGCGCGCCGGTCGGTGATTCGGGAGCTCCTCAAGCTCACCGAGCAGCCGAACATCATTTCGTTCGCGGGCGGACTTCCCGATCCGGACACGTTCCCGCGGGAATTCCTGGCCAAGGTCGCCGCAGACGAGATCCTCAACAATCCGGCGAAGACCCTCCAGTACACGACGACCGAGGGCAAGCTCCCCCTGCGAGAGCCCCTCTCGCGGTGGTTCGCCGAGGACGGGATCCAGTTCCCTCCCGATCACATCGTCATCACCAGCGCCTCGCAGCAGGGCCTCGACCTCGTCGCCAAGGTGTTCCTCGACCCGGGCGACGTCGTCCTGGTCGGGCTTCCCACCTACATCGGAGCGATCCAGGCGTTCCAGGCGATGCAGGCCCGGCTCGTGGGCGTGCCACTCGAGGACGATGGGATGGACCTCCACTCCCTCGCTGATGCGATCACCACCGTCCGGCTCGCCGGGCAGACCCCAAAGTTCATCTACGTTGTCCCGGACTTCCAGAACCCGTCGGGGATCACCTGGTCGGAGGAGAAGCGGCGAGGCTTGCTCGAGATCGCGAGCCGGGAGGACCTGGTCGTCGTCGAGGACATGCCGTACCGCAGGCTGCGCTACGTGGGGAAGCCCGTCCCGCCGGTGGCCGCCCTGGACAAGGAGGGCCGGGTGGTCGTCCTGTTCACGTTCTCCAAGACGCTCGCCGCCGGGCTGCGCCTGGGGGCCCTGGCCGGCCCCAAGGAGATCGTGGAGAAGGTCGTGACCTTGAAACAGGCAACCGACCTCTGCACCTCATCCCTCACCCAGCGGCTGGCGATCCGCTTCTTCCAGGAGTACGACGTGGAGGGCCATATGCGCACGATCTGCGCCCACTACCGGAAGAAGCGGGACGCGATGCTGTCCGCCCTCGACCGGCACATGCCCCAAGGCGAGGGGATCGAGTGGACGAAGCCCGAGGGCGGGTTGTTCCTCTGGGTGAGGTTCCCCGAGCACATGGATACGGAGAAGATGCTCCCCCGCGCGATCGAGCACAAGGTGGCGTACGTGATCGGGGCGCCGTTCTTCGTGGACGGCAAGGGCCACAACACGATGCGGCTCTCGTTCTCGAGCGCCACAACCGAACAGCTCGAGGAGGGGATCCGCCGCCTGGGCCAGGTCGTCCGGGAGGAGCTGGCGAGCCTCCGCGCCCCCCAGGAGGCGTAGAAGTTCGGCCAGGTTCGCTTCACCCAGACAACAGGCCGGCCTACACGACGGCCTGTTCGGTCTCCCGGTCGAAGATGTGGAGCCGCTCCATCATCGCAACGAACGTCACTTCCTGGCCCGGGTGGATCGAGAGATGGGGGTCGAGCTTGGCCACGATCTCGTCCCCCGCGCAGTCAGCGTACACGATGAGCTCGTCGCCGAGGGGCTCCCGGACCCGAACCCGCGCGACAAACGCCCGTCCGGCGGTCTCTCCCCGCACCATCTCCGGGGTGCGGATGTCCTCGGGCCTCAGGCCGAACACAATCCCCTTCCCGACTTGCGCCCGGAGCGCGTCGGATGCCCGCTCCTCCGGAACGAGGAGCTTGAACCCCTTCCCCTGGATGTGGAGCCGACCGTTCTCGGAAACCAGGCGCGCGTCGAGGAAGTTCATCGGCGGGGAGCCGATGAACCCAGCCACGAACATGTTCGCCGGTCGGTCGTAGATCGTCTGGGGGTCGTCGTACTGCATGACGACGCCGTCCTTCATCACCGCCACCCGCTGCCCCAAGGTCATCGCTTCGACCTGGTCGTGGGTCACGTAGACGGTGGTCGTCTTCAACCGCAGGTGGAGCTCCGCCAGCTCGGCCCGCATCCGCACCCGGAGCTTGGCGTCGAGGTTCGAGAGGGGCTCGTCGAACAGGAACACCTTCGGGTCGCGGACGATCGCCCTCCCGAGGGCGACCCTCTGTCGCTGCCCGCCCGACAGCTCGCGGGGTTTCGCTTTGAGCTTCTCCGTGATCCCGAGGAGCTCGGCCGCCGCGCGGACCCGTCGCTCGATCTCCTTCTTGGGTACCTTGCGCAGCTTGAGCCCAAACGCCATGTTGTTGTAGACGTCCATGTGCGGGTACAGGGCGTAGTTCTGAAACACCATCGCGATGTCCCGGTCCTTGGGGGGGACGTCGTTCACCCGGCGGTCGCCGATGAAGATGTCGCCGCTGGTGGCCTCCTCGAGGCCGGCCACCATCCGCAGGCTCGTCGTCTTCCCGCACCCCGAGGGACCGACCAGGACCACGAACTCCCCGTCGCGAACCTCGAGGGTCACCCGGTCCACGGCCGTGAAGTTCCCGAACTTCTTTGTCACTTCCTCGAGCCGCACCTCGGCCATGTCCACCCTCCTTGTGCCCTTTGCTCCACGCGAAGCGCGGCCAGCATAGCCATCCCCGATGCCTGGCGCAACCGCTCACCCGCCGCTGATCGGGGGGAAGAACGCAACCGTGTCCCCGGGAGAAAGGGGTGTAGCGAGCCCCCGAAGGTGGGCCACGTTACGGCCGTTCACGAACACGTGGAGGTGATCCCGCAGCTCCCCCCCCGCGAAGAGCAGGGGGCCGAGCGCGGGGTCGCGGTCGGCCAGCCGCCGCAGAGCCTCCCCGCAGCTCGCACCTTCGGGAAGGTCGAGCTCGAGCCGTTCCCTTCCCACGGCGGCGCGGAACTCCCCGAATAGCTTGACGGTAACCGTCACCCCCTGAGTATAGGCGAACCTACGGCGCGGATCGGGCCCGGCTGTAGATGAGCGCCCGGAGCGCCTGCAGGCGCTTGACGATTCGCCCCTCCCACCCGACGTCCTTCGGGCGGTAGTACTCGCGGTCCCGCAGGCCCTCGGGGAGGCCTGGCATCGGGGCCACCCGTTCCGGCTCGTCGTGGGCGTAGCGATAGCCCTTCCCGTAACCCACACCCCTCATCAGGTCCGTAACCGGGTTCCGGAGGTGGAGCGGGACGGGTTCGTTGACCGTTGCCTCGACATCGCGCCGGACCTCCCCGTGGGCGAGGTAGAGGGCATTGGACTTGGGAGCCAACGCCAGGTAGGCCGCGGCCTGGACGAGCGCGAGCGCGCACTCCGGCATCCCCACCTGTTCGACCGCCTGGGCTGCAGCCACGGCAAGAGGGAGTGCGTCAGGGTCCGCGAGCCCGACGTCCTCGCTCGCCATCCGCACCAGGCGGCGAGCGACGTACCGCGGGTCCTCCCCCGACTCGATCATCCGGACAAGCCAGTACAGGGTCGCGTCCACGTCGGAGTTGCGGACCGACTTGTGGAGGGCGGAGATCAGGTTGTAGTGCTCCTCCCCCGCCCGGTCGTAACGGGGGGCCTTCTTCCCCACTGCCTCAGCTACCTGGACTAGCGAGAGTTCGCCCTCGCCGATCGTCCCGACCGCCGTCTCGAGTGCGGTGAGGAGCCGCCGCGCATCCCCATCCGCGTGACGGATGAGGAACTCGGCCGCCTCGCGCTGGACCGTGACCTTTCCTCCGTACCCCCGCTCGTCGACAAGCGCCCGCTCAAGGAGGAGGCCCAGGTCGTCCTCCGCAAGCGGTTCGAACACGAACAGCTGGGAGCGGGAGAGGAGGGCGGAGCGGAGGGCGAACGACGGGTTCTCGGTGGTGGCGCCGATGAACAGGATCGAACCCTCCTCGAGGAACGGGAGGAGGACGTCCTGCTGGGCGCGGTTCCAGCGGTGAACCTCGTCGAGGAACAAGAGGTCGCGCTGCCCGACCCGCTGCCAGAGCTCCCGCGACGCGGTGAGCACCTCGCGGACCTCGGTCACCGTGGCCAGGGCCGCCGAGCGTTGGACGAACCGCGCCCCCCACCGGCCAGCGATAAGCCGCCCAACGGTGGTCTTCCCCGTCCCGGGCGGCCCCCAGAACACGAGCGGGATCCCCACCCCGCCCTCGAGGAGCGCCCGCAGCGGTCCCGTTGTTCCCAGAAGGTGCCTCTGACCCACCACCTCCTCGAGGCCGTGCGGCCGCAACCGCTCCGCCAATGGCGCCCGCCCCTGCCACAGGCCCTCCATGCTGTCTCATTGTACCGCCCTTGACGGCGCCCGCTGGGCGCCCGTACACTCCCAGGGACAAGTCAGAGGTCGGCACGTCTTCATGGCACCCATGACCTTCCGGCTTCGGACTTGGGACTGTGGGCGCGGGTCGTTAGCTCAGTCGGTAGAGCAGCGGACTCTTAATCCGCGGGCCGGGGGTTCGAGTCCTCCACGACCCACCACCCCGTGATCCGAACACCGTGCCCCGTAGCCCGGAACGGAACACGGATCACGGTTCGCCGACCGCAGGGGTCGTTAGCTCAGTCGGTAGAGCACCGGCCTTTTAAGCCGGGAGTCGCAGGTTCGATTCCTGCACGACCCACACACCACACAAAGAGTCGGGAAGGCAACCCGAGGTCACCACGTCCGCACGTCGCCGTGGGTTGGCAGCGCTCGTTCGGACCCGTAGACTTGGGACCTGACGACCCGTGATTGTGTGCTTCTGTCCCCGTCGTCCAGCGGTCCAGGATACCGGGCTTTCAATCCGGAAACGGGGGTTCGAATCCCCCCGGGGACACTTGCCGCACTCGGTGGGAGGGGGGTACACTCCAGGGCGAGTAGCTCAGTGGTAGAGCATCCGGCTTACATCCGGAAGGCCAGAGGTTCGATCCCTCTCTCGCCCAGTTCGCAGGTTCGGGGACGTGGTCTAGGCTGGACTAGGACACCGGATTGTCACTCCGGAGACCGCGGGTTCAAATCCCGTCGTCCCCGCCAGAAGGGCGGTTTACGGTCTGTCGGTTGTCGGTTCGTGGAACCAACTGCACAACCGGCAACGCGGACTCGGTTGTCCGGCGAGGTAGCTCAGGTGGTAGAGCACACGGCTGAAAACCGTGGTGTCCCCAGTTCGACTCTGGGCCTCGCCACCACACTGCACACCGAACGCCTGGCACGGGCAAGGTAGGTTGACGAGTTCATGGGCCACACTGCGGAGGAGATCTGGGACCAAGCGAAGGCCCTTCTCGTCAAAGAGATCCCCCCCGCAAACTTCGCCGCGTGGATCGCCGACGCCCGTCCCAAGGCGGCAACCGAGGAGGCCTTCGTCCTCGAAGTGCCCTCAACCCTCGCCAAAGGGGGAATCGAACGGCGGTACCGGTCCCTCGTAGAGCGGGTGGTGGAGGACGTAGCCGGGCATCCGCTCGAACTCCGCGTCGTCGTCGGCGAACCGGATCCCGCCCCCCCCCAACTCGATCCGCAGTTCGCCCGTCGCTACCACGGCTCTCTTCCCCTCAACCCAGAGTACACGTTCGATACGTTCGTCCAGGGGAAGAACTCCCAGCTTGCGTTCGCCGCGGCCCAAGCCGTGGCCGAGGCCCCCGCCCGCGCCTACAACCCCCTGTTCATCTACGGCAACGTTGGACTGGGGAAGACCCACCTCCTCCACGCCATCGGCGCGCACAGCCTGGCCTCGTCCACCAACTCCACGGTGGTGTATACGACGTCGGAGCGGTTCGCGATCGAGCTCATCCAATCCATCGGCGCCACCACGACCGAGCAGTTTCGCGCCAAGTACCGCTCGGTTGACATCCTCCTCATCGACGACGTCCACTTCCTCAAGAACAAAGAGGGAACCCAGGAAGAGCTGTTCCACACGTTCAACGAGCTCTACGGGAACGGGAAGCAAATCGTGCTTTCCTCGGACCGCTCTCCGGACGACCTCCACGGGCTGCAAGACCGTCTTGTGTCCCGGTTTCGCTGGGGCCTGGTGGCTGACATTCAAGCCCCCGACTTCGAAACCCGGGCGGCGATTCTTCGGGAGAAGGCCCGCCGGCGGGGGTTAGAGGTCCCCGACGACGTCGTTGCTCTGATCGCCTCGCGGATCACAACGAACGTCCGCGACCTCGAGGGGGCGCTCATCCGGGCGCTCGCCCACGCTGAGCTGTGCCAGGGACCGGTCACAGCAGCGATGCTCGAGGGGATCCTCCCGAAGGAGGACCTGTCGCGCAAACTCACCGTTGAGGCGATCAAAGCCGAGGTCGCCGCCGCGTACCGAATCCCCGTGAGCGAGATCGAGAGCCCCTCGCGCAAGAAGGAACTCGTTCAGGCACGCCAGATCGCGATCTACCTCGCCCGCGAGCTCACGGAAACCTCGTTTCCCTCGCTCGGGCGCTCGTTCGGGGGACGCGACCACACGACGATCATGCACGCCTACCAAAAAGTGCAGGAGCTCCTCCGCCAGATCCCCCTCCTCCGCAGCGAGATCGATTCCCTTCGCTCGACGATCCTGAATAAGTACGGCCCATGAAGATGTCCCCCTCTCGTCGGGGAATACCCTGTGGACAAGGCCCTCGCCCCCTGGGGATATCCCGCGGCCGGCCAGGGAAAAAACCTGCGGATACTTCGTCTTGTTCTCTTTCCCTATCAGTGTTCCCCAGGCCACCTGTCCAATCCCCAAGTTTTCCCCAGGGGTCTCCCCAGGAGGGAGAACGGACCCCTTGGACCCCTCACACGTTATCCCCAGAGACTGACCTTCCCCTACTACAACAACAAAGGTTATGAATACCAAAGACATCTGGCACTGGTTGGGGCCGCTCTCCAAAGCCTGGAACGCCGAGGATAGGCTTCTGGAACAGAAGGCCGTGCTCCTGTGGGCTTCAACAGGCCTGGCCCATCTTGCCCGGGCACTGTACGTGGACCGCGGTGTCCTCCACCTAGGCGTGGGGAGTCACGTAGTGGCCGCGGAGCTCAACCTGATCAAGAGGCAGGTCCTGGCACGGGTGAACGCCCTAGCTCCCGAATCGGGGGTGACAGACCTCTGTTTTCACGTGCAGGGAACCCCTTTAGCGCCGTGCACGATCGCGGTCCCCCCCCCGACCCCCGTAGACGTGCAGCGCGTGCACCGGGGGCTTCCACCTAGGGTTCCCCTCCGGCTCCGGCGCACCGTGGCGCGGGTTCAGGCATGGGCAGAGGCCCGCGACACAGCAATCCTGAGGAGCGGAGGGTGGCGGTGCAGAGAGTGCGGCCTGGTGGTCACGGCGAACATTGGCAAGTGCCCGCACTGCCGAATTGACCCCCTGGGGCCCGGTCACTAGACTCAAGCTCGTGCACACGGTCTCAAGCACCGTTCTTGCTCTCCACTCCGCGAAGGGGCGGATCGCGGTGATGGCCTGCGACGGTCAGGCGACGATGGAGAGCCGCGTGGTGAAGACGTCGGCCCGCAAGGTGCACCGCCTCCATGGGGGACACGTGCTCGCGGGATTCTCGGGGAGCACTGCGGACGGGACCACCCTCCTCGAGCGGCTGGAGGCCAAGCTCGCCACCCACGGAACCCTGCACCAGGCGGCGGTGGAGCTCTCACGGGAGTGGCGGACGGACCGCACCCTCCGTCGGCTGGAGGCGGTGGTGGTGGCGGTGTCGGAGGAGGCCCTGTTCCTCCTCACGGGTGAGGGAGATGTGATCGAACCCGACGACGGGCTCGTCGGGATCGGGTCCGGGGGGGGGTACGCGGTGAGCGCGGCCAGGGCCCTCCTCCGGCACGCCCGGCTTCCCCTTCCTGAGGTGGCCCGGGAGGCGCTCCGGATCGCGTCTGAGATCGACATCTACACGAACGACTGCGTGGTCCTCGAGACCCTGACTTGGTAGAGAGCTTCTCGATGGCAGGCGTCTTGTCAACCGCGTGCAAACGCGGTAAGGTTCAGGACATCCTTTTCCCAATAGGGGGTGTGGGATGGCCAACGTGATCCTGTCCAGCGGCAAGAACATCGAGTTGGACGATGGCGATCTCCTCTCGGTCCTTCGGGAACGGGGGGAGACAGCCGCCGCCCTCCTCGTGGACGGCGAGCTCCGCGACCTCCGGGATCCCCTGCCGCCCTCGGGCGAGGTCCAGGTCGTCCCCCTCGACCACCCGGCGGCCCTCGAGGTCCTCCGGCACACGGCGTCCCACGTCCTCGCCCACGCCGTGACCCGCCTCTTCCCCGGGGTCCAGCTCGCCATCGGCCCGGCGATCGAGGACGGCTTC
>CAKZSO010000057.1 GCA_937921255.1 Candidatus Bipolaricaulota bacterium
GGTGACACCTACCCCGACCGGGACTCCACCCGAATCCCCGTGGCCGAACCCGGCCTCGCCCTGGAGAAAGAGATCATCGACGTCTTGCGGGGCGGGGTGAGCATCTGGCCCACGCCGATCGCCCTCTGGGGCGACGTCATCGTGTACCGGGTCACGGTGCGGAACGTGGGCCTCGGGACGGCCTACGGGGTGGACCTCACGGACACGCTCCCGTTCGGCCTCGCCTACGACGGGGGCAGAGACGGAACCTGGACCGTGGACCGCCCCCTCGCGTCGGGGTTCCTGGGGGTCCCGGACGGTGCGACGGACGTTATCTCCGCTCCGATCGGAGCTCAGATCAACGGGGGCGGAACCCTCGTCGCCATGTACGGGGTCCGGGTGACCCCACAAGCGGTGCCGGGCTCGTGGCTCACGAACCTGGCCACCGTCACCGGGAAAGACGGAGCCGACACCCCGATCCCCGAGTTCAACACAGACGTAGGCGACAACTACCCGGATCAGGACTCGACCACGATCCGCCTTGGGGCACCGGCCCTCGTAACCCGGAAGGAGTTCTACTGCGAGCCGTGCGACCCCTGCGCGCCCGACCCGGTGGAGTGCGCCGCGTGCCCCAGCGAGCCGATCGTGGCCACGGTCGGGAGCACAATCCCGTTCCGGCTCATCGTCACGAACGTCGGCTACAGCCACGCCTACGACCTCGTGGTCGAAGACCGGCTCCCCGCCGGGCTCACCTACGTCGAGAAGACGGGCGTGCTCACCTGGCCCGGCGGGCGGGTCGAGGCGGACCCGTGGGTCAGTCCCAGCCCCGTGCTCACCTGGGTGACCGGGATCGCGCTCGGACCCGGGGAAAGCCTGATCATCACGTTCACCGCCCACGTCAACGCCGACGCCCCGGCGGGGGAAGAGCTGAGGAACGTCCTGTGGGCAGGGGGCGTGGATGACTTCAACACCCCCATCCCCGCCGACTCGGGCGCCCTTGTTCCGGCCGATGATGATCCAGACGACATGTCGGTCCTGAGGTTGATCGTCCGCGCTCGGCCCACCGGGTCGTCGGGGAGCGGTCCTGGCCCCCTCGCCCGCGTCGCCGGGTGGGGGGCGGCCCTGGGGTTGGTCGTGCTGACCGGCGCAGCCGGGGCAACGCTCCGCAGGACCCGCAGGCCGAGGGGACGATGAACGCGTCGCCTTGCGTACACCGCCGAGCGCTCGGGGGCTGGACCGTCGGCCTCCTCGTCCTGAGCGTCCTGGCCGTGGTGGGAAGCGCCACGCACACGGTCGTCCTCCAAAGTGCCCCCCCCCGGGCAGGAACCCTGTTCGGCGCTGGCACGTACAAACCGGGGGAGCGTGTGCAGCTCACGGCTCTTCCCGCCCGAGGGTTCGAGTTCGATGGGTGGTTCGAGGAGGGAGAGAACGTGTCGTCGTCGCCCTCCTTCGAGTTCACCGCCGACCAGAACCGAACCCTCGTCGCGAA
The DNA here is from genome assembly GCA_937921255.1 of Candidatus Bipolaricaulota bacterium. Lineage (GTDB taxonomy): Bacteria > Bipolaricaulota > Bipolaricaulia > Bipolaricaulales > Bipolaricaulaceae > Bipolaricaulis. Next base: position 1,469 of record CAKZSO010000057.1, read on the forward strand.
GTTCCGCCCCGTTCTCGACTTCATCGGCCTCAGCGGGTCGGGCCAGGGGGGCCTGACCCTCTTCCCCACACCGGGGCTCGGGGCGAACCGGTTCGAGCTCAGGCCCCGCTTCCGGTACGGATCTGATCCGTGGGACCTCCGGTTCGTGACCGCGTTCGTGGGCGAGGAGTGGCGGGATGCCCAGGCCCACTTCACCGGATCGTGGGCCGGGCTCCGGTTCGGGGGAGGGATCCTGTTCAACCCGCTCGTCCCGGCGTACCGCTCCGCGTACGGGATGGTCTCGGGGGCGTGGGACGACCTGCGCCTGGGGCTCCGCGTCACCCACTACCCCCTGTCGGGCACCCCTCCCGCCCCGTACCTCCTCTACGTTCTCACCCTGAGCACGTCGAGCCTGTCGGCCACGGTCCGGGGAGAGGAACGGGGCGGCCTCGTGTTCCGAGACGCCCTGGTGAACGTGTTCAGCGTGGACCTCTGCTGCGGAGTCGAGGCCCAGGCAACCCTGTCCTTCACCAAGGAGGGGTTCGCCTACTTCCGGGCAGGGCTGGTCAACCTTCCGTTCCCCTGCTGCGGGATGTCGTTTGATGCCTCGATCACGTACACCGCGGACACCAAGACCGTCGAGTTCGCCCCCCGCTGGCAGCCGCTCTGCGACGCCTGCCTCACCGTGTACGGTGACGTTCTGTGGGATCGGGACAACTCCTCCTGGAACGGACTCGCCCTGTACGGGTACAAGATCCGCTGCTGCTTCGGATCGTCCTGTTGTCCGGCGGGCGCAGGTGGGTATGTGGAGTTTTTGACGGCGTTCGATCCAGGGCGGGTCCCTGGTGGGTTCCAGGGGGAGGAGTTCGAGTACGCCAAGGTGGGGTTCTGCGGTCCCGGGTGCTGCGGCGGGCAGTACACGTTCGAGGCCACGGCGTACTTCTCCCCCACCGGGCTGTTCGGACTCGAGCGGTTCAAGATCGGAGGCGGAGTCCCGCTCGGGGGAGGATGGGTGCTCACCCCGTCCCTCGAGATCTCCAGCAGCGGGACCTCGCTCAGCGTGGGGTGGCAGCTCCGGTTTTAGAGTGTCCAGTACCGTAATGCTGTTGACCGTCTAGGCCTCCTGGGCGGCCACGGCCGCCCCCCAGAACACCTCCGCTCGGTGCGGAAGCCGCGGTGGTTGGCGAAGCCCTGAACGTCGGCGGTGACTACCTCGGCCCAACCCCTCCGCTGACTCCCATCCGCTTCCGATCGTGGCGACCATCAGCTGATGTAACCTGCATCACGGAACAACCTCCTCCGGGAAGGCCACGCACTTCTGTCGGGTACGACCCCCCCGCCAGCCTCCGAAGCGGTGGGGGAAGCACGATGAGGCTCGTGACATCTCCACACATCAGCATCTGTGCGCTTGTTCTCGTCGCGGGCTGCGCTCTCGGAGCAGGGCAAAACCTTCCGCCACGGGCCGAACTGATGGTGGTACGGGTGGTACCGGGAGCACCGGCGTCGTTTACCTTGCAGGCGGTTGATCCGAACGGCGACCTGCTGACGTTCACCCTCCTCGGGGGCCCCTCCCACGGCCGACTCGAGGGAGAACCACCGCAACTCACGTACACCCCCGAACCGGGTTTCGTGGGAACCGACGAGATCCGATTCGCCGCAAGCGACCCATGCGGGGCGTTCGACCTCGGAACCGTTCGGCTGGAGGTCTCGTCGGAGATCCCCACCTACCGCATCGGCGGGCCCGATCGACCTGCCGACACCGTCCTGGCGAGTCTGGCCGCGAATCTTGCGCACAGAGGGGTCCAGACGTGGTACATCTTTGGGGAACAACACTCCACCGTCATTGGGCAGACGATCGCCGTCCTTCTTCCGCCGGGAGGAGAGCTGCAGTGGGTGGGCATGTACCCTGCGCGCTCTGGGGAAATGGAATCTGTACCGATAAGAACAAGCTGGAACCCCCAAGGGTGGCTGCGCGTGCCCACCGATTCCTGTGTCCCAGGGACCTACATCCTCACGGTTGTCAAGGATCGGCAGGCGTTTTCGTTCCTGATCTACCTCGCCCGGGACCCCGTGTTCCGCTTGACCGCCCAGGAAGCGGGGGAGTCGCAAGGAGGATTGTGATGCAGTGCAGGTCATGGATCGCAGCACTGGTAGCGGCAGCCACAGTGGCCATGGTCGGAGGGGCGGCCAGCGCTCCGATGCAGGTCGTGTTCGTCTCGTTCGGAACACCAACGCTGTTCGTTCTCGGAGAGGGGCTATCCACCACCACGTACACGATCCTCGAGCTGCCTCGCCAGGGCGTGCTTGTCGGGATTCCTCCAAACCTGACCTACATCCCCCACCCCGGCTTCTCCGGGACGGACTACGTCCATTACCTCGTCCAGACCGACCCTGGCCAGTGGGACCTCGGCACGGTACAGCTGGTCGTCCTCTCCCCCGGGACGACGATGAGCCCGTTCGTCCTCACGAGCGAGGGCGAGATGACGTTCTCCGGCCCCTCGTTTTCCATCGACGGCTACCGGCTCTCCTTCGGGATCCAGGCCCGGTTCACCTACTTCGAGCAGGTCGTCCGCGCCACGTGGACCGACGCTGGCTTTACGTCCTTCGGCACAACGACCCGCGTCGAGCTCGAGGGAACGTGGCCCAGCCCGTGGCGCCTTCCGATCACCTCCACGCTCGACTTCGACCCGACCCTGCCCGGCCTGAAGTCGTGGACCCTCAACGCATCCACACGACTCTTCGACGCGACGTGGTCCTACACCTTCTTCTTCTCGGGTCCGAACCCCCAGACCGACTCCTACACCGTGTACCAGGTCCAAGGTACGGTGGGACCGTTTGCGTTCGACAGCCGCCTGAAGTTCATCACCCTCACCCCCACGTTCGGCGAGTACCGCCTCCTCATCAAGGGGCCGTGGATCTGCGAAGGGTGCCCCACAAACTGGGAGCTGGAGTACCTTCAGACGAAGGCGGGGTTTGACCGTCTGAGCTTCCTGGTGAGGGACGTCGGCCTCCCCTGCCCGGGGTGCGGGACGATCCGGACCTACCTCGACGTGAAGGTCACGTACACCGTGGAGGAGAAGAGGGTTGAACCGTCGCTGCGCGTCGTGTCCGACTGGTCAGCGTGCCTGCGGCCGTTCGTTGCCCTGCCCACGCCCAGTGGGGCGCTCGGGATCGAGGGGTTCAGCCTCGACGGGTTCGAGATCAAGTGCGAGGCCTTCGGCGGGTACACGCTCCGGCTCGCCACCTCGTTCAATCCCCTCAAGAACTCCCAGATCACCGGCTACGCCACCTTCTTCGAGGTGTGGCAACTCGAGGGGCCCGTCGTCCCCTGTTGCGGGAACCCGGGGCGGTTCCAGCTCTCGGTCTACTTCAAACGCGATCAGGGGCCTCTATTCGGAACCGCGATGTGGCACCCGATCCTCTACTTCCCCATCTCCCGCGAGGTGCTCGCAAACGTGAGCCTCAAGCTGGGAGAAGTCGACCCGCTCGACCCGACGAAGACCTGGATCCTCACCCTGGGCTGGAAGGGGCTGTTCTAGACAGGCTGGGCGAGGAAGAGCCCGTGGAACGCTGCCAGGACGTTCCTCCATAGGCCGGGGACGAGGACGTGGTGGTTCCCCAAGGGCTCCCGGAGGAGGCGCTCGATCGCCCCCCGGGGCATCTTGAACCGAACCTGGGTCCGGCAGAGGTCCTCCCGCCCGACCCGCTCGTCGAGCACCCTCCCCTCGACGAAGAACCCCTGATCGAGATCCTTTCCCCCGAACCGAACGAGCGTGTACGGACCCGGTTTCACCTCGCCAGCCACAGCAAGCCCCAGGCCCGACTCGAAGTGGGTCCGAAGAAGGTGGGCCCGGGTGAGGGCGAGCGGGACCGTGCAGTGGGCCAGGGTGAGGGTCTCCCCCTTGAGGTCGACGTCGGCCGGGTTGGCGAGGAACCCCGGCCCCCCGGTGAGCTCCTGGGCAACCATCAGGGCGAGGAGCGCGGGGAGATCCCCCTCGCATCCCCCTGGGATCCCGGAGTCCGACAGGCACGCCAACGCCCAGCAGGCGGTCATCCGGTGGGGGAGAAGGCCGAAGCAGGCAACCGACAGGGCGGTCAGGCTGTTCTCTTGGACGATCGTGCGCAGGGCGGTGTGGACCTCGGCTCCCATCCTCCGCTCGGCGTCCCCGATCCCCTGCCCGGCGCCCTCCACGGGAGAACTGGAACGCGCGGGCATCCTTTCTAGAACCTCCTCCAGGCGGATCGGGACCACCTCGATCCCGAGCTTCTCCCGGAGCAGCGAGGGGGGAGGAGAGCTCGCGACGAGCCACGGGGACGGATCCCCGACCAGGCCGGCTCGCTTTCCGCGCAGGCCCCGGGCGAGCGCGACCGCTCCCGCAATCCCCGGCAGGTCTGAAGCGGCGCCCCCGAGGTGAATCAGCCGTACGACGCGCCCCCTCTGGCGGAGGCAGGCCGCGACCTCGAGCGCGGCGGGGAGAGAGTTGTGGGCGGGGTGGGAGAGGACGACGATCGGCCCCCGGGTCTCCTCGGCAACCGCGAGGGCTGCCTCCTCGGTTCCGCCCGACAGGACAAGAAGGACGGCAGCGGGCTGGGAGGCCACCGTCGCCGGGTCGGCCCGGACGAGCGTCACCCCCGTCCCCGCGCGAAACGCTTCCGCCACAGGTGGGAAGTGCGCCTCGACCTCGCCGTGGAAGCCGGACACGAGGGGGAGAACCGGCAGCGCAGCTTCAGACCCTCCTCGCGTCAACCCTTACCTCCAACCGCGCGAACGTCAGCCAACCGACAGGACGTGCCCCTCGACGTAGTAGTCCCGGCTCCCCTGGAGCTGGTCGAGAAGCCGAGTCAGAACCTCATCCGCGTGCCGACCGTCGTTTGAGAGGTAGGCGAAGCCCACCACCGCACGCTTGGGATCGTCCAACCTGTCCAGTTCCGCTGCCGACACGTTAAACTCCCTCCGGGCCCGCGTCAAGAGCCCCACCAGAACCGACCGCTTGTCCTTCAGGGTCTGCGCGCCGGGGAGCCTCAGCTCGACCTGAAGCAGACCAACGGGCATCGCACCTAGACTGAGATCTCCTCGACGGTGTAGATCTCGATCGTATCTCCTGGCTGAACGTCGTTCCAGTCGCGGATGCGAATCCCGCACTCGCGCCCGGCCAGGACCTCGCGCACGTCATCGGTGAACCGCTTCAGGGAGGCGATCTCGCCCGCGAACACTCCCTCTCCGTCCCGGTAGACCTTCACCTTGCCCGATCGGACGACGCGCCCCGAGCGAACGGAGCATCCTGCGACCCGTCCCACCCCGTCGATGTCGAACGTTTTCAGGACCTCGGCCTCGCCGATCTTCGTCTCCCGGAGCTCGGGCCCCAGCAAGCGGCGCAGCGCGCGCCCCACGTCCTGGGCGAGGTCGTAGATGATGTCGTAGGTCCGGACGGGAACGTTCCGCTGCTCGGCCAGGCGCGCCGCTTTCCCGTCCACCTTCACCGCAAACCCGACGATGAGCGGCTGCATGTCCTGCTCAGCGGATGCGAGGAGAACGTCCGTCTCCGTGATCGGGCCGACCCCAGCGTGGAGGATTTCGAGCTCGACGCCATCAGCCTTGAGGTTCCCGAGCTCGTGCCGCGCCGCCTCGAGGGCGCCGACGCTCGCCGCCTTGAGGACGACCACAAGCTGCTTCGTCTGGGCGACTTGGATCAGCTCTTCGAACGTCCGGGGGGGCCGAGCGGCCCGGCGCTCGTCGACCGTCGCCCGGCTCCGCTCCTCGGCGATGCGGCGGGCCTCGTTCGGGCCCTCGACCCGCTCCACCTTCTCCCCTGCCACGGGAACCCCGGACAGCCCGAGGACAACCGCGGGCGTCCCCGGCCCGGCCGCCGGGATCCGCCCCCCGCGGTGGTCATGCAATGCCCGGATCCGGCCCCACGTCGCCCCCACCACGATCGCATCCCGCTCGCGCAGCGTGCCGTTGCGGACAATGACCGTCGCCAGCGGGCCCCGCCCAGAGTCGAGGCTCGACTCGATGACCATCGCCTCGAGATCGCCTTCCGGGTCCCCGTAGATCCCCTCCATGTCCGCCACGAGGAGGATCATCTCCAGAAGCTCGTCCACGCCCTGGCCGGTGAGGGCGGAGAGGGGGACCATCACCGTCGAGCCGCCCCACTCCTCGGGCGTGTACCCGAGCTTGGCGAGATCGCTCAGGACCCGATCCTTGCTCGCGCCCGGCTTGTCCATCTTGTTGATCGCCACGATCACCGGAACCCCGGCCGCCTTGATGTGGTCCACCGCCTCCAGGGTCTGGGCCATCACCCCATCGTCCGCGGCCACGACGAGGATCGCGATGTCCGTGACCTGCGCCCCCCGAGCGCGCATCGCGGTGAACGCGCGGTGACCGGGGGTGTCAATGAATGTGATCGCCCGGCCGTGAACGACCGCCTGGTAGGCACCAATGGACTGGGTGATCCCGCCGGCTTCGCCCTCCGCCACGTGAGCCTTGCGGATCGCGTCAAGGAGGGTCGTCTTCCCGTGGTCAATATGCCCCAGCACGGCCACGATCGGGGGACGCGGCGTTCCCTCGCGCTTGGGGGAAGGCGGCGGCTCGGGTCGGCGGGGAGCTTCGGGCGCCGCCGGGGCCTGGCGGTCCCGGAAAAAAGCCCGGATGAGCTCGGCCTCTTCGTCCGTGACCGTGCTCACCGCCCGCAGCCCGGGCATCCCGAGCTCAACGAGGGCCTCGAGGAGCTCTTTCGACGGGACCCCTAGGTCGCGGGCGATCTCGTAGACGCGCTTCTTCGTCAATCTCTCCCTCCGCAGGGCGTCACGCCGGCGTCAACCGGTACCGACCCTTCTTCCGCCGCCGCGCGAGCACCCGCCGACCCGCCGGAGACCGGCTCCGGGCGAGAAACCCGTGGACGCGGTACCGGCGCCGACGGTGGGGCTGGAAAGTGCGTTTAGGCATGAGTTCCTCCTTCTCGGCCTGTTAGGGCAACAGGTCCCATTCTCCCCTGGTTTGGACCGAGGCGCAACTCACCGCCCTAGTCCAGGAGATGGCGAGAAAGGAGATCCTGTACACATCGCCAGCGGGTACGACAGATCGGGGGCAAGGCCCCCCCCTCGGCGCACCACGCCGCGAGAAGGGCCTGGACCTTCGCCTCGCCCGGGTACCCCCAGCCGAAGTCCCCGTACTCGTGCCGCAGGCTGACCACGTACGCGTCCCGAACCACCTTCGCCAGGAGCGACGCCGCGGCCACCGCGGGGTGATCCCGGTCCGCCCGGGGGACGACGGCGATCGCGTCCCGGGGAATCCCCGACCGGGAGGCAAGAGAGTCCCGGAACCCGCGGATCGCCGGGGGCCCGACCGGAGTGTCCACCACCACGCGCCGGGGATCAAGGTCGCGGATCAGCACCAGGACCGCCTCGCGCTCGAGGGAGGTCAGGTTCTCGCGGTCGACCGTCCCCGCGGGGACGACGACCACCCGTCCCCGCGCCCCGGACCGGGCGATCGCCCGCACCAGGGTGCGCCTCCTCCCGCGGGGGACGGTCTTCGAATCCCGCACCCCGAGCTCGGATAGCCGCGCGAGTTCCCCCTCTTCCAGGCAGACGCCCGCCACCACGAGCGGCCCGAGCACCGCTCCTCGGCCCGCCTCGTCCACCCCGAGAACCGTCGCCACCCTCACCCCCAGTACCGACGGTTCCGCCGCCAGCGCCACCAGGACACGAGGCCGGGGACGACCTCGCGGCGCTTGAGGGGAAAGACGAGGGCCATCCCGGCAAGGAACCCCCCGATGTGGGCAAACCACGCTACCCCGCCCATCCCTCCGAGGTCCACGATCCCCAAGAAAAACTGAACGAGAAACCACAGCCCGAGGAGGACGAGCGCCGGGATCTCCACGAGGTGGAGGAAGAAAAACAGAGGGACGACCGTCAAGACCCGCGACCACGGGTAGAGGACGAGGTACGCCCCGAGCACCCCGGCAATCGCCCCTGAGGCCCCGACCATCGGGACCGTGGTCCGCGGGAACACCGCGACCTGGAGGAGCGCCGCCCCAACACCCGCGAGGAGGTAAAAGAGGAGGAACTTCCACCGCCCCAGCGCCGCCTCGATGTTGTCTCCGAACACCCACAGGTAGAGCATGTTCCCGAGGAGGTGGAGCCACCCCCCGTGGAGAAACATCGAGGTGAGGAGCGTAAGCCAGATCGGGAACGGGGCGTAGGGGGGCAGGTCCAGTCCAGACCAGAACTCCGCCGCCACGAGCCCGTATCGGATCACGAACTCGTCCCGCTCCGTGACCGGATATTGGCAGCCGCGGCCAAACCGGCGGTAGAGGGATGAATCGAACCCCGGGGCGGGCCCTCCAAACGCCCCCTCCCAGGCGCAGCGGTCGAGGAACACGAGCACGCGGTCGGAGTAGCTCAACGTGTAGAGGAAGGCGACCACGTTGAGGGCGATGAGGGCAATCGTGACATAGGGCACGATTCCACTTGGCCGTCCATCCCGCAGCGGTATCATCTCGCCTTCCCTCGTTCCATTCTAGCCGCCCCCCGCCGTGGGGGGAAGTTGTGCGCGGCCGCCGCCGACACTACCATGCGAGGAGACAAGGAGGCATACAGTGGAACTACTGCGCAAGCTGTCCGAGGCGGCCGGAGTCCCGGGCCAAGAAGAAGAGGTGCGGGCAATCGCCCGCGGCGCCCTGAAGGGGCACGTAGACTCGCTGGAGGTGGATCGGCTCGGAAACCTGATCGCCCACAAGAAGGGGAAGGGCCCGAAGGTCGTTGTGGCCGGCCACATGGACGAGATCGGGTTCCTCGTGTCCCACGTCGACGAGGAGACGGGGTTCCTGCGGATCGAGCCCGTTGGCGGCTTCGACCCCCGAACCCTCATCGCGTCCCGGGTCACAGTCCACACCAAGACCGGCGCCCTTCTCGGGCTTATCGGGACGAAACCGATCCACATCCTCACCGAGGACGAGAAGCGGAAGGAACTCCGCGTTCAGGACCTGTACGTGGACCTCGGGCTCCCGGGGAAAACGGTAGCGAAGAAGGTCCGGATGGGAGATCCGGTGACCCTCGTCCAGACGTTTGCCCAGGTCGGAAAGCTCGTCTCGGGGAAGGCCCTCGACGACCGGGTTGGCGTCTACGTGGGGATCGAGGCCATGCGGAGGCTGAAAGCGCACCAGGCCGACGTGTACTTCGTGGGAACGGTCCAGGAAGAGGTCGGGCTGCGCGGGGCGCGGGCGAGCGCGTTCGTAATCAACCCCGACATCGGGGTTGCCCTCGACGTGACGCTGGCCTGCGACATGCCTGGGGTGTCGGCCCACGAGCAGATCACCAAGCTTGGGAAGGGCGTCGCGATCAAGATCAAGGACTCCGCATCGATCTCTCACCCCGGCCTCGTGCGGTTCCTCGCGGACCTCGCCGAGAAAGGGAAGATTCCCTACCAAATGGAGATCCTCCCCCGGGGAGGAACCGACGCAGGGGGGATTCAACTCGCGCGGGAGGGGGCAGCGGTGGTGACCCTGTCCGTCCCCACCCGGTACGTCCACTCCGTGGTCGAGGCCGCCCACGTCGACGATATCGAGGCCGCGATCAAGCTCCTCACCGCATTCCTCGAGAACTGCCACAAGGCCGATCTCAAGCTGTAACGGGTGAACGGTGACGGGTGATGCGTGACCGGAGCGGCGTGAGGAGGATCCTGTTCCGCGACGTGGACGTGATCGCCACCTTCGACGCCGAGCGTAGGGAGCTCCGTGGGGGGTGGCTCCTCGTCGAGGGGAACCGGATCGCGGCGCTCGGGGACGGGCCTGCGCCAGCGGGCCCGTTCGACGAGATCGTCTCCGGCCGGGATCGGGTGATGATCCCGGGGATGGTCAACACCCATCACCACCTGTACCAAACCCTGTTCCGCGCCGTGCCGGGCGCGGCGGACAAGGAGCTCTTCGACTGGCTTCTGTTCCTGTACGAAAAGTGGCGGGGAATTGACGAAGATGCGGTGCGCACGTCGGCGATCGTGGGGTGCCTCGAGCTCCTCCTCTCCGGCTGCACGACGACCACCGACCACCTCTACCTCTTCCCCCGCGGGAGGGAGAAGCTCACCGACGTCGAGATCGAGGCGGCGGGAGAGGTGGGCATCCGCTTCCACCCCACCCGGGGCTCGATGTCCCTGTCCCGCGACGAAGGGGGCCTCCCCCCGCCGGACGTGGTCGAGAAGGAAGCCGAGATCCTTCGGGATAGCGAACGGATCCTTGCCCGGTGGCATGACCCCTCGCCCGGGGCGATGGTCCGGATCGCGCTCGCCCCGTGCTCGCCGTTCTCCGTGACCCCAGAGCTGATGCGCGATACGGCCGCGCTGGCCCGGGAGCACGGGGTCCTCCTCCACACCCACCTCGCCGAGACGACGGATGAAGAGGAGTTCTGCCGGGCGAAGTTTGGGATGCGCCCCGTGGACTACCTAGAGAGCGTCGGCTGGCTCGCCCCGGATGTCTGGCTCGCCCACCTCGTTCACCTCACATCCGACGACATCCGGCGCCTCGCCCACGCCGGGGTGGGGATGGCCCACTGCCCGAGCTCGAACATGATCCTCGGGTCGGGAATCCCCCCGGTGCCGGAGGTCCTGGGGGCCGGAATGGCGGTGGGCCTGGCCGTGGATGGCTCGGCCTCGAACGACGCGTCGAACATGATCCGCGAGGCGCGCCAGGCGATGCTCCTCGCCCGGGTCAAGTACGGAGCCAGCGCGATGACCGCCCGGAAGGCGCTCGAGCTCGCCACGCTCGGCGGGGCGCGCGTCCTCCACCGGGATGAAGAGGTCGGCTCGCTCGCAGCGGGGAAGTGCGCCGACCTTTCGCTGTGGGACCTCTCCGCACTCGAGTTCGCCGGTGCGGCCGATCCCGTGGCCGCCCTCGTCCACTGCGGAGCGCAGTACGCCGACCTGGTGATGGTAGACGGCGAGATCCGCGTCCAGGGAGGCCGGCTCGTGGATGACCGGCTGTACGATTTCATCCCCCGGCAACGCGCGATCGGACGGAAGCTCGTCGGGGAGGGGGGATGAGGGTCGAGGTCCACGTGTTCTTCCCGTTCCGATCCGAGATCGGCGGCGGACCGATCCCCCTCGACCTCCCCCCGGGGGCCGACGTGGCGCGGTCGGTGACCGCCCTCGTCGAACGCTACCCCCAGCTTCGAGGGCGGATCTTCGACCCCAAGGGCCGCATTCAGCGCCACGTTTCGGCCCTCGTCAACGGGACCTCGATCCAGTTCAAGCAGGGGTTCGCGACCCCGCTTGCCGAGGGGGACGTGGTGACCCTGCTCCCCCCTGTGGGCGGGGGGTGACCCGAAGCGATCCACCCTTGAGCATGGCAGGAGAGTTCTCCGCAGGCCCAAGCTCGCTTCGACCCCCTACACTCGACCCCCTACACTCCAATTTGACGGAGTTCTAAATAAGCGCTAAAGTGTTCGAGTTGGGTGGTGGGTTGCCCACAGCCCGTAGGACGGGGCGCATCGCGGGATCCCTCCTCCTCCTGAGCCCGCCAGGGCGAAGGCCCCTCGACGAGGGGCTTTCGCCTGAGAGGCGCTCGTGTATGGTCCCCTCGCGGCAGGGAAAAGCCGTGGGTCAGCCCCATTCCCCTTGGGAGGGGCATCCGCCGCACAGTCAGCGGGTGCGGAGTTGGCCGCATCCGGCCTGAATCTCCGTCCCCCGCGACCAGCGCACCGTGGCATCGACCCCCGACGCGACGAGCAGGCGCCGGAACGCCTCGACCCGGCCGTCCTCGGGCCGCGCGTAGGGGAGTCCCGGGGCCGGGTTGAACGGGATCAGGTTCACGTGGGCCAGTCGTCCCCGCAGGAGCCGGACAAGGGCGTGGGCGTGCTCCCACCGGTCGTTCACCTCGCGGAGGAGGACGTACTCGTAGCTCACCCGACGGCCTGTTCGCTCCGCGTAATGATCGGCCGCCGAGAGAACCTCCCGCAGTGGCCACCGTTCGCCCAACGGGACAAGCTCGCGCCGCAACCCGTCGTCCGGGGCGTGGAGGGAGACGGCGAGGCTCACCTGCAGGCCCTCCTTCGCGAGCCGCAGGATCCCCGGCACGACCCCCACCGTAGACACCGTGATTCGTCGCGCCCCGAGCGCGAACCCCTGGGGATCGTTCAAGTTGCGAACCGCCCGCAGGGTCGCACCGTAGTTGAGGAGGGGCTCGCCCATCCCCATGACCACGACGTGGGTCACGCGCTCGCCCTGAAGCCGGAGCGCGCGCGCGAAGTGGAGCACCTGGGCCGCGATCTCCCCAGCCGTGAGGTCGCGCACGTAGCCCATCCCTCCCGTGGCGCAGAACGAGCACCCCACCGGGCAACCGACTTGGGTCGACACACACACCGTGCGTCTGCGGTCTTCCCGCAGAAGCACCGTCTCCACCGTTTGCCCGTCGGCCAGGGTGAGGAGGACCTTGGTCGTCCCCTCGTCGTCCCCTTGGCTGGCGGTGACTGGGGGGGCCTGGATCGTGAACTCGGCCGCGAGCTTTTCGCGGAGACCACGATCGAGGTCCGTCATCACGGAGAAGTCGGTCTCGAGCTTCTTCCACACCCACGCCCACACCTGTCGCGCCCGAAACGAGGGCTCTTCCCCCGCCTCAATCGCGGAGGAGAGCTCGGCAAGCGAGAGATCGAGAAGATCGCGGCCCTTCACGCCGGGATTGTAGCCCGGGTTGTTGCTCTCCCCGCCCAACGCTATCTTCGAGCATCGTGAACGCGCTGGCGATCGCCGGGGGAACGGTGGTCACCCCGCGCCGGATCGGCAAAGCTGACGTGCTCGTCCAGGGCGAGAAGGTTGCCCGGATCGGGAAGGTCGGCCGAGGGATCAGGCGCGCCTCAGCGCGCGGGCTTCTGGTTCTTCCCGGAGCGGTGGATGCCCACGTCCACCTCGACCTCCCCGTGGCCGGAACGCGGTCGGCGGACGGCTGGAGGAGTGGGACCCTCGCGGCGGCTGCGGGCGGGGTCACCACCGTGATCGACTTCACCGTGGGCTCAGCGGAGGTCCCCCTACCTGATCAAATCGAACAGCGGACGGCCGAGGTCCGAGAGGCGGTGGTGGACTTCGCCCTGCGGGCGGAGATGGTGGGGTGGACCGCAGACCGGACGCCCGAGCTCGCCCAAGCCGCCGAGCGGGGAGTCCGGTCGTTCAAGTTCTTCCTCGCCTATGCATCCAGTGGCCGCCGAACGCCGTTGGGAATGCTCCGTCAGGCGATGAACGCGATCCGAGACCTCGGGGGGACGGCGATGGTTCACGCCGAGGCCGAGGAGCTTCTGGACCCGGGGGGAGGACCGTTCCCGCTGGCCCGACCGGCGATCGCGGAGGAGGTGGCGATCGCCGAGGTGGGGGTCCTCGCCCGGGAGACCCGCTGCCCGACCTACATCGCCCACATCTCGAGCGCTCAGGGCATGAGAGCGCTCCGGGCTGCCCAACGGTCGGGGTCCCCCCTCGTTGGGGAGACCTGTCCCCACTACCTCCTCCTCGACGAGCGGGTCTACCGACGGCCCGACGGCCACCGGTTCTCCGTGACCCCGCCCCTGCGGTCAGCGGCCGACCGCGCAGCCCTGTGGGACGCCCTTGCCCGCCGGTGGCTCCAGGCCGTGGGGACGGACCACTGCCCGTTCCGCAACGACCAGAAAGACCCGTTCCAGAACGTTCCATCCCGGATCCCGTCCGGCCTCCCGGGGGTCGAGCTCCTCCTCCCGCTCCTCTACTCCGCGGGCGTAGCCCGAGGCCGGATCGGCCTCCCGGACCTCGTCCGGTACCTCAGCGAAGGCCCGGCGCGGGCGTTTGGCCTCTGGCCCCGCAAGGGGGCCCTCCGGGTAGGCGCGGACGCCGACCTCGTCCTCCTCGATCCCAAGGCAACGTGGACCGTTGACGCAGGGCGTCTCCACATGGCGACGGACTTCTCTCCCTACGAGGGGCTCCGGGTCCAGGGCCGGGTGGTGGGGGTCCTCTCGCGGGGGACGTGGCTCGTCCGGGACGGGGAGATCCTCGCCAGACCTGGGCGCGGCCGGTTTGTTCCCTGGACCCAAGGCCGCGGGTAGAATGAACCGTTCCAGAGGAGGGACCAATGGGTAGGGGCACGTTGGTTGTTCTCGTTGCGGTAAGCGGGGTGTTGGCGTGGGGGACCGAAAACGGGTCGCTCGGCGGCCTGGGCCACGGCGGGTTCCTGGCCGGGCTCCTCACGTTCGACTTCTCCCCCCTCAGCGCGGCCCTGGCCGAAGCGGGCTACCCCACGGTGGAAGGGCCGGTTCTCGTGTTCGGAGGCGGTGGGTCAGGTGGGGTCCTCGGGGGAACCGTGTTTGGGGGGCTCGGGTTCGGGGGAAGCGTCACGAAGATCGAGGGCGAGAAGCGGACCGATCTCGAGCTCGGCTACGGCGGGGTGGTGATCGAGCTCAACCGTCCGGTGGGAAAGTCCGCGCTCCTCGGGCTGGGCCTTGTCCTCGGGTGGGGAGGCCTCGACCTCACGACCCGCGCCCGGAGGCCGGTGGACTTCGCCGACGCCCTGGCCCAACCTCCGGTGAGCCAGTTCAGCTTAGGGTTCTTTGGGGGATTGGGCTACGTCCGGCTTGGGTTCCAGGTCTTCCCCTGGCTCGCCCTCGATGGATGGGCCGGGTACTTCCTCGCCCTCCCCGGGCAGTGGGAGGAAGGCGACCGGGAAATCGCCGGGCCCAAGCTCGAGCTGCGGGCCCCGTTTTTGGGGATCCGCGTCTCATTCGGCGGGATCGGGTTCCTGGACGACCCGCCGGCCAAGTAGACCGCCCGTTGCGCACGGAGGGGAGCCCGGCGCGGGCTCCCCTGGTTCATCGGGTAAGGTCCCACGCGGCGACGATCTCCCCGAAGAACAGGGTGTGAAAGTCGCCCCGCGGGTAGTATTTGGCGTGGATGCCTGCGTCGAGAATTCCCGTTGGATCAAGCTCGGCGCGGGCCACGACGCGGCACTCGTAGGCCACGGAGCAGTCCAGGAGGAGGGGGACCTCAACCGCGGTCGCCGGGCCCGTGCGGAGCCCGAGCTCACGGAACTTGTCGAGGTCCCGCCCGGAGCGGGTTCCGCACACCCGCAGCTCCTCGTCCATCGTCCCCACAGGCACGTTTACCGTGAACGCCCCACTCCTCTCGATGCACCCATGGGTGTACCGCGAGGGGCGGACGAGCACGTGGGCTACAGGCCGCGACCAGATCGTCCCAACCTGAAGCCAGCCGATCGTCATCGCGTTCGGACGACCGCCCCCGTCCCGCGCGACGAGGAGCGCGCCGCCGCGGAGCACCTGCTCCTGAACCTCTCCGAATCGGTCCCACGGTCCGATCGCGTTCACATCTCTCGCCTCCAGGTCGCCCGCTCGAACGGGCTGGGGTAGTACGCGGCGAGGATCCCCCCGCCGATGAACTCTCTGAGGATCGATGTGGCGGGGATCTCCTCGCCGGGGTAGGGGACAAACCAGCGCAGTTCCTCGAGCAGCCGCTCCGCCCTCAGCCGCAGCCGCGGGTGCCGCACCTGGAGGAGGAGCGGCTCCGCGCGGGACCGGAGGACGTTCCACTCGTAGACGAGGGCGGAGTTGAACATCATATCGGCTCGCCCCTGGTGGGGAAACACGAACCGCTTCTCCCCGCGCCGCACGTTGTCCCACATCTGCAGCGTGTTCTCCGCGGAATAACCGCGGAACGCAGCGTCGCGCACCACGCGCCGTAGGAGCCGGGTGTCGGTGGTCGACATCCGCACGTGGTCGTCGAGGTTGAGCTGGGTGAGGGCGGAGGCGTAGATCCGGAACGAACGTCCTTCCAAGCCGGGGGGAAGGAGCTGCGGGTTCAGGCAGTGCAGCCCCTCGACGAGGAGGATCCCGTCCTTCTTAAGCTGGATCTGACTTCCGACCTCGCGTCGCCCGGTGGTGAAGTCAAACCGCGGAAGCTGCACCGCCTTCCCGTCAAGCAGCTCCTCCATCTGGCCCTGGA
This sequence comes from Candidatus Bipolaricaulota bacterium, assembly GCA_937921255.1. Classification (GTDB taxonomy): domain Bacteria; phylum Bipolaricaulota; class Bipolaricaulia; order Bipolaricaulales; family Bipolaricaulaceae; genus Bipolaricaulis. Next base: position 17,403 of record CAKZSO010000057.1, read on the forward strand.
AGAGCGGCACCTCGACCGCGGAGATGTCGTCGAAGTCAGTCAAGCCCCGGCGGATCATCTCGTCGCGGGGCAGGAAGTAGTCGTCCATCGAGACCGGGTACGGCCGAAGCCCAAGGGCCAGGAGCTCGATCGCGAGCCGTTTGGTGAACGTAGTCTTCCCCGACGACGAGGGCCCAGCGATGAGGATCAGCCGGGGGGAAGAGGGGTGATCGGCGATCGTTCGCGCGATCTGGGCGATCCGCCCGTTGTGGAGGGCCTCGGAGACAAGGATGAGCTCGGTCATCCGACCCGTCCGCACCGCCTCGTTGACCGTGCAGGCGTCGTACACGCCGAGGAGGTCGAGCCACCGCCCGTACTCCTCGAACACCTGGAGGAGCGCCGAGTAGTCCTCGGCTGGAGCGAGCTCGGTCGGTCGCTCGCGACGTGGAAAGCGGAGGACGAACCCCCGCGGGTACGGGGTGAGGGCGAACTGGGGGAGATACCCCGCGGACGGGACCATCGGCCCAAACAGGTAGTCCTCGAACTCCCCCAACTGGTAGAGGGGAACGGTACCCCCGATCCCCCCCTGAACGAGGAGCTCCGCCTTGTTGGAAAGACCGAGGGCGCGGAGGCGGGCCTGGGCCTCTTCCAAGGGCACCTCCGCGCGGACGATGGGGGCGTCCGCCCGGACGAGCTCGCGCATGTGGGACTCGATCTGCTCTAGCTCTGCCGGCGTGAAGAGCGACCGCCGGGCCACCCGGCAGTAGTACCCCCCGAACGGGGCGGAGTGGTCGATGATCAACCGCGCCTCGGGGAACAGGGCGTGGACCGCCGCAGCGAGAAGGAAACTCAGTGAGCGGGTGTAGATCTTGATTCCTTCGGAGTCGGTGAGGAACACGGGGCGCACCTCGGCGTCCTCGCGAAGAGGGAACGAGAGCTCGCGTAGCTCCCCATCCACCACCGCCGCCATCGCTGGCACCTGGGGGTCGGGGTAGGCGGCCCGGACGAAGTCGGCAAGCGGGGTCCCCGCCGGGCCCTCGAACGCCCGCCCGTCGGGGAGGACCGCCTGCACCGTCTCCCGTCGCTTCGTCGGCTTGACCCCCGCCATCGGACGGGGATTGTACCTCCGCCCCTCCACCTACCGCGCGCCGGACTCTTCCCCTCTCCAGTTCGCTTCACGAGTGATCCGGACGATCTCCTGCGCGGAGGCAACCGCGTCCTGAGCGGTCCGTGGGCGGACCCGGTCGGCCGGAGGGGGGGCGCCGGGGTCGCCCATGTCAAGCGAGATCCTGTTCAGACGGAGGATGCCCTTGAGCCGGCGCAGGCCCGGATCGTGGCGGGTGGCCCGTGCGAGGAGGTCCGGGATCCCATCGTGACCGATTACCTCCGGGTCCTCGCCGTGGACGAGGAGGAACGCCCTTAGAGCACGATCGGCGGCGACGAGGGCGGCGTCGAGCGCCCAGTCGGGCCGCCCGGCCCCAAGGAGGGTCTCTGCGGCCGCGAGGTCGTGATCTGCCTGACGGAGGTGGCGGCCCGCCTCGGCCCGCCGCCTCTCCTCGGGCCACGGCGTGCCCGCTCCGCCGCGCAGCTCGTCGAGCATCCCCTCGTCGGAGTAGCCGAACCGATGGCCGAGCTCGTGGTACACGGTTCGCCGCACCTGGTCGCGGAGCTCTTCCTCACTCTGGGCCCACGCCTCGAGCGGACGCTTGTAGAGGACGATCGTTCCCGGGAAGTCGGTCGGCGTGTCCACGTCGGGGAGCGACGCCCCCTCATACATCCCGAACGGGTAGTCCGGGGGCACCAGGCCCCACTCCGCCATCAGCTCGTCGTCCGGGTAGTCCTCGACCCGGACCTCGAGGCCGTTCAGGTACCGCCGGAACTCCACGGGAAGCTCGGCCAGGGACTCCCGCACCAGCCGTTCGAAGCTCTCCCGCCTCATCTGCATCGGCATGGTGTCAATCGTACCGGACTCCGCGACCGACCCTCCAGACAGCTCGGGCGGGGCAAGCTGTCCGCCCGGGAGACGTACCGCGCGCGAGCCAAACGTGGGCATGACCTATTCCCTCCTAAGCGCGCGGAGCCCGCCGTCAGCCCCCGACGTGGTATCCTCGGGGGAGCCAAGGGGGAGGCGGTCCACGTCCGGTTGAGCCACTCAGACCAGGCAGCTGCTTGGGATCAGGCTTCTCGCTCGGCGGAATGGGGGCAACCTAGCCTGTAGTTGCCCAAAGGGAGGCACGCAGGTGAACCGGCTCCAACGCAATCAGGGAATGACAGCCCAGGACGAGCTGCGGGCGCTCGCCCGGCACCTCCTGTTCTGGATCGTGGGCGGCACCGTCACCGGCGCGGGCCTCGTCGCGCTGGGGATCTTCCTCCTCTGGCAGAGGCTCCACCCCGCCCAGGCAGACCCGCCCTGGCTCGCCGAGCTCGGCGCGGTGTGGATCGGGGTGCTCGCGTTCGGGCTCGTCGTCTGGGCGCACGCGTTCGACGTGTGGACCGACCGCCGGATCCTCTTCCGCACCTTACAAAAGCTTCAGACGGAAGACCCAAAACGAACACCACCGAGCTGAGAGCCAGGGGACCGGCTGTGGAGAATCCGACTGTCGCGGACCTGACCTGGATTGAGATGACACCAGTGGTGGGTGGTGCAGGAGTTGAACCTGCGACCCCGCGCACGTCAAGCGCGTGCTCTACCGAGCTGAGCTAACCACCCGCAACTTCGGTTGACCGGTTTTCGGTGATCGGTTCGAAGATCCCAGGCTGCAACCGATCTTCCGCCCTTCTGGAGGCGGCGCCCGGATTTGAACCGGGGAATAAGGGATTTGCAGTCCCTCGCCTTTGCCGCTTGGCTACGCCGCCGGCTGGTGGAGGTGGGGGGAGTTGAACCCCCGTCCGAAAACCCCTCGGCTTCGGCTTCTACAAGCTTAGCCCGCGTTCTTGTTCTCGGGCTTCACGCTCCCACGGGCGGGATCGCTTAGCCCCCAGCCTTACAGAGGTTCACCTGAGCAGCCCAAGGCCAGCTGCCCTGGCTAGCCCGCCTTGTCGACGCCCAGCGGCACCCCACGGGCGGGGGTACCGCGGACGGCCTACGCCTAGTTCAGGGCGTAAGCAGGAACAGTTGCGTAGTCGGCGTTTGTTTGCCGTTCCGTCGGATTTAGGAGGAGACGGACCTCCGCCTGCAGCCTGGCCTCGGTGTTCCCGTCGAGACCGGTCACCCCCAAGCGGTCCAATTATACTCCCGATGGAGGCGATGGCTAGTGGGACGGGCCCTTCTTCCCGGGCTCGGGGCCGCCCTCGGGTTCGGGATCGCGTTCGGCTACCTCCTCACCCCCGGCCCCCTCGCCTGGGCCGCCACCGGCGCGGCGCTCGCCGTCGGGGCGTGGCGCCGGTCGGCCCTGGCCCTGTGGGGGGCGGCGCTCGCGCTGGGGCTTGGCCTTCCCCTTCAACGGGCGCTCCCCCCCCGCTACGCCTTCCAGCTCCCGAACCTCCGCGAGGTCACCGGCCAGGTGCTCGACGTCCCTGAACCGCGGGCGAAGAACACCTCGTTCACCCTCGCCCTGGACCACCTCGCGGTGAACCTGCTCGCCTACGTTCCGCCAGACCCACCTGTCGCACCGGGGGACCGGGTGAGGCTTGTCGGGCGGTGGGGGCAGCCCGAGCCCCCGGCGTGGCGGGAGAGCCTCGCCCGCCGCGGAATCCACGGCCTGTTCTGGGCAAACGAGGTCGAGGTTCTCGCGGAGGGGAAGCCGGGTCTCCTCCGCTTCGCTGCGCAGGCCCGGCAGGAGCTCCTCCGCCTCCTCGACAGGGCCGTGGCCGCGCGAGAGGCCGACCTCCTCGCGGCCCTCCTCCTCGGGGCGCGGGGCCGCCTTCCCGAGGACGAACGGGAGGCGTTTCGAACGGCCGGGGTGGCGCACGTTCTCGCTCTGTCTGGGCTCCACGTGGGGCTCCTCGCCGCCGGAGGGTGGTGGCTCCTCGGCATCCTGCGGGTCCGCCCGGGTTGGCGGTACGTTGTCCTCGTGCCCCTCGTTGGGTTCTACGTCCTCGTCGGCGGAGCGCGGGTGTCGCTTGTCCGCGCGGCGATCATGTTCGCGGTCCTCGGCCTGTTCTGGATCCTCTGGGAGCGGGGGTGGGTGCTGAGGAAGTGGCTCGATCCCCTGCAAGGGCTCGCCCTGGCCGCGGTCGTCGTCCTCGCCCTCTGGCCGTGGTCGGCCCTCGACAGCGGGTTCCAGATGTCGTTCCTCGCCACGGCGGGAATCGTGGTGCTCCTTCCCGGGTGGACGCGTTCGGATCTACAACGGCGTCTCCCGGGGTGGGCCCGGAAGCTGGCGAACCTCCTCGCAGTGACCTTGTGTGCCCAAGCTGGGGCCGTTCCGGTGATCGGAACAGCCTTCGGGTACCTATCCCCGTACGGGGTGGTGGCCAACGTCGTCCTCGTCCCCTGGACCGGGCTCCTCCTGTGGGGAGGCGTCATCCTCGTCACCCTCGCCCCGCTCCCGGTCCCCCTACCGCTCGGGGACGTCGCCGAACGGGTCCTCGTGGGCCCGTACCTGACGGTGGTGCGGTGGGTCTCGACCCTCCCTGGGGCGTCCCTCCCCGTGGGGCCAGGGTTCGGCGCGTGGTGCCTCCTCGCCGCGCTGGCGATCCTCCTCCTCCGTGCCCTGTCCGAAGGGGCTACACCAGGGCCCGGGCCAGGGCCGCATCGAGCATCGCCGGGGTGAGGCGGCCGGTCTGGGTGTTCTGCCGCGACGGGTGGTAGGAGGCAACCAGGAAGGGAGACGCCGGGCCGAGGTCGTACCGCGCCCCGTGGGCGAACGCCTTCCGCGGGACATCGGCCCCGTGGGAGCGGAGGACCGCAACGCACCCACCAAACGCGATCCTCCCCAGGGCGAGGATGGACCGAACTCCCTCAAGCAGCTCCTGCTCCCTGATCAGGTACGGAAGGCAGCTCCCGACCTCCTTGGCATTGGGCCGGTTCCCAGGCGGGGCGCAGCGGACAACGGTGGTGAGGTAGACGCCGTGGAGCTCCAGACCATCGTACCTGGTCTCCGACGTGGGCTGGTTCGCGAGCCCGGCGCGGTGCAGCGCAGCCATGAGGGTGTTGCCCGCGCCCCGCGGCCCATCCCCGGTGAACATCCGCCCGGTACGGTTCGCGCCATGGACAGCGGGGGCGAGACCGACAACGAGGAGCCGCGCCCGGGGATCGCCAAACCCAGGCACCGGGCGGCCCCAGTAGGTCTCGTCCCGGTACGCGGTCCGCTTCCCTCGGGCGACCTCCTCCCGGTAGCGGACGAGCCGGGGGCACCGCCGGCACCCGACCACTCTCCGGGAGAGCGCCTCAAGCGCTACTTCGCGATCCTCCACAGCCAGGTCTCGCCGGAGTAGTCGGTGCTGTACTCCCCCGTGGTCGTGACCACCCGCTCCCCGTCCGGGAACACGATCAGCCCCCAGATCGATTCCCTGGCCCCGGTGTACTCGCCAACCTTGGCCCTGCTGCCGAGGTCCCAGACCTCGATCTTCTTCCCGAACCCCGCGGCGAGGATCCTCCCCCCGTCGGGCGAGAACGCGAGGACGTAGAGCGAGCTCGTCACCCCCTGCCGGAGCCGGAGCTCCTCGCCCCACCCGTCCGTCCGGTAGACCCGGATCTCACCGGGGTTGTTCACGCACGCCAGGCGCCTCCCGTCCGGGGAGAAGACAACCCGGTACACGTTGATCCCG
>CAKZSO010000058.1 GCA_937921255.1 Candidatus Bipolaricaulota bacterium
GCCGTTGCGCCAGACCTGGCCGTCCCAGGCCAGCCGGAGCTCGGCCTCGGCCTTCTCCATGTCGAACTCGTAGATCGGCTGGTTCGGGTTGTAGCCAAGGCGCCCTTGGAGCACCGGCCCCCGCAGCTTGAACGCCTCCCCCAGCCACGCTTCCTTGATGTACGTGTCGAGGTCGGCCGCGTAGTTGAACGCCCGGCGGAGGTGGACATCCGCGAGGAGGTCGGGCTTGGGAACGCCCCCGAGGAGCGGCATGAACGGGCTGCCGTCCTTCACCTTGAAGTTGAAGAACCCCGTCTGGGAGATCGTGCCGGGGAGGGGGCCAAACACGCGAGCTTTGCCCGCGTTGACCAGGGGGTCCATCGCCGCGACGTAGGCCCGCGGCACGGCGATGATGTCCGCATCCTGAGCCTCGAACATCGCAAGCCTCGTTCCCCACTCGGGGACGATCTTGATGATCGCCCGCTCGAGCTTGGCCGGTCCACGCCAGTACCCGTCGAACCGGACGAAGCTGATCTCCTGGCCGGGGAGCCACCGCTCGAGCATGAACGGCCCGGTCCCGTTGGCCTTGTCGAACAGCTCCGACTCCTCGGCAGCCGGGTCGAACCACTTCCGCCAGTTGGCCGTCCCGTCCCAGCCGCCCTGGGCGATGACCCACTCCTTGTCGAGAACCGACATCCAGGAGCCGGCGAGGATCTGAATGAACGGGGCGAACGGGTAGGACAGGGTGATCACGACCTTCCCGTCCACGAGCTTCACCGCGTTCTGGACGGCTCTGAACGCTGCCTCATCGCTCCCTTCCCGCTCCACGAGCTCCTCGATGGAGGCCACGTCGAAGATCGGCTCGGTGATCATGTGGATCGGGCCGCCCGAGCGGTCCTGAAGGAGCGCCCGCTGGAAGCTGTAGACCACGTCCTCCGGGGTCAGGTCCCCACCCATATGGAACTTGATCCCCTTGCGGATGGAAAACGTGTAGACGAGACCGTCTTCAGACACGGTCCAGCTTTCGGCAAGCAGCGGGATGAACTTGTCGATGTGCTCGCGGTCGTAGAACACAAGGGTTTCGTAGATGTTGAAGATCGCCGTCGCGCTTGCCGTGTCGTAGTGCCAAGCCGGGTCCAGGGTCTCGATGTCCCCAATCGTCACTTCCACCAATGTGTTAGGGTTCTTGACCTGTGGCCACGCCAACAGGCCCGCCATAACGACCAACATCACCGTCAGAACTAGCTTGCGCCACATATCCTTGCCTCCTTTCGGTCCAATCCCGATATCCGCCAGCCCACCCTGCCTGTGTTCCGTCATCACCCCCTTTGCCTGCGAGTGCTTGTAGCAGAATCTAGCCCGCTTCGCATCAACTGTCAAGGCGGAACGGAGCATGTTCTGAACACTGTTTGAGGGGGCGCGACCTGCGGGAGGGCGCATTCGTCTATCCCGTGCCAGCGGGGCGGACGGGGACGCAGTACCAGCCGAGAACCTACGGCTGCTCGTGGTGCCGCGCCGTGGTCGCGAGGGTTGGCAGGCTGGGTTCGTGCCCCGCTGGCCGGCGCCGGGACACTCCCGGCCGTCGTGCTACCTTCTCGATCGCTGGGCCCCATTCGGTCCGGCGTGGCAAGGTCCCAGGCCGTCCCCCGTCTTGAGGCTGTCCGCCGACGCGGAGGCTCACCGATCCTGCGCGCGCCAAGAGATCTCAACCTCGCGCGCGCCGCATGTTCCTGCCTCCTTGACCGTCTCCTGTCTCCCCACCACCGCCCCCCGCGTTGCTTGATCTTGTCCACCTTTAAGTATGTGACCCTCCTCAACCGGGGGGCCGTTGGCCCGGGCGCGGTTGCCCGCTTATCCTTGGCGCGGTGATATCGTGGCTATCCTTGTCAACGAGCGGACGCAGGTCGTGGTCCAGGGCATCACCGGGGGGGAGGGGGCGTTTCACACCCGGCAGATGGTGGCCTACGGGACGAAGGTCGTGGCCGGGGTCACCCCGGGGAAGGGGGGGACCTCCCTCGACGGGATCCCGGTCTACGACTCGGTGGCCGAAGCGGCGGAGGCCCACCGGCTGGACGCGTCCGTCCTGTTCGTCCCCGCGGCGTTTGCCCCCGACGCGCTCCTTGAGGCCGCGGACGCCGGGATCCCCCTTCTCGTGTGCATCACCGAGGGGATCGCCCTCCACGCCATGCTCCGCACCTACCCCCTCCTCAGGGCGTACCCGGTGCGGCTCATCGGCCCGAACTGCCCGGGGCTCATCTCCCCGGGGAAGGCGAAGCTCGGGGTCATCCCCCCGGCCGCGTTCACCCCCGGCCCGGTCGGGATCCTGTCCCGCTCCGGAACGCTTACCTACGAGATCGCCAGCCACCTCTCCGCCTCGGGGATCGGTCAGTCGACCGTGGTCGGGATCGGAGGGGACCCGATCATCGGGAGCACGTTCACCGACCTCCTCCCCCTGTTCGAGGACGACCCCGAAACCGAGGTGATCGTCCTTGTTGGCGAGATCGGGGGGAGCGCCGAGGAGGAGGCCGCCGCCTACCTCGCCCACAAGGGGACGAAACCGGTTGTGGCCTACATCGCCGGGTTCTCGGCCCCGCCGGGAAAGCGGATGGGCCACGCGGGGGCGATCGTCACCGGGAGCGAGGGGACGGCCCAGGCGAAGGCCGAGCGGCTGGAGAAGGCGGGGATCCCCGTCGCCCGGACGCCCGGTGAGGTCGCCCGCCTCGTCCGGGAGGCGCTCCGGTGAGCCGAAGCTTCGGCCTGGTGGGGCTCCCCAACGCGGGGAAGTCGACGATCTTCAACGCCCTGACCCTGGCCGGAGCGAAGGTGGAAGCCTACCCGTTCTGCACGATCGAGCCCCACCACGGGGTGGCGGCGGTCCCCGACGAGCGGCTGGACCGGCTCCACTCCCTGTTCCCGGGGAAAAAGAAGGTCCCGACGGCGATCGAGGTCGTGGACATCGCCGGCCTCGTCGAGGGCGCCTCCGAGGGCCAGGGCCTGGGGAACCAGTTCCTCGCCGAGATCCGGGGGGTGGAGGCGATCCTTCACGTCGTCCGGTGCTTTGACGACCCCGACATCGCCCACCCGATGGGAAACGTGGACGTGCGGCGGGACGTGGCGGTGGTCGAGGGGGAGCTCCTTGCCAAGGACCGGGAGACCCTGGAGCGGCGCCGGGAGCGGTCCGCCAAGGCCGCCCGCACCGGGGACAGATCCGCCCAGGAGGAGGTCGCGTTCCTCGATCGCCTGCTGGCGGCGGTGAACGAGGGGCGGCCGATTCGGGCGCTCCCCCTCTCCGCGCACGACCAGCCTCTCCTTCGCGAGCTCGCTCCTCTCACCGCCAAGCCGGTCCTGTACATCGCCAACGTCGGCGACGAGGGGGAGAACGACCTCTCGCGGGACCTGGCGGCCGTCGCCCGGGAGAGCGGGGCGGGGTGGATCGTCGTCCGGGGGAAGCTCGAGGCCGAGCTCGGGGAGGCGTGCCCGGACGAGACGGAGCGGCGGGCGTTCCTCCGGGAGTACGGCCTTCCTGAATCGGCGCTCGTTCGGCTGGTCGCCGAGGCGTACCGGCTCCTCTCGGTGATCACGTTCTACACGGTGGAGGGCCCCGAGGTCCGGGCGTGGACGGTCCCCGCCGGGACGAAGGCCCCCGACGCCGGGGCGGCGATCCACTCCGACTTTCGCGACCGATTTGTCCTGGCCGAGGTGATGCCCCTTCCCGACCTCCTCGCCGCCGGCTCCGAGCGGGCGCTGCGGGAAGCGGGCAAGGTTCACCGCGCTGGCCGGGACTACACGGTCCACGATGGCGACGTGATCCACTTCGTCTCCGCCTGATGGCGACGGTCGCCCTGCTTCTCGCGAGCGCGGTGTGGGGCTGGACGTTTGTCCTCGTGAAGGACGCGCTGGGAGAGGTCGGCCCGTTGTGGTTTCTCTCCCTGAGGTTCACCCTGGCGACCGTTCTCTCCCTCCCGTTCCTCGTGGGGCGGGGGGACGCCCGCTCGGCCCGCAACTGGCGCTGGGGGGCGATCCTTGGCCTGGCCCTGTTCGGGGGGTACGCGTTCCAGACGTGGGGGCTTGTGTTCACAACCGCGCAGAAGTCCGGGCTCATCACCGGGCTGTCGGTGGTCCTCGTCCCGGTGGTGGCGTGGGCGTTCGGTCGGCGGCCGAGCGGACGGGCGTGGGCCGGTGTGGCTCTTGCCGCGGGAGGGGTGTCGCTGCTCACCCTGGGTGGGGATGCCCTCGCCGGGGGATCGTGGCTGGGTGACTTCCTCACCGCGCTGTGCGCGGTTGCGTTTGCTGTCCACCTCGTCCTCCTCGACCGGTACGCCAAGGAGGGCGATCCCCGCGCCCTCCTTGCGCCCCAGCTCGGCCTTGTCGCCCTCCTCTCCCTGGTCGGGTCAGCGTGGCAGGGGGAGGCCACCTTCGCCTTCGCGCCCCGGGTGTGGGTTGCGGTCGGGGTGACCGCGGCCCTCGCCACGACCGGCGCGTTTGCCCTCGTTCTCTGGGCCGGGCGACGGGCGTCGGCAGCACGGATGGCGATCGTCCTCTCTACCGAGCCCCTGTTCGCCGCGGTCTTTGGGTGGCTCCTGTTGGGCGAGGTCCTCCTCCCCCTCCAGGGGGTGGGTGGGGCCCTGGTGATGGCGGGGATCCTCTCCCAGCGTTCCCCATCGGCGTTCCGTTGACGCGCCCCCTGGCGCGGACGATACTTGGAGTGGAGGGATGTCCGAACGGCAAGGAGCCGGTCTCGAAAACCGGTACGGCCCCAAAGGCCTTCGGGGTTCGAATCCCCGTCCCTCCGCCAACGCGCCCGTAGCTCAGAGGATAGAGCGCTGGCCTGCGGAGCCAGAGGTCGCAGGTTCAAATCCTGCCGGGCGTACCACCCTTGCCGACTTCGGGCCGTCGCTCGGCAGCCGCATCCGCGCGGGATCCCACGCCGTTGAATGGCCCCAACGGGCAAGCTATGATCAGGGCCAAACCTGGCACTGAGGGAGTGGTTCCTGAAATCAGCTGAGGCATTCTTCAATTGGGCGTTTCGGTCGAGGGCTCAGACCGTGATCAAACTCCAGGCGGGGGAACAGATGTCGAGGGAGCAGGTCTTCCTCAGCTTCTGCTCCCACAACCCGGCGTTTGTCTCCCACGGCCCCGGGGGCCTCAACGGCAGCATCAAGGGGGTCGGGTTTCTCCCCAAGGCGGAGTACCTGGAGGAAACCCTCGACGCCTACCTAGAGCACATCAAGAGCTACGACGGGGACGACGAGGCCTACAGCAAACGGGGTCTGGCACTGTTGGTCAAGCACCTGTACCGGCCCGAAGCCCATGACCGCATCGACTTCACGCGGCTGGGGAGCCTCGAGATGGCCAAGAAGCACAGTTGGGACAACTACCGCTTGAACCCGGAAGCGACCCTCATCTACTACCAACCGCCGGTCATTTCCTATGAACTGCGCGGAACCATCGACATCTACGACGAGGCAGCGTCGGGCAAGCGCGAGCTGTACCAGCAGTTCATCAACGCCCAGCACGATGTGTACCACCGGCCCGACATGAGCCGCTGGATCAGGTACCCCGCCTACGTGTTCACAATCAAGGAAGTCTGGGACAACTGCGCGTCCAAAGAGGGGTTTGGCACCAAGATGCAGTACCCGTACTGACCCGGAGGCGTAGCGGGGTGTGACTGGGCTCGTCATCGCTCCCGCCGGACGGGGCCCAGTCCTTGCCGTGCTGATCCTGAGGTGAGGTCCGGTGCGAGATCGGACCCACGGGACAGTGGTACACCCTGCGGGCCAGCTCTCCTTCTGCTCCTCGTGGCCCACCGCTCCCCGTAGGTCCTGTGCGGAACCCGTGAACCTACCGCCGTCGTGGACAGTGCAGTAGTTCGGGATCGGCGAGAGGGTCACGCGATGCAGCCTCGACCCAGTCGGGTGGATCGCCGCAGGTCACGCAGACCCGCTTGAACGCCCGAATGCCGAGGAGCTCGGTGTCAACCGAGATGGACCCGGCCCGGGTCAGCTCAAACCGAAGAAATCGTCGGTGGTCAAGTACTTCGTGTTGTCGTCGGCGAAGACGGTGACCACCACGGCGTCCGCGCCGAGCTCGTTCTGTACTTTGATCGCTCCGACGGGGTTCGCCCCGACGAGATGCCGACAGCCATCCCCAGTTGAGAGCCGAGCTTCTGGGCCATCAGGATTGCGTCTCCATCGTGGACACTGACCACCTCGTCGAGGGCCTCCAACCGAAGGATCGGCGGGATGAACTCGTTCGAGAGCCCTTGGATAAGGTGGATTCCTGCCTTGCAGTCCGTGGACAAGGTCGGTGAGCTGGCGGGTTCCAGGGGGTGTAAGCGCACGGCGGGGTCCCGTTCGCGCAGGTAGCGGCCTGCCCCGATGATCGTCCCGCCGGTGCCGCCGCCGGCAACCAATGCCGCGGGAGTGAGCGAACGGAAGCACACCTGCCACCAGATCTCCGGGCCGGTGGTCAAGTAGTGGGTTTCGCATCTGGCCTCGTTGGAGAACTGGTGAGGCAAGAACCCGTCCTCGATCTCGGCGCAGAGTTCGTCGGCGCGCTCGGTGCTTTCGCGGAATCTCCCGTCGCTCTTGGAAACGAGCACGATCTCCCCGCCCAGTCCCTTGATGAGGCTGATCCGTTCGGCGCTCATCCAGTCGGGCATGAAGATCGTCACCAGGTGGCCCAATGAACGACCGATGGGGGCGAACGCGATCCCGGTGTTCCCGGTCGTCACCTCGATGATCCGGCCGCCGGGACGAGGGCGCCGCTCTCGTAGGTCCGCGTGATGATGTGCAGCGCCATCCGGTCCTTGATGCTCCCGGTCATGTCCAAGGGCTCGGCTTTGGGATAGATAGACCGTTGTTCTCCCCGGTACTTCAGATGGAGTTCGAGAAGCGGCGGGTTCCCGATCAGACTTTTCAGGCCCTGAACGCGGTCTATTGGTGCCCCAGTCTGCTTTACCTCGTTCCGGGCGGCATCGTTCACGGCCAGCGACCTCCCGTTTGTTGGCTACGGATCGTGCGACGCTCCCCCCCATTCCCCTAGATCTCCGCGCGCACCCGCATCGCCCGGAGGCTGTACACCACCACCAACCCTGCCAGAGCGGATAAGCCCAGGGTTGCACTGTGAAGCAGCGGGTCGTCGGCGTGAAGCAGACCGAGCCGATCTGCGAGCTTGTAGATCAACAGGGGCAGGTAGAGCGACATCATGAGGTACGTGGCCCGGGCGATCCGGGCGATCTCGGGACGCTTGCCCGACAACCCTCGCTTCACGGTTGCGAAGACGAGGATTCCTAGGTGCATGGCCAGGAGGAGCGGCACGAAGAACCGACCCGGGGAGACCTGGAGCAGGCCGATGCCACCGAACATCAACAGCTGTGCTAACCCCAACGCGAGGGCGGATCGCTTCCCCGTCATGCGCGGTGGGTCATCCCCCGGCTGACGGGGAGACGGGTTCGTCCCAGCCCGCAGCCATCTGTTGGGGGGAGAAGCCGGAGACGAGGTGGCACGCGACGCGATGGCCAGGCTCGACCTCCACCAGCGGGGCACGAACTGTCGCACACCCTCGCATCGCCGACGGACAGCGTTGCCAGAACCGACAGCCTGGTGGGGGATCCATTGGGCTTGGTGTGTCGCCCTTGAGGAGGATCCTTTCGCGTTGTCCTTCCACGTCAATGTCCAGAACCGCCGACAGCAGGGCCCGGGTGTAGGGATGGGAGGGGTTCGCGAAGATCGCATACGACGAACCCGCTTCCATCACCACGCCCAGGTACATGACCATTATGGGCATCGGGAGGGTCATCGGGGGGGTCACATCGGGGGGGTCGCACCTTCATTTTTATGTGTGTCCGTGTGCCAATCGGCTCTTTCCTTCCGCTAACTCGGGTGGGTCCTCTCCTTAGACTGTGGCTTCTCAGGCACCTGGTTGGTCGTCGGCCCGGGTGTTCCTCCTCTGGGAGGAGTCCATGACACCCAGATGTCCCCTGCGAAATGCCTCCGCCATCGCCCGCGGCACCTCAGCCTCGGCCTCCACCACCGCCGCGCGCCGCTCCTGAACCAACGCGCTCATCTCTTGCTCCTGAGCCACGGCCATCGCCCGCCGTTCCTCGGCCCTGGCCCGGGCCACCTGGAGGTGCGCTTCTGCTTGATCCGTCTGGAGCTTCGCGCCAATGTTGAGTTCTACGTCGATGTCGGCGATGTCGATGGATAAGATCTCAAGTGCTGTTCCCGCATCCAAACCGCGGTCGAGCACGCGCTTTGAGATTGAATCTGGGTTCTGCAAGACCTCCTTGTGGTTCGTCGCCGAGCCGATCGCGGAGACAATGCCTTCGCCCACACGGGCGATGACCGTCTCCTCGGTGGCACCGCCCACCAGGCGCGCGATGTTCGCCCACACGGTCACGCGAGCTAGAGAGAAGAGCTGGATGCCATCTTTGGCTACCGCGCCGACGCGCGGCGTCTCGATCACGCGCGGGTTGACGGACATCGCCACCGCGTCGAACACATCGCGTCCTGCCAAGTCAATCGCCGCCGCCTTCTGGAAGCCGAGCGGGATGCCGGCCTTGTCTGCTGAGATCAACGCCCGTACCACGCGGTCCACGTTGCCACGCGCAAGATGGTGAGCCTCCAGATCAGAAACGGACAATCTGATCCCTGCCTTCCAAGCGGCGATCATCGGTCCGATCACGCTGCCCGGACTGACTCTCCTCAAGCGCATTCCGATGAGCGTCCCGGGCCCCACCGGGACCCCCGCAGCAAGCGCCGAGATCCATAGCCCCACAGGAACGAAGTAGAAGACGAGGAACACAACCGCCAGCGCAATTCCCGCTGTCAGCAACACCACGACGTTCATCGCCTTTCCCCGCGCTCGGCGCTCGCTACAGGGCTTCGTCGGCTCCCCGCCTTGTAGCCCTCGAGCCTAACGATCATCTCGACGGGCATCTGCCTGTAGGAGATCTGCCAGATGGCCGATAGAGCAATCCCTGTCATCATAAGTACCAGAACGTGCATTTATCGCCGCACCTCCCTCTCGGTGTACGTGCCTGTGGGCTCGGAGGCCCCCTCCAAGGGGGTACCTCCGAGCTCCGTCGGCGGGCTCTTCTACTGCAACACCATCACCACCGAGATGCTGATGTCCTTTGAGATACGGACTGCGCCAGCTGGGTAGGCAAGGGTCAACTGCAGGGACAGCGTGGTCATGCCAACCGTGACGGACCACCCCAATGAGGCAGACAGCGAAGTGCGCGCCTCCGCGCCCGCAACTTGAACGCGGGTCGCGCTCAACCGTGCGTTGAGGATGCTCGCGGGCCCCAGCGCGTTCTCGTACGACACTGATAGTGCCAGTCGATGAGTGTTGAAGATGTCGATCGGCCCACTGAGCCGCGCACGAAGCAGGATCTGCGACGCTTCCTCAGGAGCTAAAGCCATGTCGAACTCGCCGGTCACCAGGAAGTCGCGCGGTCCGTCGAGCGGATCGGCAACCGTGTAGCCAATGCCGATCTGTGCCGCCCAGCCGCAGTACCGTCTCGCTCCGGTGACGAGCACCTGATCCTCAACAGCCAGCACGCCACGAGGATCCAGCAGAACGCCAGCCGCGTTCTGGACCTCGTTGACCAAGATATCCACCAGCTCGGCGACGGTTGCGTACTCTGCCCTTCGGCCGATCTCGTTCGCCATCGCCAAGAGCACCGACTCCGGGAGTGCAGACTTCAGAGTTCCGCGGCTGAGCAGCATCTTTTGGATGCGCATCGCCCTGGCGAGTGGAGTGACGTCGGAGAAGCGCCCGTATCCGAGACCCACGTTTACCTGAAGTCCCGGCGACACATCCCCGGTGTCCATGTAGAGGTGAGCACCACCGAAAGCGAAGACCGGCTTCTCCCTTGCTAAGTAGAAGCGGAACGTGCCTTGCGCGTCTCCCAATCCGCTGGCGACGCGCAGGTTCTGAAGCGAAAGCTCTCCAAACGCCTCCAGCGTGTATCCGAAATCCCCTGTGTCCCGCAGATTCCCGTAATCCAGTCTCAGCTTGCCTGCGTTGACGTCCGTGTCCGTACCGAATGCGCCCTCGTAGTACCGATAGGCAAACGAGAGACTCATGTGGGAAAGAGACGTCTCTGGAGAGACGTAGTCACACAGCGAAAGGTTGGCCCCGCCCGCCACCGCGAACAACGCGCCAGCGGCCAACACCGCACATATCAGTCTTGCACGCATATCTGCCTCCTCCTATCCACCCGATGCACTGCCCAACGCTTCACACACTCGTGTCTTGAACGCATCTGCCAATACTCCGTCGGGGATCTCCCCCGCGCGGCCCGCTACCTACACTCCCCCTCGGCGACTCAGTCCGATGAGCACGATCCCGCCGACCAATGCCACGCCGCCAACGATCGGCGGCAAGGGAACCGAGCGCGTCTCCGAGACCGTGATCTTGAAGATGCCCAGATCCACCCTGTCCCTGGGAACAACAAACGTGATGCCTTGGTAGACAAGCGCTATGACACCGAACACGATCAGAACAATGCCCAACAGCCTCATGCTCGCCCTCTCCCCCTCCCCCTGTCGAAACTGGTCGGACCCGACTCGGGAAGCATGACCCCTCTTGAGCATGAACCACCAGTTCCATCTCTATGCGCCAGGCTCCGACGTCGCCGAGGCCCCGCACGCACTGCCTCCCGTCGTGAACGCCCTCCGTGTCCCACTTCACCTCCATCACGCCCTTCCGGGCCCATCCCGTACGTCACGGAAAACACGGGCCGATGGCGTACAGTCCCATCAGGAACGCCACTCCCAGAAGCGTGATGGCATTCGACCTGACAATACTGAGTGGACTCATATCTGTGAGACCTGTCCTGGGTATTGCCGCCTCCTTGATGATGGTAGATAGGTACACTTGCACACTGAGCTATCTGCACATACAATACATGATGTAGCGCCGCTTGTCAAGGGGTCTCCGGGAAAGCGGGGCTGTCGAACGAATACGTCGCTAGGGAGGAATGGATGACATGACAGACCAGTACGCCTCGTTCTTCAAGTGCTTCAGCGCCCCGTCGCGCAACCGGATCGTGCAGACGCTGGCTCAACAGGGCGAGCTGTCGGTAGAGGACTTGTCGAGTCGAGTCGGGCTCAAGGAGCCCACTGTTTCCCGACACCTCCAGCTTCTGGCTCTGCATGGGATTGTTCGGTTCCGGCCAGCGCATCCGGTGCGCTACTATGCCCTCAACGAGGGGTTCGTCGCAGAGAAGGTCGCGGAGTTCCTCGAGTTCATCGGGGCAGCCGCGGATGGTTCTCGGTCAAACACCGGCCCTGAGTTTTCAGCCACAAGGCGCAATCCATCTCCGTCCGCCGCATCCAAGAAAGGGACGGATACAGCTCGTGCTTCGAGCCGGCGGCAGGGCCGGGCGAGCAGAGGAACATGACCACAGTGCCAACTGGAGGAATCTCACGTGTTCTGAGCAGAATGACCTGTGGGGGACCTTTGGATGCTCGTGTGCCCGGCCCCGACCCGCCCTAGACGGCGGGGAAAGGGCCAACTGGAGGAAAGAGATGGTAGACCAGAGAAAGCAGGTGTGTGAAAACTTCACATGGTGGGCGAGCGAAGAAGGGCGACGACCACGGCGAGTGCAGGCGTTCGACCCCACAGAACGCCTCCAATGAGGGTTGTGGTTGTTGGCCGGAAACACACAGAACCGCGTGGTGCGGCGAGTGGATGCTCAGACTGGAGGAGCCAGGCCCGACCTGTGACGAGGAAGCAGCGGCGGTACTGAGAGAAGCTCAGCACTCTCCTGAGTAATAAAGGCTGTTGAGGAGTCTAAGGTTGCACTGGCTGCAGCAATGGACCGACTGCACGCAAGCAGCGGAGCCGTCGAGTTCCCTCTGGCAGAAGCGGAGGCGTTGTCTTGGGTGTGGCGCGCCTTGGAGTCGGCCGTGCTGCGGCTAAGGTAGAGTTGCCCCGCTTTGGTGGACAGTGTACCGCTTGACGCCCACGCTGTTCGCCTGACCGTGGTCGTCATCCGTGACCCCTGTGTTCCACTGACGCTACATCGACGGGTTCCGCCGTCTCCTCGGCACCGCTCCCTTCCCGG
>CAKZSO010000059.1 GCA_937921255.1 Candidatus Bipolaricaulota bacterium
GAGAATCCCCGCCTCGAGCTCCTCCACGGCCTGCCAGATCCACGCCGGCACCGTCGCCCGGTTCGCAAGCCAGTTGGCGATCGTCTCGTCCCGGTCCTCGGGCTTCATCGCCCCAGCGGAGATGCCGAAATCGATGAACTCGATGAGATCGTCGTACTTGCTGATCCCAACGCCGCCCTCGGCCAGGCCAAGGCTCGTGATGCCGCCCTTGAACGTCCCCTCCACCACGGCCTTCACCGCGGTGTAGCAGCCGATGTCCACCCGCTTCATCCCGCTCGCCAGGCCGTGCATGCCCTTCCCCATCCAGTCCTGGTTCGCGTCCACGCCGAAGTAGTACGGCGGGCCAGACTTGGTTCCCTTGTTGCGGTGGTACTCGGTGATCGCCTCGAGGTCCCCGATCCCCAGCGGCCCCGCCACGTTGTACACCCCAACCGCACCCTGGGCGAGCATGGCCTCGGTGGCTGCCTTCCCCAGCGCGATGTTGGAGAACGTGCCGGTGTAGGTGTACAGGAGTTCGACGTTCGCCGGCTTGCCGGTCTCCGCGGCGTACTTCTTGTTTCCCCAGTCCATCCCGAACCGGAACCCGGCCTCGAAGTGATAAAGAACCGGGATCTCAATTCCAAGGACAACCCCGGCCTTGGGGTAGCCGTGGTGCGCTGCGGCCATCGCCGCGAGGGCCCCGATCAGGGCGCTCATCTCGTTCTCCCGGAACACGATGCTCATCACGTTCGGGGCGTCCACGACCGAGTCGATGATCGCGAACTTCTGGTTCGGGAACTCCTCCGCCGCCTGGGCAAGCGCGTCCCCGAGCAGGAACCCAACGCAGATGATGAGGTCGTACTGCCGCGTCCGGGCGAGGTTGCGCAGGTTCGGCAGGTAGTCCGCTGCCGTCGCACTCTGAACCTCGACCATCTCCAGGCCAAAGTCCTCGGCCGCCTGGTCCGTCCCCTTGAACCCCATGTCGTTGAACGACAGGTCGCCCCGTCCGCCGACGTCGAGGACCACCGCCACCTTGCCGGCGAAGGCCGGGGCTGCCGCCAACATCAGGACCAACGCTAAACCTAGCCACTTGCGCACCGCATATCCCCCCTTGGTAGGATGTTCCGAGCATCCCTGCTCGGTAGCGGGGATTCTACTCCCACCCTCCATGCCGGGCAACGCAGGCAGAGATGGTAACTGTTCTACACTTCCAACGACCCAATGCCCCGCGGGAAAGCGGGCGAGGGCTCAGCCAAGAGAGGGGGAGGGACCCGCGGGTCCCTCCCCGAGGCGAGGAACAGGAGGCCAGGAAGCGGATCTCGACCGCGCGCTGCGCCGACTCGAACGGCAGCCTTGGGGGGTGGGTCCCCCCTCCTTGGCCGGCACCTTGCCCTGAACCCGCGGCCGTGGCCCTCTCCTACGCTACCCGCCGGAGAGGGGCCCCCAAGGACAAGGCGCACCCCGCGATGCCGCGTGTGCGCCCGTTCACCCACACCGTTGGCCGTCTAATCCGGAACGCGGACGATGCGCCAGTAGTCCCACACCGTGTTCAGAAGGCGATCGAAGTCGTCCTGGCTCGCCGGCTTGTTGAGGAACCCCGCGGCCCCCGAGTCGTACGCCCGCGCCATCTCCTCATCGCTTGTGGACACGGTGAGGACGACCACCGGGATCTTGCGAAGCTTCTCGTCCTTCTTGATCTCCTCGAGCACCTCGAGTCCGGACTTCTTGGGGAGCCGGAGGTCCAGGAGGACGAGGTTCGGGCGCGGGGCATCCTTGCGCTTCCCCCTCCGGAACAGGAAGTCCAGGGCCTGGGCTCCGTCCTGAACCCAGTGCAGATCGTAGCGGGTCCCGGCTTTCTCCAGGCCGCGCAACGACCGCTCGATCAGCTCGTAGTGGGACTCATCGTCTTCCACCACCAGGACGATCATTCGTCGCTCAACGGGCATCTCTCTCCACCCCTTTGTTCGCCGGCACCCGGGGGATCGTGAAGTTGAACGTGGTTCCGACGCCAACTTCCGACTCCGCCCATATCCGCCCGTCGTGCTCCTCCACGATCCGGCGGCAGATCGCCAAGCCGGCCCCGGTGCCTTCGGTTTTCGCATCCAGTTTCTGGAAGATCTCGAAGATTCTGTCTAGGTACTCCTCCTCAATGCCAGGACCGTTGTCCCGCACGTAGAAGAGGTATGAGTCCCCGCGGTAGGGCTTCCATCCCACCTCCACGGTCGGCAGCGCCTTGTCGTTGAACTTGACAGCGTTCCAAATCAGGTTCTGGAACACATCGCGCAGGAGCGCGGGCACGGCCCAGACCCGCGGCAGGTCCGGGGCGATCGTCAGGTTCACCGACTTGACCCGGTCCCCCAGGTCCTCGCACACGTCCTGGACGAGTTTCCCCACGTCCACATCTTCGTAGCGGGATGGGTCGATGCGCATCTGGGAGAACCTGGTGAGGTCCACGATGAGCTGGTCCATCCGCTTCAGCCGGGCCTGGGCCTTCTCGAGGTCGGCCCGCACCTCGGGGGGAAGCTCGCCGTTGCTGTGGCGGTCGAGGATCGAGGTCAGGTACCCGAGGGCCGTGCGCGTCGGGTTGCGCAGGTCGTGGGACACGACGTCGCTGAAGTTCCGCAGGTTCTTGTTGACCTCGTCGAGTTGGACCTTCTCCTGGCGAAGCTCCTCCTCCAACCGCTTGAGCTCGGTGATGTCGGCGTAGTAGTCGATCCGCCCCCCTCGGTAGCGGGAGGTCTCGATCGGGATCGAGCGGTACTGGATGACCCGCTCAGCCGCGCCGATCCCCTGACGGATGCGGGTCACGAAGTGCTCCACTCCCGCTCCGGACTGGTAGGCACCCTTCACGAGGGCTACGTAGTCCTCGGCGTTCTCGAGGCGAGAAGCGATCCAATCCCGTACCCGGTCTGCCGGCATGTTGATCAACCCCTCGCGGTCGATCCCGAAGATGTCCTCCACCGCTCGGTTGGCCCACAGGGCCCTCTTTCGTTCGTCCCACAGAATGACCCCCAGGTCCAGGGTGTCGATCCCGTCCTCGATCAGGTACCGGTACCGCGCCTCGTGCTCCCGTAGCCGGTGCTCGAGCGCCTGAACCTCGGACCGGTCCTGGGCCTCGAGCACGGCCACCGAACTCCGGACCCGCCGCCCCTGGATGTCGACCGTGATCGCCCGCCCCTCCTCTGATCGAAACCGCAGGCGCTCCTGCCGAAGCTCCCCCCGCTCGAACAGGGTCTTCAGGAGGTCCTTGAAGTGGTCCGTGTCCTCGGGGTGAACGTACGCCGAGATCTGGAGGGACTGCCGGTCTGGCCAGCCCAAGAGCTCCCGCGATCGCCGGTTCCGGCGGCTCACGTTGCCCCGGTTGTTCACGACGTGGATGATGTTGAGCGAGTTCTCAAACAGATCCCGCCCGTAGCAGTCCTCCACAAGCTCGCGGGTCTCCTTGTGCCACGTCCGCTGGCCCCACAGGAACCCCATCCCCCTCCCGAGCGCGGCGACCCCGGCGAACAGGAGAAGGACCACTGCCCCCATCATCGGCTGCGGGAGGACGAGCTCGGGGACCACGAACAGCGGAACTGCCAACAGTCCGGCCCCCGCCCACGCCACGAGCGTCCCGGTCCAACCGAGCAGGAACGACGCGAGGAACAGGTCCACGCCCAGAACAGGAAGCAGAACCGAGAGATCGGCCCCCAAGGCGAGCTCCCACCCCTCCCAGGCGTTCCACCACAAAACCAGGGCGCTGACCACGTACAGACCCACCGCCATCCCCATCCGGCGGCGCTGGGTCATCTTCTCGCGGGACATCGCTCGACTATCGCTGCTCTCGCACCGCCCGCCAAGGACACGGGTCACCCCGGTCCCCCCGTCGCGGGCTAGATGATGACGGCTTCGTCGGTGTGAACCGAGTACGGCTCGATGAGGCGTTTCAGGTGGTCTTCCTTGAGGACCGAGATGCGGCGGTTGTTGATCGAGACGATCCCCCGCGACTCGAGTTCGCCCAAGGTACGAATCGCGGTCTTGGAGGAGACGCCGGCCATCTCGGCCAGCTCCGCCCGCGAGAGTTCAAGGTGCAGCCGGTCGAGCGCCAGGATGAGCCGCGACAACCGCTCCTTGCTCGAGGCGTACGACCGCTCGGCGAGCTTGTTCTGGAAAGCCTTCAGCTCCTGGGAGATGTGCTCGAAGAACCGGAACATCGTCTTCGGGTAGTGCTCGAGAAAGTAGAAGAAGTCGCCGCGCTCGATGAATCCGATCCGGGACGGGATGAGGGTCTTGGCGTAAGCGTTGTGAAGCCCCTTGTCGAACAGGGTCGTCTCCCCGGCGAGACCGCCCGGCCCGACGATCTTCAGAATCTGGGACTTCCCCTTCGAGGAGCGCTTGACAAGCTTCACCGCGCCGGAGAACACGAGGTAAAACCCGAACGCCGGCGCCCCCTCCATGAACAAGAGCTCTTCCGCGTCGTAGTCGATGGATCGAACCAACCCGCCCAGCTTCTTGAGGTCATCCGGTTTCAGATCAGCGAACACGCGGAAGCTCTTGAGCTCGTCCATGTCGTCCCTCACCCAGGCGACAGTCTACGGATCTCGGGGAGCGGCGTCAAATCTTGTACCCCCGTTCCCCGCCCCATAGAATGGGGGCGAGCCGGGGTGGCGGAATTGGCAGACGCGCTGGACTCAGGATCCAGTGAGGTATCCAACCCTCGTGTGGGTTCAAGTCCCACCCCCGGCACACCTCTTCCGCGGCGGGTCATCTCCGCCTCGCGGCGGACCGACCTCCCGCGGTGGTACCTCCCGTGGCTCAGGGCCGCGTTCCACGCGGGGAGGGCAACGGTCGGGCTCCCCTTTGGGGGGCAGAGGATCGTGTCCCTCGACCCCGACCAGGTCCACACCCTCGTCTTGTGGTCGAAGGACTTCGCGCGCCTCCTCGCGGATCGCCAGCTCAAGGAGGTCCTCCGGCGGTACGACCAGGTGGTCGCTCACCTCACGGTGACCGGCCTCGGGGGAACGTGGGTCGAGCCCGGTGTCCCCCGGTGGGACAACGCGATCGCGCAGCTCCCGGACCTCATCGCTCTGTGCGGTGGCCCAGAGCGGGTCGTCCTCCGGTTCGACCCCATCGTGTTCTGGAACGAGGGACGCCGCCTCCAGAGCAACCTCCCCTGGGCCGAGCCCGTGTTCCGCGCCGCACGCCCATCAGGGGTTCGGAACGTCCGGACGAGCTTTGCAACCCTGTACGGGAAGGTCCTTCGCCGCGGGGTGATCTGGTACGATCCGACCCCGGAGGAGAAGCGGAGCGTCGCGGCCCAGATCGCGGATCTGGCGCACGCCACCGGGCTTGACCTCGGCGCGTGCGCGGACCCCGCGTTCGAAGAGGCGGGAACCCCGCGCGTCCCGTGCATCGACGGCCAGCGGCTGACCGAGCTCCACCCGGCAAGGGAGCGGGCCCCTCTCCGCCGGGACCGGGGCCAGCGGCCGGAGTGCCGGTGCACGGAGAGCGTGGACATCGGCTCGTACCGAATGCCCTGCCCCGCAGGGTGCCTGTACTGCTACGCCAACCCGCGCAGAAGCGGGAGTGGGGCTCAACCCCGAGACGCTACAGGGAACCCAACCCGGCAAGCGCGCCGAGGAGGGAGAACGCCGCCCCGAGGATCCAGAGCCGAACCACAACCTTCGGCTCGGGCCAGTTCGGGCTCCGAATCCGGTGGGGCCACGGGACCCCTCCGGCGTCGAGGTGGTGGTGGAACGGGGCCATCTTGAGAAGGCGCACTCCCGTGAGCTTGTAGCTCGCCACCTGGAGGATCACGGACAGGGCCGTGACGACGAACACCCCGCCCACCAGGGGGAGGAGGAACACCGTCCCCGAGCCGAACGCGAGCCCGAACAAGAACCCTCCACAGCCCATCGAGCCCACGTTCCCCATGAACACGCGCGCGGGAAACGCGTTCGACCACAGGAACCCCGCCCCCGCGCCCACCGCGAGGAGGCCGATCCCCCCAAGCTCCCCCACGCTGCCCACCGAGACGAGCCCGAGCACGGCAAGGGTCCAGGTCCCGGCGGCGAGGCCGTCGAGCCCGTCGGCGAGGTTCACCCCATTCACCGTCCCCATGAACCCGACGACGACAAGCGGAACCCACGCCCAGACGGGCAGCGCGGCCAACGGTAGCCGACCGCCGGAGAACGGGACAACGAGCTCGAGCTCGCCCAGGGTCGGGACAAGGAGGCAGAGGACTGCCCCCCCAAACGCCTGGGAGAGGAGCGTCTGGTGGGGTACGAACCCAACCGCGGACCCTCCGCGCTGGGACCGAAGGTCATCGAGAAGCCCGATCAGGCCCCCGAGGGCCGTGGACAGGAGCACGAACCCACCCCCTGCCGACGGGCCCGGGCCGAACGCCCACAGAAGACCTGTCCCAGCGAGAATCAGGCCGAGGGGGACGACCCCGCCCATCGTCGGCGTACCAGCCTTCCCCCGGTGCTCGGAGGGCCCCTCGGGCCGGATCCGTTGCCCAGCGCGAATCCGGCGGGCAAACCGTGGGCTCCCCCACGCCGCAAGGGGAAGCGCCGCCAGGGCGAGCGCAAGCCCCAGGGTCAGCCCTTCCACCGCCACTCCCCCTCCGCCGCGAGGAGGTCCCTCCGCACCTCCGCAGCCGACCCTCCACCGAGGACGTCCCGCACCGCCCGGAACAGATTGTGGGCTGAGGTGAGGACGAGCCCGTGGTCTCGGCACCCGCGGCGGACGGACTCCGCCCACTGGGGGCCCCGCCGGCGGGGATCGAGCCGCGGGTCGGCGAGGCAGACGAGCAAACCCCGGACATCGGCGTTCTCCTCCGACCGCAGCCGGTCGAGGTCGAGGAGGAGGGCGCGATGCTCCTCCGGCCCCACCGGGCCAAACGGGGACAGGGCCGCCCGCACAAGGTAGTCCCCGTCGGAGGAAGAGGCGATCGCCGTCGCCGGAGCGTCACCGCGGGGAGACACGGTGAACCCCAGCCGCTCGAGCGCGGACCACGTCGCCTGGGCCAGGCCGAGGTGCCCCCGCGGGGAGAGGAGGGCCCGCAGGAGGTCGTAGCCCCGGCGCGCCTCCCCAAGCTCCTGTTCCCTCCGGCGGAGCTTCTCCCGGTCGCGGGCGAGGGCCTCCTCCGCCCGGCGGAGCTCGTCCTCCCCCGGGAGCTCGAACCCAGAAATCCAATCGGGAAGCTCCACGGGGAGCGGTTCCCCGCAGAGGGCGGCCACCACCGGAAGCAGCCGCTCCCCGACCTCGGACGGAGAGGCGCCCGGAAGCGAGGGGAGGAACAGGATCCGTCCCGCCCCCACCGGGAGGTCCCACGCCACCGCGTCACCGACGCGGTTGGTGGCCAGGACCTTCCCAAACGAGCTCAGCGGGGCCCCCAGGGTCGCCACGAGCACCGCCTCGTACCCGAGCGGAGCGAACGCTTCCAGGTACGGGCCCGCGGGGTGGGCCGCCTCAATTGTGGTCAGGTCGTGGCCCCGCCGGGGGACGAACCGCAGCCCCTGGGGAAGGCCGAGGTGGTGGGGGCCAGAGACGAGGGACGTTCGGGGGAGAAACGCGTACCGGTCCAGGCGGTGGGGGGGCTGGCCCGCGATCTCGACCCCCTCCCCCGGCGGCCGCACCCGGACCACGAGCACGCCCCCGCCGCGGAGGAGGAGGTCCTCGACCTCCGCCCGGCGCGCGGCGACGAGGTTCCCGAGGGCCCGGGACAGGCCGAGGTCCCGCCCAGGGTGAAGGCGCCACACCCCGTCCGGCTCAAGGGCGGCGTGGGGAAGCCAAAGAGACGGCAGCGGCTCGGGGTCGACAAGCACCGCGTCGTAGCTCGCGAGGGAGTCCGCGGAGGCGAACTCCGCCCGGATCACGCCCGGCCCCTCGACCTCCCACCCCAGCGCGAGAACCCGCATCGGGGGCATTGTACGAACCGGTACGCGCCGGGCCAACGCCGAGTTGTCCCTCCGGAAGGTGGTCGCTACGCTCGCTCCATGGGTTGGACGGCGATCCCCACCCCGTGGGGGGAGTTCTACGCCGCCGCGGAGGGGGAGCACCTCGTCGCGCTGCGGTTCCCCGGGTTTCCACCGGGGGAGCTTCTGCCCCCGGGCCCGCTCCAGGAGAGGCTCGGCCGCGAGCTCGGGGAGTACCTGAGCGGAACGCGCGCGACGTTCGACCTTCCGCTCCTCCTCCGCGGGACCGCGTTCCAGAGGGCGGTGTGGCGCGAGCTCACGCGGATTCCGTACGGAACAACAGTTTCCTACGGGGGGCTCGCGGCGCGGGTGGGGCGGCCCGGTGCGGCCCGGGCGGTGGGCCAAGCCGTGGGGGCGAACCCAATCCCGATCGTCGTCCCCTGCCACCGCGTCCTCCCCCGCGGAGGGGGGGTCGGTGGGTTTGGACCAGGACCGGACTGGAAGCGACGCCTCCTCGAACTGGAGACGTTGCCCGTGGTCCGCGAACGGTAGCCCGTGATCCGGGGCCCGTCGTCTGTGGTTCTAGGGCGGCGCACCTGGTGTGCAACGGCCTGCGGGGTTCCACGATGCGGCGGACCCTTTGTCCGACGCAGATGCGCACCGAACGCTGTGGAAGACGAGACCCAACCTCACAGCGAGAAGCCCTCGCCGAGGTAGGCGAGGCGGGCCTGGGGGTTGGCGAGGACCTCGTCGGGGGTCCCCGCGCAGAGGAGCCGCCCCTGGTGGACGAGGTACGCCCGATCCGTGATTCGCAGGGTGTCGCGGACGTTGTGGTCGCAGATCGCGATCCCGATCCCGGAGCCGGCGAGCCGCCGGAGGAGCGCGGCGAGCTCGGCCACGGTGAGGGGATCCACCCCGGAGAACGGCTCGTCGAGGAGGAGGAACGCCGGCCGGGCGACGAGGGCCCGCGCCACCTCGACCTTGCGCCGCTCGCCCGCCGACAGCTTCCCCACCGGGCGACCGAGGAGTTCGGTGAGCCCGAGCTCCGCCACGACCCCGTCCACCTGCCCGTTCCACTTGAGCCGGAGCCCCTCGAGCGCCAGGCGGAGGTTCCCCTTGACCGTGGACCGCAGGAACACCGAGGGCTCCTGGGGGAGGTAGTGCACCCCGGCCCGCGCGCGCCGGTAGAACGGCTGGCCCGTGACCTCCCGGCCGTCGAGCCGCACGCTTCCGCTCGTCGGGCGGAGGAACCCCACGAGGAGGTAGAGGGTCGTGGTCTTTCCCGCGCCGTTCGGGCCGAGAAGCCCGGTCACTTCGCCCGAGCGGAACTCGACCGTGAGCCCGTCCACCGCCCGCCGGCGGCCAAACGTGCGGACGAGATCTACCCCCTCAAGGAGCCCGGACAAGGTTCGCCTCCGCCACCTCAAGCCGCCCCCGCTCCGGCCACGCCCGGAGCTTGGCCCCGGTGAGCACCACGCCGTGGCCGGTTGCCCGCACCGAACCGGCCACGAGCTCGTCGCTGCGGAGCTCGTACCGCCCCGCTTCGAACGACAGCACCCAACCCCCAAATTGCGCCGCGGCCCCGGAGAGGTAGACCACATCCCCAACCTGCCACCGCGCCTCCCCCGCGGACAAGCTCACCCCTCGCCCTTGGGCCCTGAGGCCGACCAGGACCAGCCCGCCCGCCCACCGCGCCTCCTGACACGTGAACGAGAACCCCTCCCCTTCCCCAACGACCCGCTCGTCGGCAGGCGGTTCGTCGGTGAACAGGGTCCACTCCCGACCGTAGCGATCGGCGCGGATCCGCGGGGCATGGAGGACGAGGGAGGGCACGCCCTGGTGATAGAGTTGAACCTGAACGCGCTCCCCCTCCCAACCATCGCCTGTGCGCACCAATCGCTCCATCCGCACCTCCCACTTCGGCCGGCCGGCCTCGTCGTACACGGTCAGCCACGGGGCCTCGGCCCGGACGGACTGGCCCGCCCCAGACAGGGACGCCAAAAGGAGGAGAACTACGAGGAAAGGCATGCCTGCAGGAACCCAAGGAACAGGGGATGGGGCGAGAGGGGCCGAGACCGGAACTCGGGGTGGTACTGGACCCCCACGTACCACGGGTGGTCGGCGACCTCCACGGCCTCCACCAACCGACCGTCGGGGGACACCGCAGACAGCCGCAGCCCACCCTTCTCAAACGCGTCGCGGTACAGGGGGTTGAACTCGTAGCGGTGGCGGTGCCGCTCCCCGGCGCGGGTCGCACCGTACACCTTGTGCAGGCGCGACCCGGGGACGATGTCCATCGCGTACTCCCCCCGTCGCATGGTTCCTCCCTTCGCGGTGACCCCGCCCTGCTCGGGGAGGAGGTCGATCACCGGGTACGGGGTGCCCGGATCGAACTCGCTCGAGTTCGCCTTCCTCCAACCGAGGACCTCCCGAGCGAACGCGATCGTGGCGACCTGCATCCCAAGGCAAATCCCGAAGTAGGGGGTCCCGGAACGGCGGGCGTGGCCCGCGGCCGCCACCTTCCCCTCCACCCCTCGCTCGCCGAACCCGCCGGGGATAAGGATCCCTGCGAGGCCCTCAAGCGCCCGGTCGCCGTCCCGTTCGACCCGCGCCGACGGAACCCATTCCACCTCGACCCCGGCCGCGAGGGCCGCCCCGGCGTGGTGGAGGGCCTCGAGGATCGAGAGGTACGCGTCGGGGAGCTCGACGTACTTGCCGACGATGCCGATGCGCACCGTCCGCGCCGGTCGTTCCAGCCGCGCCACGAACCCCCGCCACGCCGCGAGGTCCTCCTCGCCAGCAGCGAGATCGAGGCGCGCGAGGAGCTTCGCGTCAAGCCCCTCCTCCCGCATCGCCAGCGGCACCCCGTAGATCGTGGGGAGATCGCGGCCCGCGATCACGTGGTCCCGTGGAACGTCGCAGAACAGGGCAATCTTCTCGCGCAGGGCCGGCGGGAGTTCGACCGGACACCGGGCGACGATGAAGTCGGGCTGGATCCCCGCGGTGCGGAGCTCCTTCACCGAGTGCTGGGTCGGCTTGGTCTTGAGCTCGTGCGTGGTCGAGAGGATCGGCACGTACGCCAGGTGAACGACCGCCACGTCCGACCGCGGGAGCTCGTCCCGAAGCTGGCGGATCGCCTCGAGGTAGGGCAGGCCCTCGATATCGCCCACCGTGCCCCCGACCTCGACGACCACGACCTCGGCCCCGGTGGCCTTCGCGGCGCCGCGGACCCGGCGCTTGATCTCGTCCGTGATGTGGGGAATCACCTGCACGGTGTGCCCGAGGTAGTCGCCGGCCCGCTCCCGGGCGATCACGTCGCGGTACACGCGGCCGGTGGTGAGGTAGTTCGGCTCCCCGAGATCCTGGCCGAGGAACCGCTCGTAGTGGCCGATGTCGAGGTCCGTCTCCAGGCCGTCCCGGGTGACGAACACCTCGCCGTGCTCGTAGGGGTTCATCGTCCCCGCGTCCACGTTGAGGTAGGGGTCGACCTTCTGGAGGGTCACCTTCACCCCGCGGGCCTGGAGAAGGCATCCCAGCGACGCCGCAAGCACACCCTTCCCGAGACCCGAGACCACGCCGCCGGTGACGAACACGTACTTGGGCATGGGTTACCATTGTAGCTGGCTTAGAAGAGCGACGCCGCCCTCGGTTGCGCCTGCGGAGAGGATCGCTATACTACGCAGCCGGAGTGTGATGGGATGGCAGCCTTCAAGACGGTGCTTCAGATCGTGTTCCTCGTGGACGCCCTCGCGTTGGTCGGCCTCGTGCTCCTCCAGATGTCCGAACACGCTTCGATGGGCGGGGCGTTCGGGTCCGGCATGTCCGGCACCGTGTTCGGGCGGGACGTGACGAAGGACCCGAAGAAGCTTGCCACGGGGATCCTCGGGGGGGCATTCCTCGGCTTGGGGCTCCTCCTGGCCATCCTGTAGAGAGGACTGCGTGCCCCTCGTCGAGCTCCGCGACCTGCACACCTACTTCTACACCGAAGACGGCGTCGTCAAGGCCGTGGACGGGGTGTCGTTCGCCATCGAACCCGAGCGGACCCTCGGCGTGGTGGGCGAGTCGGGGTGCGGGAAGAGCGTGACCGCGCTCTCGATCATGGGCCTCGTCCCGATGCCCCCTGGGAAGATCACCGGCGGGCAGATCTTCTTCCACCGGAACGGTCAGCCGGTGGAGCTGACCGCGCTCAACCCCAAAGGCCGCGAGTACCGCTCGATCCGCGGAAAAGAGATCGCGATGATCTTCCAGGAGCCGATGACCTCCCTGAACCCCGTGTTCACGGTCGGCTACCAGATCATGGAGGCGATCCGGCTCCACCAGAGGACGAGCAAGAGGGAGGCCCGCCACCGGGCCATCGAGGTCCTGCGCCAGGTGGGGATCCCCCTCCCTGAGCAGCGGGTGGACGAGTACCCCCACCAGCTGTCCGGCGGGATGCGGCAGAGGGCGATGATCGCCATGGCCCTGTCGTGCAACCCCTCGCTTCTCATCGCCGACGAGCCCACAACCGCGCTGGACGTCACGATCCAGGCCCAGGTCCTCGACCTGATGCGCGACATTCAGAAGCGATTCCGCTCCTCGATCATGTTCATCACCCACAACCTCGGGGTGGTGGCCGAGATGTGCCAGGACGTGGTGGTGATGTACCTCGGGAAGGTCGTCGAGCAGGCCCCGGTCCGCCCGTTGTTCCACGAGGCCAAGCACCCCTACACCCAGGGGCTCCTCCACTCGATCCCCTCGCTGGCGACGAAAAAGCAGCGGCTGGAACCGATTACGGGCGTTGTACCGGATCCTCTGGACGCCCCGCCGGGGTGTCCGTTCAACCCCCGCTGCCCGCACGTGATGGAGGTGTGCACGAAGGAAATGCCACCGCTCATCACCGTTGGCCCCGAGCACAAGGCCGCGTGTTGGCTTTACAAGGAGGCGGCATGACCGTCGAGGCGCCGGCCATGGACGGGGTCCTGCTCAATGTCAGCGGCCTCAAAAAGTACTTCCCGGTCAAGAAGGGCGTGTTCCGCCGCACCGTCGGCTGGGTCAAGGCCGTGGACGACGTGGACATGTTCATCCCCCAGGGGGAGACGTTGGGCCTCGTCGGCGAGTCGGGGTGCGGGAAGACCACCTGCAGCCGCTCCATCTTGCGCCTGATCGAACCCTCGGCCGGGGAGGTGTGGTTCCGGTCCAAGACCCTCGGGGAGACGGTGAACGTCGTCAAGGTGGGCCGCCGGCAGATGAAGCTTCTGCGCCGGGAGATGCAGATCATCTTCCAGGACCCGTACTCGTCCCTGAACCCACGGATGACGGTGGGGTCGATCATTGGGGAGCCCCTGATCGTCCACCGGGTGGCCCGCGGGCAGGAGATGCGGAAGCAGGTGGCGAAGCTCCTCGAGGCGGTGGGCCTCAAGCCCGAGCACATGCGGCGCTACCCCCACGAGTTCTCCGGTGGCCAGCGGCAGCGGATCGGGATCGCCCGGGCGCTGGCCCTCGAGCCCCAGCTCGTGGTGTGCGACGAACCCGTCTCAGCCCTCGACGTGTCGATCCAGGCTCAGGTGTTGAACTTGCTCGAAGACCTCCAGGCGAACTTTGGGCTCACCTACCTGTTCGTGGCCCACGATCTGTCCGTGGTCAAGCACATCTCGGACCGGGTGGCGGTGATGTACCTCGGGGTGATCGTCGAGCTCGCCCCGACCGAGACCCTGTTCACCCACCCGCTCCACCCGTACACCGAGGCCCTCCTGTCCGCAGTGCCCGTTCCCAACCCGGACTACGAGTCGGACCGGATCCTCCTCCAAGGCGACGTGCCGAGCCCGGTGAACCCTCCCCAGGGGTGCCGGTTCCACCCCCGCTGCTCCTACGCCAAGGAGATCTGCTCCCAGAAGATCCCGGAGTGGGTGGACTACGGGGACAAGCACTTCGCCGCTTGCCACTTCGCGACCTCGCTCTCCCTGCGCGGGGTCAAGGTGGCGTGAGGGCCCTCGTCGGGACGACCAACCCCGGGAAGCTCCGCGAGATCCTGGCCATCCTTGGGAAGGTCTCGGGGATCGACTGGGTTACCCCCTCTGAAGTCCCCATTCCCGAGGTAGCTGAAACCGGGGCGACGCTCCAGGAAAACGCGATCCTCAAGGCGCAGGCAATCGCCAGGGCCACCGGGCTCGCGGCCCTCGGCGAGGACTCCGGGCTCGAGGTCGAGGCCCTGGGCGGGGCGCCGGGGGTGCGCTCGGCCCGGTACGCCGGGGAGCCCCCCGACTACGAAGCGAACAACCGGAAGCTCCTCGAAGCGCTGGTGGGGATCTCCGATCGCCGGGCCAGGTTCCGCACCGCCGCCGCCCTCGCCCTTCCCGACGGGCGGGTTTGGACCGCCGAGGGGACCCTCGAAGGGACGATCGCCCCCGCCCCCCGCGGGACGGGCGGGTTCGGCTACGACCCCTTGTTCATCCCCCGGGGCGAGACCCGGACCCTCGCCGAGCTCTCCCCGGAGGAGAAGAACAGGCTCTCCCACCGCCGGAAGGCGCTGGAAGGGCTGCGGCCGCGTCTCCTCGCCCTCGCCCAGGGGGCGGACCGATCGCGCGACGCCTAGGAGACCCCACCCATCTCCTCCGCCGGCTGTCCCGAAACCGGCGAGCGGATCCCCCCTCAGCGGGGAGGCGGGACCAGCCGCCTCAGCCCGTCGAGGAGCACCGTGGGGTGGACGTTCCCCATCTGGCGCCACACCTCCCGGCCATCCGCGCCGAGCACGACCGTGAGGGGGACGCCCCCCACCCGGTACGCCAATCGCAGCGCCGCCTCCTCCGGCGCGTCCCAGTGGCTGAGGTCAGCCCTCAACCGGACCATCCGGGAAGCCTCCGCCACGACCTCGGCGTCGCGGAGCGCTCCCTCCTCGAACGCCCGGCACGGGCGGCACCAGTCCGCGGTGAAGTAGAGGAGAACCGCCTTCCCCTCCGCCCGCGCCTCGGCCAGCCGTGCGGAGGAGAACGGCTCCCAGGCGACGCCCTCGTCTGCCCGCGGCCGCAGCTCGTCCGGGAGGAGCGGCCCCGGGGCCCCCAAGCCGGGAAGGGGGATCCCCTTCGGGATCTCGAGCTTCCCCGCGGGGATCTGCGGGTCGGAGACGAACTCCTCGACGCGGACGGTCCGGATCCTGTCCCGCACCGGGCCGAAGGGAGAGGCGACCTCCGAATGCTCGTGCTGGAGGACCTCGTAGGTCTCCCGGTCGGCCCACCACCTCAGGAGGCGGATCCCGGCGAGCGAGGATGGGGACTCGCCGGTGATCCGCCACACCGGCCGGTCGCCCAGGACGTCCTCGTCGACCGACGTGGAGCGGGCCCCGAGACCAAGGCCCAGCACGCCCCCCAACGCCACGGCCAGCCGGACCTCGGGGGGGACGGGGAACAGGGTCGCCCCCCGCCACCGGCCGTCGGCCAGGGTGTACATCGCCCCTCGCGCGAGGTCCCACACCATCACCGACCGGGTGGGGATAGCCCAGGCGTCGGTGCTTTCGATCCGAAGGACTGGGTCCTGGTACCACACCTCCGACACGCGGTCCCGCCCGTCGGCGCGCTCGGCCGTCCGAAGGTAGAACGAGGTCAACTCCCCGTACCTCGTCCAGACCTCGTCCATGATCCTCTCGGCTTCCGGCGAGCGGGGGGCGCGCACGACCACGTCCGCTCCGGGCGGGAGAAGGAAGACCTCCTCCGGGATCTCGACGCCCACACGGAACTCGCGGAGGACGTAGACCAGGGTCACCCCCGGGGAATCCACCTGTGTCTTCACGACCCGAAGGGACTCCTGGTCCACCCACACCTGGACCGGGACCGACCACCCGGCGGTCTCGACCTGACCTTTCAGAACCCAGGTCGGGGTCCCGTCGAGGTCGCCCTCCCCAACCGAGGTGAAGACGACGTCGCCGGAGATGTACGGCTGGAGGAGGCCGAGTTCACCCGAGCTGGGATCAATCTCCTCCTCGACCCACCGCCCCGTGGGGAGCTGCGTCACCTGCCGCCCCGCGGCAGCATCGGCGATGACCACCGTTCTCAAGAGCGCCGGGCCAGCCGCGGTCGGATCCACGAAGTCGTGCTCAACCCGGAGCCGGGGAGGCGACGCCCAGATCCGGAACGGGACCCGGGTGGTGTAGAACCCAAAGTACTCGAAGGTGAGGTCACCGACCGCCTCGTACAACCAGAGCGACGCGTGCGCCTCCTCGATCCACGCCAGGAGCTCCTCGACCGTTGGCGCCGGCTCGGCCTGGGCAAGCAGCGCTGCGGTAGCCAAAACGACCCCTGCCCCCCTCGCGATCCGCCCCATCATCGACCACCACCTCCCGTTCTTACTTGTACAGTAACACAAGCGGCGGGACAACCAGCGGCCGCAGGGCGTAGGCGCCCCGACCGAGGGAAAAGCTGAACGGTAGCGTGTCGCGGCCTGGGCGGGGAGCGCGGGTGGGCAACCCGCCCAAGGTTCGGGGAGCGGACGCCGGGGGTCAGCGGGCGGGGAGCTCTGTTGGGGGAAGCGAGGTCGTGAGCTCCTCGAGGAGCTTCTTCTGCTGGCGGGAGAGCTTTTTGGGAACCACAACCTTCAACCGTACGAGAAGATCGCCCCGCCGCCGGCCACGGGGCAGACCCTGGCCGGGCAAGGTCAGCACGGCATCGGGATCGGTTCCGGCCGGGATCTTGAGGTCGGCCTGGCCGTCGAGGGTCGGCACCTTCACCGTCCCCCCCAGGGCAAGCGTCCCGTAGTGGACGGGGAGCTCGACCTCGAGGTCCTGGCCCCGCCGCCGGAACACGGGGTGGGGCTGGATCTCGACCGTGACGTACAGGTCCCCGGGAGGCCCCCCGGCCACGCCGGCGTTGCCCTGGCCCGCCAGCCGCAGCCGGGCGCCGTCCTCTACCCCCGCGGGCACCTCGATCGTGATCTCCGCCTTCTCCCGGACCCGACCGTGACCGCCGCAGGCCGGGCAAGGCGACTCCGCGCGCTCACCCGCACCCCCGCACTCCGGGCACGCCCGGACGTTCACGAACATCCCGAACATCGAGCCCTGGCGGTACTCGATCTGGCCACGCCCCTTGCAGGTCGGGCACGTCACAAGCTTCGTTCCCGGGGCGAGCCCCGACCCGCGGCACCGCTCGCAGGACGCGTGCCGGGCTGCCGTCGCCCGCAGCTTGGCCCCAAACGCCGCGTCCTCGAGGGTGATCCGCACCCGGTACTCGAGGTCCTCTCCCCGCTGGGCGCGCCCCCTCCGCTCGCGGGTCCGCACCCCCTCCCCGAAGAACATGCTCCAGAGGTCCTCGAACCCCCGGCCGCCGAAGAACTCGCCGAACGCCTCCCGGGTCCGCCGGAAGTCGCCGGGCCCGAAGTCGAACCCCTGGTCCGGCCCGGCGTGGCCGAACCGATCGTACTGGGCCCGCTTCTGGGGGTCGGAGAGGACCTCGTACGCCTCGGCGATCTTGCGGAACTTCCGCTCCGCCTCCTTCTTGTCCCCCTGGTGGGCGTCGGGGTGGTACTCCTTGGCAAGCCTGCGGAACGCCCGCTTGATCTCGTCGGGCGACGCCCCCCGCTCGACCCCAAGGACCCGGTAGTAGTCCTGCGCCACCGGCTACTCCTTCTCCTCCTTGTCGTAGGAGATGTAGTCACCCTTGCCCGGGGCTCCCGTGTTCGTTTGCGCAGTCTGCCCGGCGGCCTGGTACGCCGCCGCGGCCACCTCGCCGACCAAGCGCTTCAGTTCCTCCATCCCGGCCCGGATCGCCCCGGGGTCCGCCCGGTTCTCAAGCTTCTCGCGGAGGGACCGAATCGCCCCCTCGATCTCGCCGCGCTTGCCGGCCGGGACCTTGTCCCCGAGTTCCCCGAGGGTCTTCTCCACCGTGTGGACGAGGGCGTCGGCCTGGTTCCGCGTCTCGACCTCCTCGACCCGCTTCCGGTCCTCTTCGGCGTGCTCCTCGGCGTCCTTCCGCATCCGCTCGATCTCGGCCTCGGTGAGGCGGGAGGTCTCCTTGATCTCAATGGACGCCGACTTCCCCGTCGCCTTGTCCTTCGCCGTCACGTTGAGGATCCCATCGGCGTCGATCTGGAACGTGACGTCGATCTGGGGCACCCCGCGCGGCGCCGGGGGGAGGTCCGTGAGCTGGAACCGTCCGAGGGACTTGTTGTCGGCGGCCATCTTCCGCTCCCCCTGGACGACGTGGATCTCGACCTGGGTCTGGAAGTCGTCGGCGGTGGTGAACGTCTTCGTCTTCTCGACCGGAATCGTCGTGTTCCGCTCGATCAAGGGCGTCGCCACACCGCCGAGGGTCTCGATGGACAGGGTGAGGGGGGTCACGTCGAGGAGGACAAGGGATTGCATGTCGCCAGCGAGGACCGCGGCCTGGATCGCCGCTCCGAGGGCGACCACCTCGTCGGGGTTGATGTCCTTGTTCAGCTTGGCCCGGCCGAACCTCGCTGCCACGAGCTCCTGCACTTTGGGGATCCGCGTCGAACCACCGACGAGAACGACCTGATCGATCTCCTCCGGTGAGAGCTTCGCCGCGGAGAGCGCCGCGTCGACGATGCGCATTGTCTTGTCGAGGTAGTCGGAGATCATCGCCTCGAACTTGGCTCGGGTGAGGGTCCGCTCGAGGTGTTTGGGGCCCTTGGCGTCGGCCGAGAGGTAGGGGAGCGAGATCCGCGCCTCCATCCGCCCGGAGAGCTCCTTCTTCGCCGCCTCGGCGGCGTCCCGCAGCCGCTGCATTGCCTGGGGGTCGCCCCGGACATCCGTGCCCGTGTCCGCCTTGAACTCCGCGACGAGCCAGTCCACGATCCGCCGGTCGAAGTCGTCGCCGCCGAGCTGGGTGTCCCCGTCGCTCGCCACGACCTCGAACACGCCCTCTCCGATGTCGAGGATCGACACGTCGAACGTTCCCCCGCCGAGGTCGTAGACGAGGATCTTCTGCTCCTTGTTCTTGTCGAGCCCGTAGGCGAGCGCCGCTGCGGTGGGCTCGTTGATGATCCGCAGGACCTCCAGGCCCGCGATCTTCCCGGCGTCCTTGGTCGCCTGGCGCTGGAGGTTGTTGAAGTAGGCCGGGACGGTGATCACCGCCTTCGTGATCTTCGTCCCGAGGAGCTCCTCGGCGTCCCGCTTGATCTTCTGGAGGATGAACGCCGAGATCTGCTCCGGCGTGTACTCCTCGGTCCGGCCCCCGACGTTGACCTTCACCCGCCAGTCCGTGCCCATCTTCCGCTTCACCGAGAGCACGGTGCGGGTCGGGTTCAACACCGCCTGGCGCCGGGCAAGCTGCCCAACCAAGACCTCGCCCGCGTCCGTGAACGCCACCGCCGACGGGGTGGTCCGTTCTCCTTCCGCATTCAGCAACACCTCGGGCCGTCCCCCGCGCACGAGCGCTCCACAGGAAAACGTCGTCCCGAGGTCGATTCCGATGATCTTCTCTTTGTCGGTCACTCTGTGACACCTCCAGGTCTACCCAAACTCACCTTCACCTTGGCCGGTCGCACCACCCGTCCGTTGCGGGTGAACCCGCGCTCGAACTCGGCCAGGATCACGTTCTTCTCCACATCCGCTTCCTCGGCAGACATGGCCTCGTGGTACAGTGGATCGAACGATTTCCCCACCGCGGGGTACGCCTCGCACCCCAGCCGACGCAGGGAATCCTCGACCAGTCCCAAAACCTGGGTCAGGCCGACGCGAAGGGGAGAGCCCTCATCCGCGTCGGCGTGGGCCTCGAGCGCCCGCAGGAGCGCGTCGTACACCGGGAGGAGAGCGAGCGCCGCCTCGTCGAGGGCCCGCTCGCGGTGGATCTCCCGCTCCCGGGCGACGCCCTTGCGGTAGTTGTCGAACTCCGCGGCAAGCCGGACGAGCTCAGCGCGCAGGCGCTCCACCTCCTCGGAGGGGGAGCCGCCCGCGGTCGGGGCCGTTCCCTCGAACACGGTCGGTGCGTCGTGCCGATCCTCGGTCATCCCTCCTCCTTGGGAACCCCGCCCGCGAGGAGCGCGCCCAGCCGCCCCGCCACGTAGCGGGCCGCGGAGAACACACGGGCGTAGTCCATCCACAGCGGGCCGATCACCCCCACCACCCCACTCCCCCCGAGGTACGGGGCAGAGACGAGGCTCAGGTCCTCGAGCTCGGGGATTGAGGCGTCGCCGACGTGGACCGCGATCGCCTCTTCGCGGTCCCGCCGCAGGTCTTGGACGAGGCCGGCGAACGCCTGCTCCTCCTCGAGAACGCGCAGGAGGGCCTGGCCCCGGGCCAGGGCCCAGTCCGGCGACCGGACCGCGAGCTCGGCGAGGAGCTGTGGCCAGCCCTCGGTGTAGAGCCCACGCTCCGACTCCCGCTCCGCCATCCGCCGCAGGATCGCCAGTGCCCCCAAGGCCGCCCGGCTGTGCCAGCCCTCGGGGACGGGTCGGCCCCCCAGGGGCAGCTCGGCCAAGGTGTGCTCGCGAAGCCAGCGGCAGAGGAACGCCTCCGCCTCCGCCAGCTCCTCGGGGGCGAGGTCGAGGTCGAGCGGGACCAGCCGCGAGTCCACGGTCCCGAGCTCCGACACCGCAACCGTGAGCACTGTCCCCGGCCCCACCCGACGGACGAACAGGGTGCTCGTCCGCACGTGCTCCCGCGGGGGCGGAACCACGAACCCAAGCTCCTTCGTCATCGCCGCAAGGAGGGTCGCCGTGCTCCGAAAGAGGTCGGGGAGCATCCCCGGCTCGACCTGGTGCCGCTCCGCGGGCACGGTCGTCGGGGCCTTCTCCAGCTCCGCGAGCTCGAGCAGCCACTCCGCAAAGAACCGGAACCCGGGCGCGGTGGGAACTCGGCCCGCCGACGGGTACGGCTTGTAGAGGTACCCCTCCCGTTCCAGCGCCAGGAGCTCGTTGCGGACCGTGGCCGGGCTGAACCGATGACGGTACTCCCGCACGAGCTCGCCCGACGACACGGGCTGGCGGGTCCGGATGTACCGGTCCACGACCTCGATCAGGAGCCTGCCCCTCCGTCCTTGCACTTAGCACTCACCACCTTTGACTGCTAAGTGCAATGATAGAGGATCGTCCCCCGAGGTCAACCGGCGCGGTCTGTTCACCTGGAGATCAGCGGCCGTGGCAGTGCTTGTACTTCTTGCCCGACCCGCACGGGCAGGGGTCGTTCCGGCCTACGGCGGGGGCGGGTTTCGCCCCGCCGGTCGAGGAGCGGGTCGCCCGCGCTGGGGCGGCGGTGGTGGTCGTCGTGGAGCTCGAGGAAAGCGGGGACACGGGCGCCCGGAGGGGAGCGGCCCGGCCCTCCGCGGGCTCGGCGCGCACCGAGAGGCGCGGGTTCAACAGGAACCGCATCGCCTCTTCCTCGGAGCGGACGATCATGTCCTGGAAGATCCGGTGGGCCTCCCGCTTGAACTCGACGAGCGGGTCGGTGCCCCCGTAGGCGCGGAGCCCGATCCCCTCCCGAAGCTCGTCGAGCTCGAGGAGGTGCTGGCGCCAGTTCTCGTCCGTCGTCCGGAGGAGGACCATCCGGCAGATCAGGGGGTAGTGGGGGGAGAGCCGCGTCCATTGAGCCTCGAGCTGCCTCTGCAGCAGCTCGTCCACCTCGGCCGCGAGGGCCTCCCGACGGGAGGGGAGCTCACCGGGTGCCTCGGACAGGACCTGCCCGAGTTCGCGGCGGAGCCCGGCGAGGTCCCATGCTTCGGGGTCCGGCCCGGAGGCGAACCGCTCGAGGAGGATCTCCCCGAACTCGGACACCATCTCGGAGAGGTGCGTCCGCAGCGCCTCGTCGTCCGGGGTCTCCCCGGCATCGGGCAGCAAGAACCGCTCCCGCAGGGCGTACACGGCCTCGCGTTGTTTCGCCATGATCTCGTCGTACTCCAGAAGGCGCTTCCGGATCTCGAAATTCCGTTCCTCAACCCGCTTCTGGGCCCGGCGGATCGAGCGGGTGAGGAGGTCGTGGGTGATCGCCTCCCCCTCCTTCACCCCCAGCTTCTCCATCAAGGCGGCGAGCCGCTCTCCCCCGAAGATCCGGAGGAGGTCGTCCTCGAGGGAGAGGAAAAACTGGCTTGAGCCGGGATCTCCCTGGCGGCCGCAGCGGCCGGCGAGTTGGTCGTCGATCCGTCGCGCCTCGTGGCGCTGGAACCCGAGCACGGCGAGCCCACCGCGCCGGATCTCGTTCTCCCACTCCTCGGCCCGGAACGGACGGCCGACCTCGGAGCACCACTCCCGGATCCGAGCAAGCGCGGCCTTGCGGTACGCCGGATCGTCGCCGGCAGGAAACACGATCTCCTCCCGCTCCGCGGCGGCCTCAGCCCGGTACTTCGCGAGGATCTCGCGGTACCGCTCGGGCTCCGCCTCCGGGTCGGCCTCGAGCCGGGCGCGGAACTCCGGGCTCCCGCCGAGGACGATGTCCGTCCCCCGGCCGGCCATGTTTGTGGCGATCGTGATCGCACCCCGCCGCCCGGCCTGGGCGATGATCCCCGCCTCCTTCTCGTGGTACTTGGCGTTCAGAACCTGGTGGGGAAGGCCCCGCCTTTTGAGAATCCTCGACAGGTCCTCCGAGTCCTCGATCGAGGTCGTGCCGATCAAGACCGGCCGCCCTTCCTTGTGGAGCCGCTCCACCTCGTCGGCCACGGCCTCAAACTTGCCCTTCTTCGTCCGGTAGATGACGTCGGGGAGCGCCTCCCGAATCAGGGGGCGGTTCGTGGGGATCTGGACGACATCGAGGCCGTAGATCTGCTTGAACTCGTCCTCTTCCGTCTTCGCCGTGCCCGTCATCCCGGCGAGGCCCCGGTACAGCCGGAAGTAGTGCTGGAGCGTGATCTGGGCCAGGGTCTGGTTCTCCCGCTGGACGGGGAGGTTCTCCTTGGCCTCGATCGCCTGGTGGAGCCCGCCCGAGTAGCGGCGGTCGGGCATCAGCCGGCCGGTGAAGTCGTCAACGATGATCACCCGACCGTCCTTCACGATGTACTGCTGGTCGCGGTGGAAGAACATCCGTGCCCGCAGGGCCGTCTCGAGGTGGTAGCGGGCGGTCGTCGCCCCGGCGTCGGCGATGTTGTCGAACTTGAGGATCCCCTCGGCCTTCCTCCACCCGGCCTCGGTGAGGGAAAGGCGCTTCTGCTCCTCGTTCACCTCGAAGTCCTCGCCCTCCTTGAACAGCTTCGCGATCCGGGCGAACTCCCGGTACTGGCGGGCGGTGTCGGCGGTCGGGCCGGAGATGATGAGCGGGGTCCGCGCCTCGTCAATCAGGATGTTGTCGATCTCGTCCACGATCGCGTAGTCCAAAGGTCCCTGGACCATCTGAGACCGAGAGAGGACCATGTGGTCGCGGAGGTAGTCGAACCCAAACTGGGCGTTGGTCCCGTAGAGGATGTCGCAGGCGTAGGCTCCTCTTCGCTCCTCGGGGGGGGTCGTCTCCTGCAACAGGCCCACCGTAAGGCCCATGAACTCGTACACCGGCCCCATCCAGTACCGATCGCGGCGGGCGAGGTAATCGTTCACGGTCACGACGTGGACCTTCCCCACCAGGGCGTTCAAGTACGCGGGCATGGTCGCGACGAGGGTCTTTCCCTCTCCGGTCTTCATCTCGGCGATCCGCCGCCCGTGGAGGACGATCGCTCCCATTACCTGGACGTCAAACGGGCGCAGGCCGATCGTACGAGTTGCCGCTTCCCGGACGCAGGCGAACGCCTCGGGAAGGAGGTCGTCGAGGGTCTCCCCGGAGGAGAGTCGGGACCGGAACTCATCGGTCTTCGCCCGGAGCTCCCCGTCGGAAAGCCGGGCGACCCGCTCCCCCCACCCGTTCACCTCCGCGACGATCGGGAGGAGCCTCCGGAGGCGCTGCTCGTTCGTCTGGCCGAACAGAAACTCGATCCCCCTGCGGAGCGACGGCATAGATGGGGACTATACGGCCCGCCCGGAGGGGGATCAACCAGGCGGATGGGAGCGCCCTCGATCCCAACGGCCAGGGTCTCCGCGCGAGGGCGTTTGTCGCGAGAACCGTGCGCACCGTGGAGGTGTGCCTTGAGGACGAGGGAGCACGATGAACCGACACCCGACGGCAACCGTAATCGTAGCCGGGTTCGCACTGGCCGGAAGCCGGATGTGGACGGGCGGGGGGAGGGCACAGGTGCGCGACGGGTTCTTCGCTGGGCGACCAGGCCCTCGAACCCTACCGCGAACGGTCTCGCGGGGCTAGCGGTGGAGGGTGGATCGACGTCTGCAACTTCCAGAACTACGGCGTCGCCCGGCCCACCGGCACGATCGGGGTCGAGGGCTACCGCACCGGCGAAGACATCCTGCGCCGGATGCGGGACGTGCGCAAGCGGTTCGGGTACGGGGACCGCCCGATCGGGGTGAGCGAGACGTCCACGTTTCTGGCCGGGTGGGCGACGTCGTTCAACCGGAGGAGGAGCAGGCGGCCGAACCCGTCAAGCGGTTCGTTCTCCTCGCGCAGCTCGGGTCGCCAAGGTCTTCTGGACCTTCGTCACCGAGCCCAGGCGAGGGGACGGGCGAGGGTTCGACCAGGCGGGCCTCGTCTGCGACGGGTTCGGGCCGTCCGACCGGGACGCGGGGGTGAAGAAAGGGCGTTCTTCGCCTACCAGCACCTCATCGCCCGGCGGCGGGGCGCTGGCCCAACGGGGATGCACACGGAGCAGGGGTCACCGTAGCTCGGTTCTTTCGCGACGGGGCTACCGTAACCGTCCTCTGGCAGGACCCCTGGGAGAGGCAGGGCGCGGTGGGGCTGATGACACCGTCGCGGGTCGAGGTCTCCGCCATCTACAGGGCGCCTCTCCAGGAGTTCGAGGGGGTCCGCTCCCTCACCGTTCGCTCCCTCAGGCTGACGGGCGGGAGAGAGGCCGCCCGCGGAGGTTGGCGAGGGCCACCCCCGCGATCGTAACCAGACCCCCGACGAGCGAGAGCCAGCTCGGGACCTCCCGGAGCCAGATCCAAGCGATCCCGATTGCCAGCACCGGGCTTAGGTAGAGAAAGCTCGACAGCCGCGACGCCGTGGTCCGGGAGAGGCCGTACACCCACAGGACGTAGGCGAGTCCGCCCGGGAACGCACCGAGGTAGGCTACAGCAAGGATCGCTCCCGCCGGGGCCGTCCCCAGGGCTGCGAACAGCTCTGGGAGGAACACGAGCATCGGGATCGTACCCGCCCACACGACGTAGGTCGTGAACGCGAGCGCAGGGTAGCGTCCGACGTGCTTCTTCTGGAGGACGCTATACAGGCTCGCCGCCACGGCAGCGAGCAGGATCACGAGGGCCCCGGGTTCCACCCGAAGCTCCCGGCCCTCCCCCAGGGTGATGAGGGCGATCCCCCCGAAGCCGAGGAAGATCCCGGCCCACGCCCACCGGCCAAGCGCCTCCTTGAGGAGAAGCCGCGCCAAGAGTGCGGTGATCATGGGCGCCGACGAGATGAGGAGGCTCGCCGCGCCAGCGGTCACCGTCTGGGACCCGTAGTTGAGGCAGAGGTGGTAGATCGTGATCCCGAGGACCCCCAGGGAAAGAATGGTCGGGAGGTCCCGTCGCTCGGGCCGCGGAAGCCCTCGCGCCGCGCTCAGCGCCCCGAGCGTTGCCGAAGAGAACAGGAACCGGAGAAGGGCGAGGGCGCCAGGGGAGAAGGTCGGCAGGGCGCTCCGGATCGCGGCAAACGCCGACGCCCACATCACGAGCATCGCCGCCACCGCGAGGGGAAGCCGAACGTCCCTCCGGGGACCGCGCATCTAGTCGATGACCCTCACCCCGCGGAGAAGGCGTTCCAGCTCCGCGATCCGGTTTTCGACGAACCCCTGCTCTTCCTTGGCCGCGTGGTACTCCGAGTTCTCCCGGAGGTCCCCGAGCTCCCGCGCCGCGCGCAGCCGCTCGATCACCTGGGGCCGTCGCACACGGACGAGCTCGTCAAGCTCTTTCTTGAACCGCTCGTACCCCTCGCGGGTGAGCACCTTCTCCTGGGGCTTGGGGGGAAGCTTCATCCGTCCTCCATCGTTCTCGGGGTTCGGCTCAGGCCGAGGGGACCTGCTGCCAGTCCCTGAGGAACCGAGCGATCCCCGCATCGGTGAGGGGGTGCCCGAACAGCTTCTTCAGGACATCGTAGGGAACCGTGGCGATCGGTGCCCCGAGGAGGGCGGCCTGGAGGACG
Organism: Candidatus Bipolaricaulota bacterium; assembly: GCA_937921255.1. Lineage (GTDB taxonomy): Bacteria > Bipolaricaulota > Bipolaricaulia > Bipolaricaulales > Bipolaricaulaceae > Bipolaricaulis. The sequence continues at coordinate 25,960 of CAKZSO010000059.1, forward strand.
TGCCCCGGGTGGCGGACGCTCGCCACGATGACCTCGGTCCGGAATTCGTACTGGCCGTACACGGTGAGGATCTCGTTTACGACGGCCATCCCGTCCCCACCCGCGTCGTCAATCCGTCCCACGAAGGGGGAGACGTAGGTCGCCCCGCACTTGGCGGCAAGCAACGCTTGGTTCGCGGAGAAGACGAGGGTCACGTTGGTCGTGATCCCGTCCCGCGACAGGACCTGGACCGCCTGCATCCCGGCCTCGGTCATCGGAATCTTGACCACCACGTTCGCGGCGACCGCCGCGAGCTCCCGCGCCTCGCGGACCATCCCGTCCCGATCGAGGGAGATGACCTCCGCCGACACCGGTCCCTTCACGATCGCGCAGATCTCCCGCAGGACGTCGCGGAACGGCCGCCCCTCCCGGGCGACGAGCGAGGGGTTCGTCGTCACCCCGTCCACAAGCCAGGCGAGCTCCCGGATCTCCGCCACGTTCGCTGTGTCGAGGTAGAGCTTCATCGCCCTGAGTCTAGCCGGCCCCCGCCCCCCTGGCCACGGTTCGCCGGGGGGAGGCGGTTCGACTAGAATGCATTCCGAGGAGGCAGCCATGATCGGATGGATCATCCTAGGGGTCTTCGTACTCCTGTTCCTGTGGATCGCCGGCACGTACAACAAGCTCGTCCGGCTTGGGGTCCGGGCCGAGGAGGCGTGGCGGGGGATCGACACCCTCCTCCGCAAGCGGTTCGACCTCATCCCGAACCTGGTGGAGACGGTGAAGGGGTACGCGGGCCACGAGCGGGAGGTGTTCGAGCGGGTGACCGAGGCCCGTTCGGCCTCGATGAAGGCGCGGACACCGAAGGAACAGGCCGAGGCGGACAACGTCCTCGCCGGAACCCTCAAGTCGCTGTTCGCGGTGGTCGAGAACTATCCCCAGCTGAAGGCGAACGAGAACTTCACCTCGCTCCAGAAGTCGCTCGAGGGGCTGGAAGAGGAGATCGCCCGCTCCCGTCGCTACTACAACGCCGTGGTGCGGGATCTGAACACCGCGATCAAGGTGTTCCCCCAGAACCTGATCGCGAACCTGTTCCGGATCCAGGAGCGGGAGTTCTACATGCTTCCCTCGGAGACGATGGGCGAGCCCCCGAAGGTGGACTTCAGCCGATGAACCGGCTCGCCCTCGCGCTCATCATCCTGTGCTCCGTCCTTGGCGCCGGGCAGGAGATCCGCGACTACCTCGTGCGGACCGAGATCCGAGAGGACGGGACCGTCGCCGTCCGTGAGGACATCGGGGTGTTCTTCACCGCCTCGCGACGAGGCATCTTCCGCGAGATCCCGATCTCGTACCGCCTCCCCACCGGGGAGACGTACCGGCTGCGGGTGACGGTGGACGAGGTCTTGGCGAACGGCCGCTCCGTGCCGTACCGACAGTACACGGAAGGGAGGAACCTCGTCCTCCAGATCGGGGACCCCGACCGCACGGTGACGGGTCTGGTGACGTACACGGTCCGCTACCGGGTGCTGCGGGCCCTGCGCCGGTACGAGGGAGAGGTCGAGCTCTACTGGAACGCGATCGGAACGGACTGGGCAATGCCCATCGCCCACGCCCGGGTCGAGATCAGCGTTCCGCCGGGGGTCGCGCCCACCCAAGTTCGAGCCCTGGGGTTCCGCGGGCCGTATGGGTCCACCGACCCGTTGGAGCTGGGGTGGGAAGACGGCCTCCTCGGGGGTGAGGCGGAGACCCTCCGGCCCGGGGAGGGAATCACGGTTGTCGTGCGGGTCCCGCAAGGCGCGGTCGCTCTCCCTGGGGCGTGGCAGGGGTTCCTGTGGTTCCTCCAGGACAACCTCTACGCCGGGATCCCGATCCTGGTGTTTCTCGGGATGTTCGCCCTGTGGTGGGCCCGGGGGCGCGATCCGAAGGTGGGGTCGGTGGCCCCAGAGTACAAGCCGATCGAGGGACTGGGCCCGGCGGAAGCCGGGGTCCTCCTCGACAACCGCGCCGACCCCCGCGACTTCGCCGCGGGGATCCTGTCCTTGGCCACGAAGGGCCACCTCGTGATCCGGGAGATCTGGACGGATGAGCGGGCCCGCGAGCCGGACGACTTCGAGCTCGTGGCCGCCGAGAGCAAGACGCCCCTCACCCCCTACGAGAAGGCCCTTCGCGAGGCCCTCCTCGGCGGGGCGGAGCGCCGGAAGATCTCGGACCTCAAGTACAAGCTGTACGACAAGATGCCCGGGCTCAAGGCCCGGCTGTACCTGGACCTCACCGAGGACGGGTACTACGTGGGGAACCCCGACCACGTCCGGGGGGCTTACTACGGGCTTGGGATCGGGTTCCTCGTCCTCGCCGGTTTCCTCGCCTACTTCACCGGGTCCCTGTACCTCGGGCTGACCCTCGGGGCGTCGGGCCTCATCGTGCTCGGTTTCGCCCCGTTCATGCCCAAGCGGACAGGGAAGGGGATCGAGGCCCTGAGGCTCGTCCTGGGCCTCCAGGAGTACATCCGCCGCGCCGAGGTGGACCGGATCGAGTTCGCCTCCCGGGAGAAGCACTTCGACGAGCTCCTCCCGTACGCGATGGCCCTCGGCCTGACCGAGCTGTGGACGAAGAAGTTCGAAGGGCTGCTCACCAAGGCTCCAGACTGGTACCAGGGCCGGTTCCCCACGTTCGCCCCGTACTGGTTCGGGATGCGGTTGGTGGCCCTTCAAAACAGCGCCTACAGTGCGGCCACCGCGGCGCCGCGCCAGACCCGAAGCGGGGGGTGGAGCGGCGGCTCAGGGTTCGGCGGCCGCGGGTTCTCCGGCGGCGGGATGGGGGGAGGGGGAGGGCGCTCGTGGTGATACGATGAACGTCCCTTCCTGGATCGCCATTGCCCTCCTCGCCACGGTTGCGGTCGTCTTCCTCTGGCAGAGGCGGGCCCAGCGGCTGGCCCGCGGCCGGGACCGGGTGAACACGGCGTGGCAAGAGCTTGAAAAGGCCCTTGCCGAGCGGGTAGCGGCCCTGGAGGAGATGCACGCCGCCCTCGAGCGGGCGGGGTACGTCCCCGAGGCGCGGCCCCGGCTTCGGGACGCGGTGGAGGCGCTCCGGTCGGCCCAGGGGCCGCGGGCCCGTGCCGAGGCCGACGCGGCGGTGGAGGCGGTGCTGATCGCGGTCTACCGAGGCCTCCCCCGCGAGCGGATCGAAACGATCCGCACCGCCCAGAACCGCCTCGCCCAGGCCGACGAGGAGCGGGACATCGCCCGGACCCAGTACAACGACCTCTCGCTCAGCCTGGGCCTCCTCCTCCGGCGGTGGGGGTACCGCTCGATCGCCCGCCGCCGCGGGATCGTCGCCCCCGAGCCGTTCCTCCTGCCGGGCGAAGAAGCGGACTACGTGCGGCGGCACTTCGGCCACGTCTAGCGGGTCGTTGACGACCGCTACCGGACGAGTATAGTCAAGGCGATTTCACACTCTTCTGGAGGTGGCAGGGATGAAGAACGTGGGTGTGGCTCTCCTGATCGCAGTTCTCCTCGCTGGCGGTGTGGCTGCGGCTCAGCCCAAGTACGTCGTCTTGTCGGACATCGCGTGGGCACCGTTTGAGTGGGTGTCCGAGAAGGGCGCCTACCTCGGGTTCGACCTCGACGTAATGCGCGCGATCGCGATCCTCGAGGGGTTCGAGATCGAAATCCGAGACACGCCGTTTGACTCGATCATCCCAGCGATCATCGCCGGCCGCGGGGACATCGGGGCTTCGGGGTTCACGATCACCGACGAGCGCGCGCTGGTGGTCAGCTTCTCGGAAGCCTACTGGAATTCCAACCAGGCGGTTGTGGTTCGTGCCGGATCGGGCCTCGATCTGGAGAAGATCGTCTCCCCGGGACGGATCCTCGGTGCCCAGCGCGGCACGACCGGGTCGTTCTGGATCGAGGATGAGTGGGTACCGCTCGGCGTAACCCTCGTCGAGTACGAGACCTACCCCGAGGCGATCCTCGACCTCCTCGCCGGACGAATCGACGCCGTCGTTCAGGACGTGGACCCCTCCAAGATGGCCGTCCTCCAGTACAAGGGCCAGATCGAGATCGCCGCCATTGTGGACACTGGCGAGCAGTTCGGCTTCCTGGTCGCCAAGGGAGACCCGAAGGGGATCTTGCCGAAGATTGAGAGCGGTGTCGCCGAGCTAAAGCGAACGGGGGCCTGGGACCTCCTCATCGAGGCCTACTTTGGCCCCGCCTTGGGCGCGATCGAGGCCGCGTGGGAGAAGTGCATCCCGATCCTCCTCGTGGAGCGGGACCCCCTGCGGTACGCCCAGTGTCTGGTCGCTGAGCTCAAGCCGTAGTCACGGAACCGGGGAGGGGCCCAAGGCCCCTCCCCGCCTTCTTTACTCCGTTGAACCTCAGCGCATGGACTGAGATCGCGCCGCACATCCCGGTCCTTCTGCGGGGCATTCTCGTCAACATCGAGCTTCTCCTGGGCCTGATCTCGCTCGGCCTCGGGGTGGGCGTGGTCACGGCGCTCGTCGAGGTGTACGGCCCCCGGCCGCTCGGCTGGGCCGCCGGTGCCTACACGTGGTTCTTCCGTGGGGTGCCGGAGATCGTCCTTCTGTTCCTATTCTACTTCGGGTTGTCGCAGTTTGGGGTGCCGGTGTCCGCCTTCTTCGCCGCCGTGCTCGCCTTGGGGCTCCGCTCGTCGGCCTACCAGGCCCAAATCTTCCGTGGGGCACTCCAGTCCATCCCCCACGGGCAGATGATGGCCGCCCGAGCGCTGGGCTTGGGCCGCGTGAAGGCCATCGCTTACGTGATCCTCCCCCAAGCGCTGCGGCTGTCGCTGGCTGGGTGGTCGAACGAGTTCTCGTCGGTGCTCAAGGACACCACGCTGGCTTGGGGAATCGGGGTCGTCGAGGTCATGCGCCAGGCGAGCTACATCCGGGCCCGGAACTTCACGCTCACGCTCCCGATCTACATCACCGTCGCACTGATGTTCCTGGTGCTCACCTACGTCGGGAACGTCGCGATCGGGCTCGCGGAACGACGGCTGCGGGTTCCGGGTCTGGAAGGGCGGAGGTAACCGATGGCGCTGCTTCGGGTGGAGAACCTGCACAAGCGGTACGGGCACGAGGAGGTCTTGAAAGGCGTCACGCTGACCCAGGAGGCGGGGGAGACGAAGGTCGTGATCGGCCCCTCGGGAACGGGCAAATCCACCCTCCTGAGGTGCATCAACCGGCTGACTGAACCGGACCAGGGGCAGGTGTGGCTCGAGGACCTGGAGATCACCTCCCGCCGGTCGGACATCAACCAGATCCGCGCCAAGATAGGATTCGTCTTCCAGGACTTCAACCTGTTCACCCACCTCACGGCGCTGGACAACGTCCGGTTGGGCCTCACCAAGGTGCGGCGGATGCCCCGCGCCGCGGCCACCGACCGGGCGATGGCCGAGCTCGACCGGGTGGGGCTTGCCGCGAAGGCCGGCGCTTACCCCGCTCAGCTATCGGGCGGCCAACAGCAGCGGGTGTCGATCGCCCGTGCCCTGGCCATGGACCCGAAGCTCATCCTGTTCGATGAGCCCACGAGCGCCCTCGACCCCGAGCTGATCGGGGAGGTTCTGTCGGTGATGATCCAGCTCGCCCGAGACGGGATGACGATGATCGTGGTCACCCACGAGATGGGGTTCGCGCGGAGCGTGGCCGATGAGATCGTGTTCATGGAGGGCGGGGTCGTCGTCGAGCAGGGCCCCCCAGAGCAGATGTTCCGCTCCCCCCAGATCCCCCGGACTGGCGAGTTCCTGCGCAAGATCAGCGAGCTGTACGGGGAGTCTTCGTGAACCTCGTCTTCGACCCGGCGTGGCTGCCCCGGCTGGGCCAAGGAGTCCTCCTCTCCGTGCAGCTCACCGCCTACTGCATGGGCATCGGGGCCGTCTTGGGAGCGGTGCTGGGGCTGGTGCGGGTGTACGGGGGCGGGCGGTGGTCCCCGCTGTACTGGGCGGCGAGCGCCTACGTCCATTTTTTCCGGGGAACCCCGCTGCTGGTCCAGCTTCTCGGGATCTACCTCGGACTCCCCACCGTCGGGATCCTCATCGGGCCGTTCCTGGCCGGGCTGCTGGCGATGACGCTCAACACCGCGGCGTACCAGGCGGAGTACTTCCGGGGGGCAATTCAGTCCGTGAAGTCAGGTCAGATGATGGCCGCGCGGGCCCTGGGGATGAGCCGGGGCCAGGCGATCGGCCACGTGATCATGCCCCAGGCCCTGCGGTTGATCATCCCTCCGTGGTCCAACGAGCTCATCTACATGCTCAAGTACTCGTCCATCGTCTCGATGACCGCGTTGCGCCCGGAGACGATGGACCTGTTCGGGGTCGCGCGGTCGATCGCCTCGCGCAACTTCCGGTACTTCGAGGTGTACATCCTCGTCGCCTTGTTCTACCTGGCGATGGTCCTCATCCTGACGGTGGCCCTGCGGTGGGTCGAGCGTCGGGTGAGGATCCCCGGGTTGGGAACGCCAGGCCGGGGAATCTAGAACCCAAGCCAGGTTTTGAGGAGGTCGTCGAGGGGGATTGCGCTTCCGTCGCTCAGAATCCTCAACAGGTCAGCACCGGTGGCCAATCGCCAACGGAATTCATCCCGGTACCGGCGCAACGCCCCGAAGAACGCGTCGTCCCCCATCCGCTCCCGTACGGCGTGAAGGAACAGGGCCCCGCCGGAGTACACGATCCCCCCGTACCCGCTCCCCCCGGGGAACTCCCAGAGGGGGCTTGCGATCCCGGCCGTCCGGTTCTGGAGCCTGCCCGCCGCGTAGCCGGACTCCCAGTAGCGCAGGATCTCCGCAAACCGGCCCTGGGCCGCAAAGTACAGGCCCGAGGTGTACGTGGCGAGGGCCTCATCCACCCACGGCTCGGCAACCTGGTCGTTTCCCACCTCGGCGTACCACCATTGGTGAGCGACCTCGTGGGCGAAGATCATCGGGAAGAAGAGCGGGTCGAGCGGGTACCGGTTGTAGTACGTTTCGCCAACCAGGATCAACCCAGGGTACTCGATCCCCGCCACCCCCCGCAGGGGGACAGAGACGACGTCGAGGGTGGAAAACGGGGGAGGCCCCAGTCGGTCGACGAACGCCGCGATCGCGTCAGCCGTCACCGCGAGGGCGGCCCGGCCCGCGCAGTCGTGCTCCGGCCGGTAGAAGCTCCGCACCTCCACTCCGCTCACGGAGGCGGTCTGAACCTCGTGCCCGCGGACGAGGACGATCGCCAGCTCGCGGAGGTTCTCCCCCTCAACTCGGTACTGGCCGGGGGCGACTTCGACCTCAACTCCCCCCGCCACCACAACCCACCCCGCCGGGACGGAAAGGTCCACCTCGTAGTCCGCAACCTCGGCCACAATCGCATCCCCCCATGGGAACACGGGATGGGCAACCCATGCCCCATCCCATGGGGAGAGGATCGGGTAGGCCTGGGTGAGGACCACCGCGTCCCCCGACCGGGCGTAGGACCCGTACCCCCCCGCTTGGGCGAACTCGGGGACCGTTCCCCGGTAGCCAAGGGTTAGGGAGAACGTCTGACCCGCCGTGGCCACGAGGGCCACGGTTGCGGTGGTGGCCTCGACCGACTCAAAAGACACGGCCTCCCCTTCCACCCACGCACCCGTCACGGAGAGGCGATCAGCGCCGAACGCCGCCGGGTACAGGCGCACCACGGCCTCCGGCCAATCCCCGAGGGCAACCCCGCTCATCGTGACCTGGCCAACGATCTCCCCCCCGTCGTCGATCTCGATCGTGATCGCGTAGCGGAGGGGGGCAGCCTGGGCAATCCCTAGGGCCAGCCCGCACAGAACGGCGAGCGCTACCCGCCGCACCCGCAGCCTCCACCGGGCGGTGGCGCTGGCGCCTGTCCGACCACGTGGACGACAGCGGTCGCGCGCCCGACACCCCCCCGGTCGTCAACTACGGTCAGGGTCACGGTGTACATGCCCTCCTCCCGGTAGGCGTGCTCCGGGCTCCACCACGTCGAGGTCTCTCCGTCTCCGAACTCCCACAGGGCCTGAACGATGACCCCGTCCGGATCCGTGACGTCAGCGGTGAACCAGACCTCCTCCCCCGCCTGAGGTTGGGTCGGGTGAACCCTCAGTCTCACCGTCGGAGGGCAGTTTTCGGGGAGCGGAAGGAGCTCTTCGGGGGCAGCGTACCGGGAAGCGACCTCACCCGCCCCTGCCCACGGGATGCGGCCAAGGTAGACGCCAAGGGTGAACTGTCCCTCCCGATCAAGGGGAGGCAGACCCGGCAGGACGGGAAGCCGCACCTCCCCCGTCGCCGTCGGGCAGCGGACCACGACCCACCACTCCGATCCCGACCGGGCAAGCTCCACGGGGAACCCCAGGGCTGCCAGGCGCCCGCCCACGAACAGGGCGAGCTGGTGCCCGTCCCACCCAAATCGCATCGGACAGCCCCCACAGCCCAGGCGCCAGTCGGCCAACACAGCCTCAAGCTCGGCCACCCCGCGGGACGGCCCGGCCGCCCACGCGGGCCCAGCCGCCATGCCCCAAGCGACAACGCCAACTAGAAGTGCTCGCACCGCTCCCTCCTCACCCCGGCCGGCGGAGGAACGTCGGAACGTCGAGGTCCTCGTCCTTGGGCCGCCGCGGGATCACCGGACGAACCCGCTCCTTCTTCTCCTCCTCGACCGGAACGGCGCGAAACTCGGCCGCGATGACCGTGACCTCCACCGAACCGCTGTTCTGGGGTTGGATCACGGCTCCAAACGTGATGTCCGCCTCCGCAGCCGCAGATTTGCGGATCGACTCCGCAACCTGAGTGACCTCGGTCAGGGTGAGGTCCTCGCCCCCGGTGACGTTGAGGAGGACGCGCCGCGCCCCCTTGATCGTCCCCCCCTCGAGGAGGGGGTTGGTGACCGCGGCCTTGGCCGCGCGGAGGGCGCGGCTCTCCCCGCGGGCCTCGCCCATCCCCATCATCGCCGTCCCCGCCCCGCGCAGAACGGAGGCCACGTCGGCGAAGTCGAGGTTCACGAGGCCCGGGACGGTGATCAGGTCCGAGATCCCCCGCACCCCACGCAGGAGCACGTCGTCGGCGAGCTCGAACGCCTCGGTCACCGAGTCGCTGCGGGCGATCTCCAGCAGCCGATCGTTCCGGACCACGATCAGGACGTCGGTCTTCTCCCCCAGGCGGGCTAGGCCGGCCTGGGCCCGTTGGAGCTTGAGATCGCCTTCGAACCCAAACGGAAGCGTGACCACGCCCACCGTGAGCGCCCCGTGCGCGCGCGCCAGTTGGGCGACGACGGGCGCCGCGCCTGTTCCTGTGCCCTTCCCCAGCCCACAGGTCAGGAACACGAGGTGGGCGTCGCCAATGAGGTCTTCGATCTCCGCCGCGGCCTCCTCGGCAGCCCGGCGCGCCTTCTCGGCGTCGCCCCCCGTGCTCCGGCCGTGGGTCACCCGCTCGCCGAGGAGAAGGCTCCCTCCGTTGCGGAAGGCCGACAGCACCTGGCGGTCCGTGTCGAGGGCCGCCAGTCGGACCCCCGACAGCTTCGCATCGCGCATCCGCGCAAGCGCGTTGATCCCTCCCCCCCCGATCCCGATGACGAGGATCCGGGCGGGGGTGACAACGTTGCGGACGGGGGCCGTCTTCTCGGGGGTGGGCGCCTCCGGCGCTTCGCCGAACGGAAGCGGCCGCTCCTCTCCCGGATCGACCAGCCGGACCTCGAGGTCCCCGAACACCGCGCGCACCGCCTCGGCGAGCTTGCCGATCTTGCGCCCGACGTACTCCTTTTTGAAAGCGGACTCGATCTCGATCAGGAGGACGCCGCGTCCGCGGCTGACCTTGTCCGCCGACACGGGGAGGCAGGCCCGGAGCATCTGGTCCTGGACTTCTCCGAGGAGCTTCCGCCACTTCTGGGCAAGCTCCTCCTTCCCCCGTTCTCGGTCCATGGCGTCGTGGCCATTGTGGCGATCCCCCTCGCGGCCGTCAACTCGGGACCCGCACCAGCTCGGGGATTGCGTGGAAGTGGTGGACAACCGACCGTGCTGCTGCTGCCACTTGGGGCGCCTTCGGAGCGTAGGCGATCCCGAGCCCCACGGCCTCGAACACCGGGATGTCGTTCAGGTGGTCGCCCACGAACGCAATCTCCCCCAGCGCCAGGCCCAACCGGCGGGCTTCTCGTTCCACCACCGCCCGCTTGTCGCCCAGGCCCACCCGGACCACCGCCTCCCCCGTGAACACGCCGTCGGCGATCCGCAGCTCGTTCGCCACCGCAAACGAGAGAGCGAGCTCCACCCGCACCCGGTCCGCGACGAGGGCCACGCCCGAGGAGACGATCCCCAGGATGTACCCCGAGCGCCTGAGCTCGCCAACCGCCTCGGGGGCTCCCGGGGCGTACGGAGGGGGAAAGAGGGACGGCAAGACGCGGTCCACGGACACCCCCCGAAGCAGGGCCGCGTTCTCCCGCACCCAGTCCGGGTAGAGGTGGGGTTTCCCCAGGTACCGCTGGAGGATCCGCTCCCACTCCGCGCCCAACCCCGCCGCGGCCCCGATCGCGCCCCAGCTTGACTCGAACGGGACCCCCGCGTAGCGGACGAGGGTCCCGTCGAGGTCGAAGAACACCGCCCGGATCAAGGGTTCGGGATCAGCTTGATCTCCCGCGCCAGCCCGAGGTCGGAGAAGCGCCCCGCGGGGACCTCGAGGGCCATCGTGAACGGATCCGCGGCCCCGTAGAGGTCCTTCGAGTCCGCCTGCATCGTGTTTCGCCCGAGGAACGCGCCGTCCGCGGCGAAGAACACGATGTCCAACGGGAGGAACACGTTCCTCATGTGGAACTGGCTCACGGTGGGGTTCTGGAAGACGAAGAGTATCGCGAGATCCTGGGCCATCTCCACCGGGATCCCCTGGAACCCGATGAACCGCTCGTGGGGAAGGGCGGCCACCCGCGCTGTGACCGTCGCCCCCAGCCCGGTCTTGTCCTCCAGGGTCACGACCTGTTCCCGCATCGTCCCCACGACCCCGGGAAGGCCGGGGTAGAACGCGCGGTCCATGAGGGGATAGGCGTCCTGGCCCCCTCCCCCAAAAAGGACGGGAAGGTCGCCGATCCCATCTCCATCCGCATCGGGCCCCTGGTAGTTCGAGTACCAGTTTCCCCGCCCGTGGGGTGCCCAGAGGTTCTTGCCGAGGTCCCGCGCGATTCGGCCGCACTCCCAGACGAGGTTCTCGTAGATCTGGGTCTCGACCGTCTCGGTCCCGAAGTACAGGCCGTCCGTACACCGGTAGAGGACGTTGTGCCGCACGACGTTTCCCGTCGGGGTAGCCTGGGAGTAAGCCTCCTCGAAGATGATCCCGATGTTCGCCCGGGCGATGAGGTTTCGCTCGTAGACCCCGTGGGAAGCCAACGACGAGATCCCGTAGCCAACCTGAACCATGGTCGAGTACGCCACCCGGGGGTGGGTCGCCCCGCCCTCGATGTACACCGCCACGTCCGATTCGGTGAACGCGCACCGCTCGACCGTCACACCGTACGACGTTTCGATCTCGACCCCGTGGCGGTTCTGGTAGAACAGCCCCTGCTGAATCAACGTGTCCCGCGCTCCACCCGTGACAAGGACGCCAAGGGGGTTGGCGGCAAACGCGTTGTTCCTGGCGGTGACCCCATCGGAGGCGTTCACGAGGAGGCCGACCTGGTTCGCGTACAGCCCCACGTTCTCCACCCACACCCGGTCTGAGAGCCAGACCGAGATCCCCGCTCCGGTGCAGTTGGCGATCCGCGGCGAGTCCGTGACCATTGTGCCCGGGGAGGAGAAGATGAAGACACCGTTCCCCGTCGCGCGCGAGACGTCCGCGTTCTCGATCCGCACACCCTCGGACAGGACAACGTTGATCCCGTCCCCTCGGTCGATCTTCGCCCCGCGGAGGGTGACGTTCCGGCACGCCGCGAGCGTGATGTGCCCGGCGGCGATCCCCTCCAGCACCTGCCCAGAAAGCCCGTAGTAGTAGCGGATCTCCTGGCCGTTCACCGTGTTCGTCGGCTCGACCGCGTGGCGGAAATGGGCTTTCTCGAGACCCAGAACCTGGAACCCCAATCCTCCCCGTACGCCGAGGAAGTTGTCGCGCACCGTGACGTCGCGGGAGGTTGCGATGCGAATCCCGTTGATGCTATCGCTGATTGTGCAGTCCTCGACCACTCCGCCCACGACGTTGGTGAGGGCGATCGCCGCTCCCCGTGGATCCATGGCCCCGCTCACCCGGCAGCCGCGGACAACAAACGAAGCCGTGGTGTCCTCGATCCGGATCCCGTAAAGGTCCCCGGAGGAAACCCGGATCTCCCACCCGACGATCAGGTAGGGGTCGCCGGGCGTGCCCGCTCCCCCGATCACCCCGTTTGCCGCGGTGAAGTCGGCATCCGAGAGGATGGCGATCGGCCCCCGTTCAGCGGCGGCGCCCACCATGAGAGCCACCCCACTCAGCAAAACGGCCATTGCCCTGTGCATCATGCCTCCTTAGACTTAGGCAAGGATAGCGATGATACAGACACTAAGCAACCGATATGGATCTCTTGAGGAGGCAAGATGGAACTCTCCCGAATGAGCTGGGCAAAAGCTAGAGAGAAACTACACAAAGCAGGGGTCAGCCTTCTCCCGGTGGGGTCGACCGAACAGCACGGGCCCCACCTCCCGTTGGGGACGGACCACCTCACCGCGGCCGAGGTGGCGCGGCGAACCGCGGCGCGCGGGGGGTGGCTTGTGCTGCCGACGGTACCGGTGGGGGTGAGTGAGCACCACCGCCAGTTCTGGGGAACGCTGTGGGTGGAAGCGGCGGCCCTGCGGGACTACGTCCTGGGGGTGGCTCGGTCGCTCGCTTCCCACGGGGTGCGGAGGCTTGTGTTCGTGAACGGGCACGGGGGAAACACCGCGGCCCTCGATGAGGGGGCGCGGGTCCTGCGACGGGAGGGGATCTACGCGTTTGTGTTTTCCTGGTGGCGGGCGATCCCCGAGGTCATCGCCCAGGTGGTGGAGACGGGGGGCTCCCACGGCTCGGAGATGGAGACCTCGGCCGTGCTCGCGTTCGCGCCGGAGCTCGTCGAC
>CAKZSO010000060.1 GCA_937921255.1 Candidatus Bipolaricaulota bacterium
GGATGGGGCCCAGTACCGGATGGAGATCTCCGGGATCGAGCGGCCGGAGGTCCTGGCGGCGACGATCGACGAGGCCAGGAAGCGGAAGATCCCCGTCCACCGGATGATCTCGGCGGTGATGGGGGCGACCCTCCTCACCCGAAGCGAGCTTCGGGAGTTCGCCCAGATCGCGGCGGAGGCGAAGGTGGAGGTCATCCTCACCCCCGGCCCCCGCTCGGGGTGGGACACCGGCCGCCAGCTCGTGACCCCCGAGGGGGGCTTGTCGGGTCTCCGCTTCCGGGGCTCGGACCAACTCCGGTACGTGATCGCCGACATCCTGCGCGCGGTGGAGGTCGGGTTCCGGGGGTTCCTCGTCCTCGACGAGGGGTTACTCTGGCTTCTCGCCCAGATGCGGGCGGTGGGCGATCTACCGAAGGACGTGGTGTTCAAGGTCTCGGTGTTCGCGGGGCATGGCAACGCCGCCGGGGCGAAGGTTCTGGAGAACCTGGGGGCGAACACGTTCAACCCGGTCGCGGACCTTGATCTGCCCGAGCTGGCCGCGATCCGGAGGGCGGTCAAGATCCCGATGGACCTCCACATCTTCCTCACCGACTCCTTCGGCGGGTTCAACCGGTTCTACGACGGGCCGGAGATGGTTCGGGTTTGCTCCCCGTGCTACTTCAAGCTCGAGCCGGGGCCGGCGTGCGTGGTGGGCCCGGGGGCCCTCTACAAGCCGTGGGTGTCGGGGTCCATGCTGGCTGACTGGGGCCGGGAGAAGGTCAAGCACGCCGAGATCATCCACGAGCTCGTCCAGGCGTCGCTACCGGGCGCGGTGCTCTCCAATTGGGGCCCGGCCGACCTCGCGCTGCCCAAGCCGTAGGGAGACGGGATGACGTTCAGCGAACTTGTGGCCCTGATCCAGGCGGAGGACATCCGGTGGGTGGACCTGCGGGCCGCCGACCTCCTTGGCCGGTTGCGGTGCTTGACCCTCCCTGCCTCGGAGCTCACCCCCGAGGCAGTGGAGAGAGGGGTCGGCGCCGCGGCCTCCCACTACGGCCTGGGCGGCGGCGACCTCGTCTTGCTCCCCGACCTCGCGACCGCCCGGGTGGACCCGACCCGCGATCCCCCCTCGCTTGTCCTCCTCTCCGACCTCGCCCGGCCGGGGGAGGGCCCCCACCCGATGGCCCCGCGCAGCGTGGCCAAGGCGGCGGAGGCATTCCTCGTGAGCGCTGGGATCGCCACTGAGGCCCGGTTCGGGGTCGAGCTCGAGTTCTACCTGTTCGATTCCATTTGGACCGAGGACACGTCGCTCGGCCAGCGCGTCGAGGTGAGCCCGCTGGGGCTGACCGGGCCCCGGTTCGTCCCCGGACCCCGGTCCGGGTACCACGCCGGGGGGCCGGAGGACCTCGGCCGGGAGCTCCGGGAGCGGGTGGTGGAGGCCCTCAGCCGGTGGGGGATCCCCGTCCGGTACCACCACCACGAGGGGGGGCCACTTGGCCAGATGGAGATCGAGCTCGGCCTCGGTGGGCTCGTTGACGCCGCGGATTGGACCGTTCTCGCAATGGACCTCGTCGCCCGCCTTGCCGCCGACGCGGGCCTCGCCGCCTGCTTCCTCCCCAAACCGATGCACAACCAGGCTGGAAACGGCCTCCACTTCCACCAGCACCTCGTTGGGAAGGGCGGGAACCTGTTCGCTGGCGAGGGCGGGCTCTCCGAGACCGCGTTCCACTACGTGGGGGGGATCCTCGCCCACGGGCGGGCCCTGTCCGCCCTCGTCTCCCCGTCCACGAACTCCTACCGGAGGCTGGGACCGGGGTTCGAGGCGCCGGTCCACCTCGCGTTCGGCCGGGCCAACCGCACCGCTGCGGTGCGGATCCCGGGCTACCTCACCGAGCCCACCCAGGCGCGGATCGAGTACCGGCCGCCGGATCCGACCTGCAACCCCTACCTCGCCCTCCCAGCCTGCCTCATGGCCGGGGTGGACGGGATCCGCCAGGGGCTCGACCCGGTGGAGAAGGGATGGGGCCCGGTCGAGGACAGCCTCGACGCCCGGACGAGCCGGAGGCGGAAGATCGCCTCCCTCCCGGGGAGCCTCGACGAGGCCGTGGCGGCGCTCGAGCGAGACTGCGCGTTCCTCACCGTAGGCGGGGTGTTCCCGGAGGACCTCATCGCACGGTGGATCTCCCTCAAGGAGGCCGAGATCCGCGAGGTCGCGTCCCGGCCTCACCCCTACGAGTTCCTCCTCTACGGGTGAACGCGTTCCGCCGGGTCGGTCTCTCCCTCGGCCAGTTCCCCTCGGGTCCGCGGGGGACGATCGCCGACGTCCGCGGAGTCCGGGTTGGCCACCGGACGCTGATCGCGGGAGGAGGACCGGACGCCGTCCGCACCGGAGTGACAGCAGTTGTTCCCCCGGGCGACCCCTACGCTGCGCCCCTCCCCGCGGGGGCGTTCGTCCTCCACGGGCACGGGAAGGCCGCCGGGCTGTGGCAGGTCTACCACCTTGGGGAGCTTGAGACACCGGTTCTCGTTACGAACACCCTCGCCGTCCCCCGGTGCGCGGACGCCCTGATCACCTGGACCCTGGCCCGCCATCCCCAGGCGCGGTCGGTGAACCCGGCCGTCCTGGAGTGCAACGACGGGAGGCTGTCGGCGATCGAGACCCGGCCCGTGACGGAGTCCGACGCCCTCGCCGCCCTGGAGGCGGCGTCGGACGAGGTGGCCGAGGGGTGCGTGGGGGCGGGGACGGGAGTGGTCGCGTTCGGGCTCAAATCGGGAATCGGGACCGCGTCGCGGGTCGCGGAACCGTTCGCGGTCGGGGTGCTCGCCCTGCCGAACATGGGCCAGCGGGAAGACCTTCGGTTTCCCCCTGGGCCAGCCCCGCTCCTCCTTGGGGGCAAAGAGGATCGGTGGAGCGGCGCGACTCCCTCCCCCCCGATCGCGGAGGGAGAGCAGGGCTCCCTCGTCGTCGTCTTGGCCACCGATGCCCCCCTTCTTCCCGAGCAGCTTTCCCGTTTGGCCCGGCGGGCGGCCCTCGGCGCGGGCCGGGCCGGGGCCCCGGCCACGGCCGGAAGCGGGGACTTCTTCCTCGCCTTCTCCGTCGCCTGGCGGATCCCCCGCGGGCAAGATCGGGTCCAGGTCGAGTTCGTCGCCGACCGGTCCCCAGCCACGGACGGCCTTTACCGGGCGGCGGCCGAGGCGACGGAAGAGGCGATTCTCTCCGCGCTCCTTGCCGCGACGCCCCTCGTCGGCCGGGACGGGGTCACCCCTCCAGACCTGTCCGGCTCCTGAGCCCGACCTCCTCCCCGCCGTTGTCTAGCTATGCACACAATGGTCTTGACATCGTGACAGACCGTCGTACGATAAACCCCGGTGACTAGGATGAAGAAGAAGGTGGGGACGGTAATCGACGAAGAGCTCCTCCGCCAAGCGAAGCTCGTCGCCGCCCGAGACGACCTCCAGCTCGCCCAAGTGTTTGAGGACGCCCTCCGCCAGTACCTCCAGCGTAAGGGGCGCCCTGCTCACGTCGAACGGTCACGGGGCGCTCTTCAGGCGCCACCCGACCTCGTACGCCGCGTGATGGAGGAGGAAGAGGGGTTCCTTGACGGGTAGGCTCCGCGACATCCCGCCCGGCGAGCGGGTGTTCGTCGACGCGAACACGTTCGTGTACCACTTCACCGGGGTATCCGGCGAGTGCACGGCGTTTCTCCGCCGCTGCGAGCGCGGCGACGTCGCGGGGATCACCGGAGTGCACGTCCTCCTCGAGCTCGTCCACCGGCTGATGATGGTCGAAGCCGTGGTCAAGGGGCTCGTATCGCCAGGCAACGTCGCCCGGAAGCTCCGCGAGCACCCCGACCTCGTCCAGACGCTCTCCCAGGCAGAGGATCAGGCCGAAGTCGTCACCAGGATGGGCATCGGCATCCTCCCCGTGGATGCCGGCGCCCTCTCCCTGAGCCGGGGGATCCGAACGAGCTACCGCATGATGGTGAACGACTCCGTGACCGCGGCGCTGGCCCGTCGAGAGGGGATCGAGGCGGTCGCCACTTCGGACCGCGACTTCCTGCGGGTTCCAGGCTTGCGCGTCTACAGCCCCGGGGACCTCGACCGCGCCTCACGGAGGAAGGGGTAACCCCCTCCCGCGGCGGGAGGGGGAGCGCAACCGTCAGGCCACAGCGAGGCCGCGAGGGGCGACCCCCGCTAGAACCACAGGGCGAGCGCCACCGCCGCCAGCGCGAGCACGACCCCGGTCACGCCGAGGATGAACGCGGTCTGCGCCTTTTGCTCCGCGGCCGCGATCGCGGCGGACCCCGGCCCCTGCGACAGCCGGGCGATCTCAGCCCGCACGGCCTGGAGCTCCCGGGTCATCGTCGCGTCGAGTGCGCTCACTCGGGTCTCGAGGCTCGCCACGCGGGGGGTGAGGTCGGTCCCGGTCCGGGTTCCCTCCACGTTCTTGATCGCCGCCGAGATCCACTGCGCTGCATCGTAGCGGAGGAGGGGGGCGTTCCCGGCGAACTCGCCACCGGCCCCGATCACGATCACGCCCCGCTGTACGAGGTCCCGCACGGCGTTATAGGCGGGGTGACTCGTCGGCACGTCCACGAACATCCCACCGATCCCGGCGTCCGCCAACCCCGGGCTGACCGCCCACATCGCGAGAACCACCAGTGCACACACCACAAAACCGCTGCGCCTCATCGCCCAATCGCCTCCTTGCGATTCGTTGGGATCCAACGTGATCCACGCTACGGACTGAGCGTCCCCTCCTCAAGGAAACGCGTTCCATCGCCAGGGGACGCGCGCCCAAGGGACGGTAGAATGGCCCTACCCCGCGTCGGGGGACGATCGGGGTCCTCGCCCGCGGGTAGAGGAGGCAACCGATGGGACAGAACGAGAAGGCGTGGAGCGAGCTCATGGCCGCTGACCGGGCGCAGACCGCGGACGTCCTGGCCGGGTTCCCCTCCCAGTGCCGGGACGGACTCGCCCGCGGGGAGAGGGTGCCCGTGGACGGGTTCCGCGGGTTCACCCGCGTTGTCCCCCTCGGGATGGGCGGCTCGGGGATCGCCGGGGCGCTCCTCGGGAGCATCCTCCCAATCGAGGTCGTCCCGGTGCGGGACTACACCCTCCCCCCGTGGATCGGGTCGGAGTCCCTTGCGGTCGCCCTCTCCTACTCCGGGGACACGGAGGAGACCCTGGCGGCGTTCGACGCGGCCCGGTCGCGGACAAAGCGCCTGCTCGCGGTGACGTCGGGCGGGGAGCTCGGCCGGCTCTGCGCGCGGGACGGGATCCCGTGGATCGAGATCCCGACCGGCTACCAGCCGCGGGCCGCGCTGGGGTACCTCCTGTTCCCCCTCCTCGGCCTGTCCCGCCGGCTGGGGCTCGCCCCGGACGTCGGGGAGGCCCTTGCCGTCCTCGACCGGCTCGCCTCCGAGCTCGACCCGGGAGGGGAGGAGAACGAGGCCCAAGCGCTTGCCCGGGCTCTCGAGGGCCGCGTTCCCCTCGTCTACGGGGCCGGGCCCACCGGCCCGGTCGCCTACCGCTGGAAGACCCAGCTCAACGAGAACGCCAAGGCCCCGGCGTTCTGGGGGGAGCTCCCCGAGCTCTGCCACAACGAGGTCGTGGGGTACGAGCTGGCCTCCCGCCTCCTCCCGCAGGGGACCGTGGTCTTCCTTCGCGCCCGCGGCGACCACCCCCGCGTCGGGAAGCGGGTCGAGATCCTGGGGGAGCTCCTCGCGGAGCGGGGCCTGGGTTGGACCGAAGTCTGGGCGCGGGGAGAGGGCAGCCTGGCCCAGCTCCTATCCCTCCTCTACCTGGGCGACTGGACGAGCTACTACCTCGCCCTGCTCCACGGGGTGGACCCGGCGCCGGTGGCGATCATCGGGGAACTGAAGAACCGACTCGCCGGGTGAAGGTTCGTGAACGCGCCAGAGAGCCCCGGACCCCGGCAACGGGTCGTAGCCACGGGTTCTGTAGCGTCGCACCCCGTGCGCGACGCGGGATCGTTGGTGACGAACGAACGGCCGTCGGGGATGAACCCCGACGCCACGAAACCCGGACGACTGCCTCACCGCAGGGATCGCCGAGGGCGCCGAGGAAACCTCGAACCCTTGCACCACCGAGGTCACGACGAGGGCACAAAGGACACGAAGGGATCCCGGTTTTTCGAACCCCGAAACCTGAAGTTGCTGTTCTCGTTCGTGTCTGTGGTGTCCTTTGTGGTGGGCTGTTCGGCCGGCTGGATGTCCTCGGCGCGCTCGGCGGTGACAGCCTGTGAGTCTTGCAGCGTCGTAGCGTGTCTGCGACGGCCTTCTCGCCGAACCGGCGGACCGAGGAACCGCCAAACCGCCTTTCCGGCCGTCGGGGACAAGCCCCGACCCTACCCCCGGAGGATCCCGACCTTCGCCTCAAGTGCGGATAGCCGCTCGCGGATCTCGAGGGCCACACCCACTTCGCGCTGGAGGGACTCGACGCGGGCATCTACCCGTCCGATCTCGGCCAGCAAGCTCGAGTCCACCCGCTTGATCTCGGCAAGAAGCTCGTTTCTCAGGCTACCGATCTTCTCGTCGAGCCGTCGGATCTCCACCTTGATGCCGTTCAACTCCGGGGCCACGATGTCTTGGAGGGCCTTCTTCACCTGTTCGTAGACGGTCATGGCTTCTTCATTATACCGGGCTCGGGGGGTACACCCTCTGCCCACGCCGGGGAGAGGGACGACCCGCGCCACACCGGGGGCACAGAGAATAGAACGGGTCAGCAGACCGTTGTCCGTTCTCCGTGGACCGAAGAAAGCCGGTACGGACAACAGATCACGGACACCGAACTCCTGTTGTTCCGCCTCGTGCCCTTGGTGCCCATCGTGGTGGTTCTCCACTCCACAGCTCGGTGTCTGCCCCGGAGAACCGCCCACCTCCCAACGCCCTCTCACGTCCGTGATGGTGTGGTTCTTCCCTCCTCGTCCACGTTCCCAGCAGGTGCGCGCCGACTGGTCCTGCGTAACGCGCATCACCCCCGGGAGTCTTGACAGGGGACAGGGGGATCGCTACCATGGCCCACGTATCCGCCTTAGAGAGGAGGTGGTGTACAGTAAGGAGAGGACAGAGGTGGTTGCGGGATTTCGGGATCCCGAATGGGTGTGAGCAGGTTCAAACCGAAATTGACCTAGGTACCAAGGAGGATGGACAAATGAAGCGGGCTCTCGCGATTGCAGTAGCGCTTTGTACGATCGGTTTTGCAGGCTTCTCCCAGATCGCCATCAAGGGAAGCTGGACGGCGACACTGGGACTTCTTCCGAGCGTAACCCTTAGCAGCAACCTCAGCTTGACCTACACGGTGGCGGGGTTTGACATCACGAGCACCACCGGGTTTTCCGCAACCGGGCTTAGCAGCCAGAAGTTCGATCTCAAGGGCGTGTTCGGGCCGTTTACGGTCACGGGGTCGATGCTGTTCGACGTGGCCGCTGTTCTCTACGACGAGTCGGTCCTGTCCACGTCGTTCGACTTCGGCGGGATCGCCATCGGGTTCAAGGCCGAGCACTGGGCGATCCCCCCGAACCAGACCCCAACCTGGTGCACCACGCTCGCCGGCGGCGCGGCCCTCCGCTACACGTTCACCGGGACGATCGCCCCGGCCACGGTCAAGGCGGTGTTCGTCGACTGCTGCACGGGGACGGCGTTCTACAACCTGAACGTCACCCTGAAGGGGCTCGGGCTGTGCTGCGGGATCACCTACAACGTCGAGTTCGACTTCCTCAAGAGCGGCTTCAACTACGTGAAGTTCACCGGGATTGACATCCCGCTGTGCTGTGGTGTCACCCTGGGTGTCACTGTGACCTACGGCGTGGACTACAAAACCCTCGAGGTCAACCCGAGCTTCGGCGGGTTCGTCGACGCCTGCTTCACGGTGTGGGGCGACGCCACGTTCTCTGGTTACACCTGGTTTGGAATTGAGATCTACGGGTTCAAGATCCGCTGCACGCTCGCCGACTGCAACTACATCGAGTTCGTCAACGCGTTCAACGTCACTGCGGTCAACCCGAAGCTCCCGACGGCGGATCGGTTCCTCGCCGCCTGCGGCGAGTTCGAGCTCATCAAGATGGGGTTCTGCGGCGCTGGCTGCTGCGGCGGCAAGTACGACGTGACGCTCCGCGTGTTCTTCGGCTCGGGCGGCGGAATCTTCGACATCACCCGGATGGTGTTCGGGGTGAAGATCCCGATCATGTCCAACTTCACGCTCAACATCGATGGGACGATGGCGGCCGCGAGCTGCGCCACCACGAACCTCAGCATCGGCTGGACGTTCACGTTCTAGTCTAGCCTCTCTTACGGTACACCCACGGGCCCCGGACTCCGGGGCCCGTTCTCTTTCCCCCGCGCGCGTCTCAGAAGAGCTGGCCGTCGCAGACAGGCTGCGACCCTACGCCCCCCCGCCGTTCTCGCGGCGGGCTTCATCCCCGACGGCCGTTGGGTTCGTAGGGGCGGGGTCCATCCCCGCCCGTTTCGTCGGACACGGGGTCCGACGCTACGAAGAAGGGCACGGAAGAGGGTCGAGGTGAGGTAACCCAGTCCGTATCCCTGCTCCTCCCTCTCCCCCAGGTGGGAGAGGGTCGGGGTGAGGGGGGCGCACGCCCCGCTACGATCACCCCATGGCGGATCTCCGCAGTTTCGCTCGCCAGCTGCGCCACGGCGAGACAGATGCTGAGCGTGTCCTGTGGTCCAAGCTCCGGGCACGACGACTCCTCGGGCTCAAGTTCCGTCGCCAGGCCCTCATCGGCCCCTACATCGCCGACTTCGCCTGCTTGGAGCACAAGGTGGTGGTCGAGCTCGACGGCGGACACCATGCAGAGCCCGCCCAGGCAGCCTACGATGAGCGACGCACGCAGTGGTTGATTGACCAAGGGTTCAGGGTTCTCCGGTTCCGGGACAACGAGGTCCTTCGGGAACCCGAGGCTGTGCTCGAACGCATTCGCCAGCTGTGCGAGGGCGACCCGTCGTCACCCTCTCCCTGACCCTCCCCCGTCGAGGGGGAGGGAAAGAGCCCGGGCGGAAGAGGGTTGCGGCGAGGGGGAAAGAGAAGCCCCGGCCGCTAGCCGGCTGGGGCCCCAACTGGAAAAGGCTTTCTCTGCCTTAGCGACAGCCCTTCTCCTCCTCCAAGTACTCGATGTCCCAGGTGACCACGCTGCAGTCGGGCCACACGCCGCGGCCCGTGCACACGCCGACCCGGAAGTTCGCCGAGGGCAGGAGCGCTGTGGATCCTGGCCGAGCGGAGAGAACGAACGGGTTCCCCCCACCCGGCGGGTTCACCTTGCACTGCCTCAGGAACACGATCAGGTTCGCTCCGCTCGCTGGCTTGGCCACGCCGTCGCCATCGGTGTCGAGGTACAGGATGAGGTTCATCGCCGTGGCCCCGGTGAGGTCGAACGCGAGGTCGGCCCACCCGGAGGCGATCGTCCCGGTCCACACGAGCCGGGTGATCCCGCCCGACGTGGTCACGGTCGGGATGGGCCCAGCGGGAGTGAACACGCGGTTCGAGAACGTCCCCCGGGTCTCGAGGGTGATCTCGAACGGTCGCGGGCTCGGCCAGGAAGGATCGCCGGCGACCGTGACGTGCCACCTGTTCTCCGGGTCGCCCCACACGTAGATCCCCGGGCGGTCGATCGTCGGCATCCCGGGAAGGGTCGCCGGCGGGGGAGGCGGCGTCCCAACGGTGATCGTCCGGGTCGTCGTCCCCGTCGCGCCGACGTTGTCGGTCACGGTGAGGGTCACGGTGTAGACCCCGGCCGCGGCGTAGCTCTTCGTCACGCTCGGCGTGGCCACACTGGCGGTCGTCCCGTCCCCGAAGTTC
>CAKZSO010000061.1 GCA_937921255.1 Candidatus Bipolaricaulota bacterium
GCATCGAGAGGGAGATCACCCGGCCCCGACGATGCGGGAGGGGTAGAGCTAGGCCCGGTGCGATGAAGAAGGGGCGTTCAGCCCCACGAGGTCGGGGCGGTGGCGGAGGGTCTTCCGCCACGCCTCCTTCTCCCGCCAGCGTCGGATCTTGTCGTGATCGCCGGAGAGGAGGACCTCGGGGACCTCCATCCCCTGAAAGACCCGCGGGCGGGTGTACTGGGGGTAGCCAAGCCCAGGTCCGGCGTAGAACGAGTCCGTGGCCGCCGACTCGTGGCACCCCACGACGCCCGGCACCATCCGCGCCGTCGTCTCGACAACCACCGCCGCGGCGAGCTCGCCCCCGGCGAGGACGAAGTCCCCGATCGAGAGTTCGAGATCGCTGAGGGAAGCCACCCGCTCGTCCACCCCCTCATAGCGCCCGCAGAGGAGAGCCACCGCCCCCTGGCGGGCCAGGTCCTTGGCCACCTCCTGGGTGAACCGGATCCCTTGGGCGGAGAGGAGGATCGCGTACGGCCGGCGGCCGATCTCCCGCTCGATCGCCGCGAGGGCCCGGAGGAACGGCTCGGGTCGCAGGACCATCCCCGCTCCCCCCCCGAACGGCCGGTCGTCCACGAGGCCCCGCGGGTCGGGAGAGAAGAGCCGCAGGTCGTGGAGGTAGATCTCGAGGAGCCCCTTGTCCTGGGCCCCGCGGAGGATCCCCTCCGCGGCGAAGGGCCGGAGCATCTCCGGGTAGAGGGTGACGACGTCGAACCTCATCTCCAGTCCACGATCACGGTCCGGCCGGCGCGGGTCCCGATCGCCTCCACGAGGTAGGCGAGGGCCTCCCGATCCCGGGCGGCCAACCCACCGTCCGAGCCGGAAGCCCGGAGGAACAGAAAGTCCACTTGGCCGGACTGGACGTGCTCAACGTGGGCCTCGGCCGGCCGCGAGGTCACGGCGCGCAGGAGGTACCGCGCGAGGTCAGCCAGCATCCCCTTCGCCCGCCGGCCCCCGGCCCGCCTGGGCCTCGTCCAACGCCTTGAGAACGCCGCTCTTGGCGAGCAACCGTCGCGCGGCGTGGGACGGCTGGGCACCCCGGCGAAGCCAGGACAGGGCGGCCTCGGTGTCCACCGTGAACTCCGCGGGCTCGGAAAGCGGGTTGTAGTGGCCAATCGTCGCCACGGCCCGTCCGCCCTGTTTGTCTGTCCCCTCCATCACCACGATCCGGTAGCTGGGCTGCTTGCGCTTGCCCACCCGCATGAGCCTGATCCTGACCATCCCATCACCTCGTCACTGGGGCGGGACCGCCCCATCCCGGGGGCATCCGCCGCTTGCCAAACCCGCGCACAAGGCGCCTCGCCTGCTCGTATTGGGACAGAAGCTGGTTCACTGCCTGGACAGTGGTTCCCGACCCACGGGCGATGCGGCGCTTGCGGCTGGCCCCGATTATATGGGGGTCGCGCCGCTCCTCAACTGTCATCGACTGGATGATCGCCCGCGTCCGCGTGAGCTCCTCCGCGACCCCTTCGTCCTGGGCGACCTTCCCCAGGCCGGGGATCTTGGCAAGGAGCTGGTCGAGCGGACCGGCGCGGCTCATCGCCTCGATCTGGGTGAGGAAGTCCTCGAGGGTGAACGTCCCTTCCTTCACCCGGGCCGCGGTGGCCGCGACCTCCTCCCCTCCCACCTCGGCGAGCTTCTCGGCGAGGCCGGTGAGGTCCCCAAACCCGAGGATCCGGTCCGCCATCCGCCCCGGGTCGAACGGCTCGAGGTCGTCCGGCTTCTCCCCTACCCCAACGAACAGGACCGGCTTCCCCAGGCGGCTCGGCAGAGAGAGCGCCGCCCCGCCGCGGGCATCCCCGTCGAGCTTGGTGAGGACAAGGCCCGTAACCCCAAGGGGGAGGAACGCCTCAGCCATCCGCACTGCCTCCTGCCCGACCATCGCATCGAGGACGAGGAGCACGTCGCTGGGGCCCAGCGTGGCAACGAGCTCAGCCACAAACAGGGGCGGCGACACCCCGGGCGGGGCGCCCGGGGTGTCCACGATCAGGACGTCAAGAAGCTCCTTTCGCGCCCGCTCCGCCGATTGCCCCACGCCCGTAACCGGGTCCTCCACCTCCGCCGCGAACGCAACCCCAAGCCGCGCCGCGACGGTGGAGAGCTGCTCCGCGGCCGCGGGTCGCTGGGGGTCGGCGCAGACGAGGAGGGGCTTTCGTCCTTTGCGGACGAGGTGGCGGGCGAGCTTGCCGGCTGTGGTCGTCTTCCCCGACCCCGCGGGGCCCACGAGGAGGACAACCGCCGGCCGACCGGAGAGGCGGAGCTTGGACGCCTCGCCGCCCATTGCCGCCTTCATCTCCCCCCGCACGATCGCTAGGAGCTGCTCCGCTGGGGCGAGGGACTCCACAACCTTTTCCCCCACCGCCCGCTCCTCGACGCGTGCCAGGAGGTCGCGCACCACCCCATAGTGGACGTCGGCGGCGAGGAGGGCCTGCCGGATCTCGCGGATCCCACTTTGCACCTCAGCCGGGGTGAGGCGCCCCGGGGCGCGGAGCTTGCGGAACGCCTGAGTCAACCGCTCGGTCAGCGACTCGAACACGACCCCGAAGTCTACGGCCCAGGGACTGGATGGGCAATGATCCGCTTCCGGTCCGCGATCGGGGGTCAAGCGAAGCTAGACTATAATGAGGGTTGAGGTGATCGAGAGGTGTCCGCGGAATCGCAAGGTATTGTACTATTTTTTCTCCTTTTTCTGTCATCCTTTTTTTCCGCTTCCGAGACCGCGCTGTCCTCTATTTCCGAGCTGCGGGTGTTCCACCTCATCCGGCGGACGCCATCCAAGCAGAAGGCGAAGGCCCTCGAGGACCTCCTCCGCGACCCAAACGATTTCCTGACCTGCCTCGTCCTGTACAACAACCTCGTCAACGTGGGGGCGTCGAGCCTCGCGACCCTCCTCTTCCTCCGTCTCCTCCCCCCCACGCTCTCCCCGTACCTTGCGGGGCTCATCAGTACCCTTGTTCTGACCACATTCCTCCTCCTGATCGGCGAGATCACGCCCAAGAACCTCGCCCGCAACCGGTCGGAAGCGGTGACGATGGCGGTGATCGTCCCCGTGTGGCGGCTGACCCGGCTGAGCCACCTCGGAGTCCGGTTCTTCCGATCGGTCGCCGCCCAGCTCGTTCGGCCGTTTGGGGTGGAGTTCTTCCGCCGGGAGAAGACGCCCCTGTCCAAAGACCAGCTCGTGTCGATCATCGAGATGGGCGAGGAGCGGGGTGCCCTCTCGAAAGAGCACGGGAACATGATGCGGCGGATCCTCGCCCTCGACGAGATCACCGCCGAGGACATCATGGTCTCCCGCACCGACATGAAGACGATCTCGGTGGATACGCCTCTGGCCGATGTGGTGAGGTTCGTCGTGTCCGACGGCCACTCCCGCTATCCCGTGTACAAGGACATCCAGGACAACGTGATCGGGCTCCTCCACGCCAAGGACCTCCTCCCCCACTTCGGAGAGGGAC
Organism: Candidatus Bipolaricaulota bacterium; assembly: GCA_937921255.1. GTDB lineage: Bacteria > Bipolaricaulota > Bipolaricaulia > Bipolaricaulales > Bipolaricaulaceae > Bipolaricaulis. The sequence goes on from CAKZSO010000061.1 coordinate 3,492, forward strand.
GGGCCGACGTCTCCTTGGCGACCCTCCTCCGCCCCGTGTCCTACGTCCCGACGACGAAGCCAATCAGCGCCCTCCTGCGGGAGTTCCAACAGGAGCGGTCGCACATGGCGGTGGTCGTGGACGAGTACGGGGGAGTTGCGGGGATCGTCACCCTCGAGGACATCCTCGAGGAGATCGTGGGCGAGATCGAAGACGAGTACGACCGACGCCGGCCGCGGCCCCTCATCCGGCGGCTGTCCCCGACCGAGGCGATCGTGGGAGGCGACGCCGAGGTGCGGACGGTGAACCGTACCCTGGGGTTGGACCTACCCGAGGACGACGCGGTGACGATCGCCGGGCTCGTCTTGGAGAAGCTTGGGGACATCCCGGAAACCGGGACGAGAATTCGGATCGGCCGAGCGGAGCTCGCGATCGAGCGAGCCACCGCCCGCGAGATCACCGCGGTGCGTCTCTCCCTGCACCCGGAGCCACCGGCCGAACAAGGACCCGCATAAAAAGGAGAATCCGTGCGCACTTTGATCCTATGTTGCCTACTCACCCTTGCCGTGGGCGGCTCTGCCGTCCCGATCCAAATCGAGGCGACCTTCCGCCCCGATCTTCACCTCGTCGCGGGGACGCTGCGAATGGCGGCCGACGGAACGGCGGACGAAGCGTGGTTTGCCCTCCTCGCAAACCTCGGACGGGAGGAGAACCCGTACCTCTCACCCCTTGCCCGGGATAGCACCTACGTCGCCGGGTTTGATCCCGCGTGGACGAAGGTCGAGCGCGTCGCATGGGCTACTCCAACCGGGCAAGAGGAGCTGGCGTTCGATCTCCTCCCGGCTCCCCCCGCGCTCCAGACCTACTCCCTCGACGACGTCCTCCTCCGCGTTCGCCTCCCCAGAGAAGCCGGAGAGATCGTGATCGAGTTCGAGACGCGGTTTCCCCACGTCTGGGCCGGCGAGCCAGGTCGTCTGGGGGACCTCTACACCTGGCGGTTCGGGTGGCATCCGCTGCCGTTCTCGCCCTCGGACGACGGTCGGTGGCCGCTCTTCCTCTCCGCCCACGACTACCGCCTCGCGCTCACGGTTCCCGCGGACTGGGACGCCGCGCTCCCGGGTGAGGTGACGCGAGAGGCGGACGGCGAGGGAACCCTGTTCACGGTTCGCTTCTCCGCACCCGTGCGGTCGGTGCCGCTCTTCCTCGGTCCGACGAACGGCCTGCGCCGGGCCACGCTTTCGTTCGACGGGGTCGTGGTCGAGACCGTTTCCCTCCCCGGAGACGAGGACAAGGTACGCGCCCTGGCGACCTACATCCCCGCGATCCTCGGGTACTACGCCGAGCGGTACGGGCCCTACACCGAGCGCCGGATCCTCCTCGTCGAGCACCCCAACGAGGTCGGGATCGCCATGACCGCCGACGGGGTCGTGTTCATCCCCCGCTGGTTTTTCCGACGCGTGGACCTCACCGCGGGGGGGGTCCTGGCGGGCGTGGGCCGGTTCATCCTCGCCCACGAGCTCGCCCATCTGTGGTGGGGAATCGGGATTGGGGTTGACCTCGACGCCGAGAACTGGCTCTCCGAGGGGATGAGCCAGTACCTCTCCATCCGCTGGTACGAGGACACGTACGGTGCGGACGGGGGAAACGTGTTCCGGTTCGACAACCGAGGCCTCGGCGAGGAGATGGCTGACGCGGTGTTCGGGTTCTTCAACCTCCGCCAGCACCTCACAGAGCTCCCCTACATCCGGACGAAGTTCGCCGGCTTCGACGAGGCGGTGGTCAAGCCCTCGGCCGAGGTCCGCTACGAGCAGGCGACATCGGACCGCCTATACAACAAGGGGTACCTCGTCCTCCGCGCCGCGGCGCACCTCGCGGGAGAGGACGTGTTCGACGACATCCTCCGTCGGGCCCATGCCCAGGGGCGGGCCGGGGCGTTCACCGTGGGGGACCTCCAACGCCTCCTCGAGGAGGCCACGGGGAACGACTGGGAGGCGTTCTTCGCCCAATGGGTGTACGGCGAGGCGTGGGCCGACTACGCGGTGGCCGGCGTGACGCGGACAACCCAGGACGGCGAGCACGTGACCCGGGTCCTCGTGAATCGGACCGGAACCGGGTTCATGCCGGTGCGGGTCGAGGTCCACGGCCCGGACGGGGAGACCGCGTCCGAGGTGTGGGACGCCGTGGAAACCCAAACCACCCTTGTCTTTCGGACCCCATTCCCTGTGCAGAAGGCCGTGATCGATCCAGGCCACCACGCCCTGGACACGGACCGGCTGAACAACACCTGGCCGCGGAGGTTCGCCGTGACCCTGGGCCGGAGCGACCTCCCGCTCGACGCGTACCTCGTCCAGCTCGACCCCGAGTCCCAGGGGGTCACGGTCCGCTACCTCGATTGGTTCGGGTGGGGGGTCTACCCCCAAGCGCTCGCCGTGTCGGGGTGGGTCCGCTACGGGAGGGAGTGGTCCGTGTCGGGGTGGGCGGCGGTGCGGGAGACCCTTGTCGGTGCGCTTTCCCTCACCCGCTACCTGTGGGCCACGCCGACCCTGGGCTCCCCGGGGACGTACTGGGAACCCGTGGGCGACCTCACGTTCACCGTGAGCCGCCGGCCAGCGTGGGTGCTGGGCGCCGACCTCGAGTGGCGGGAGAGCCTCGCCCGCGCCCACAGCGGCGGCCTCTCGCTCCTCTGGGTCTTCGAAACGGGGTGGCGCGGGGAGCTTGGGCACACCCAACTCATCGGCCTCTTCCCCCACGCCTACCTCACCCTCACCGGCATCGCCGGCGTGGCAAGCGAGGGGCTCCCCCCGAGCCTTCTCCCCGCCCTGACCGAGTTCCGAACGGTGTCAGAGGAACAGCGGCCGCGGGACGAGCGAAAGCTCGTCCTCTCCCTTGGGATCTGGCTCCCCCCTCTCCGCCCTGACTACTCGCTCGGGGGGGCAGCCCTCGTCTCCGAGGTCCGGCCGCGCCTCTACGCCTCGTGGGCCCGACTGTGGAACGAACGGGAGGGAGGGAAGATAATCCCGCCCTTCACCGAGGTCGGAGTCGAGGCCCTGGTGCAGGTCGAGGCCCTGGGCGGGCTGATGGGGGTCACGGTCGTGGTCGGGGTCGGGTGGCCCATTTCCCCACTCGGCGAGGCCCTGTTCTACATCGGCATCCTCGGCCTGTAGGGGAAAGGAGGAGCGGTGCGCGCATCCCTGGACTGGCTTTCCGAGTACGTGGATCTCCCCGAGGTCCCGGTCGCGGCGCTGGCCGAGCGCCTGACCGTGGCCGGCCTCGAGGTCGAGCGGATCGAGGCCCTGGCCGCCGAGGGCGTCGTTGTAGCCCGCGTGGAGAGCATCGAGCCGCACCCCAAGGCGGACTCCCTGTCCGTGTGTGAGGTCGATACCGGCTCGGGGACGAGCACCGTGGTCTGCGGGGCGCCGAACGTCGTCTCCGGCGGCCTCGTCCCCCTCGCCCTCCCTGGGGCCCGGCTCCCCGGGGGGACGGTCTCCGTGGCCACGCTCCGCGGCGTGCGGAGCGAGGGGATGGTCCTCTCCCGCCAGGAGCTCGGGCTGGAGACGAAGTCCCCCGGGATCTGGAACCTCCCCGCGGGGCTGGCCGTGGGAACCGACTTCCCACCGCTCGTCGGGCTTCCGGACACGGTGCTCTCCCTCAAGGTCACCTCCAACCGCCCCGACCTCCTCGGGATCCTCGGGATCGCCCGCGAGATCTCGGCCCTGTACCGGACCGCGTTCCGCGAACCCAAGCTCTCCTTCCCCGAGCAGGCGCCGAGCGCATCTGAGCTTGCGGCGGTCGAGATCGAGAACCCGACGGATTGCCCGCGGTACGTCGCCCGGATCGTCCGCGGGGTGGATGGCCGTCCCTCGCCCCTCCCGATCGAAGCGCGGCTCCTCAAGTGCGGGATGCGGCCCTTGTCGTTCGTGGTCGACGCCACGAACTACGTTCTCCTCGAGCTTGGGCACCCCCTCCACGCGTTCGACCACACCCGGCTCGCCGAGGGCCGGATCGTCGTCCGCCGCGCCAGGCCGGGGGAGAGGATCCGAACCCTCGACGGGGTCGAGCGCGACCTCTCCCCAGAGGTCCTCGTGATTGCCGACGCGCGGCGACCGGTGGCCGTGGCCGGCGTGATCGGCGGGGCAGAGACCGAGGTCGGCCCCCCTACCCAGGCCATCCTCCTCGAAGCGGCGGCGTTCTCCCCAACCCGGGTCCGGCGCTCGGCGCGGGCGGTCGGGGTCCGCACGGAGGCGAGCCTGCGGTTCGAGCGAGACCTCTCCCCCGAGATGGCGGACCTCGCCTCGCGGCGGTGTTGCGCGCTCCTTTCCCGTCACGCCCCAGTCTCGATCGCCCGCGGGGCCGTGGACGCCTACCCAGCGCCGGCCCGCGCCCGCACTGTGTCTCTCCGCAAGGAACGGGTCACCGCGCTCCTCGGTGCGGCAGTGCCCCCTCCCGAGGTCGAGGAGGCCCTATCCCGGCTTGGACTCTCCCTCCGCGACCGGGGGGAGGCGTGGGACGCGACGATCCCCCCCTTCCGCCGCGACCTTGAGCGGGAGGTGGACCTCGTCGAGGAGGCGGCCCGCGTGTACGGCTACGACCGGATCCCCGCCGTCGCCCCCCGGACCGAGCCGCGAATCGGGGGAAAGGACCCAGCGGAGGCGTTCGCGGACCGAGTGCGGGACGTTCTCGCCTCGCTTGGGCTCCTCGAGGCCTATACCCCCGGGCTCGTCCCCGCCTCTGAGGCCCAAGTCCAGCTGCGGAACCCGCTCGCCCAGGGGTGGGATGGGCTGCGGGCGAGCCTCCTCTCCGGGCTCCTCGCCGCGGTCCAAGGGAACCTCGAGGCCCAGGCCCCTGGCGTGGCCCTGTTCGAGGTCGGTCGGGTGTTCCTGCGGCAGGAGGGCAACCTCACCGAGGAAGACCGCGTCGCGATCGCCCTCTCCGGCCGCCCGCCGTTCCCCCTGTCCGGGAAGGGGGAGTATGGCCCCCCGCACTTGAAGGGGGTCCTCGATGCCCTGCTTTCCGCACTGCGGGTCGAGGGCGTCGAGCTCGGGGAGACCGACGACCCCCGGCTTCACCCCCACCGCCGGGCGGGGATCTACCTCACCTCCCGAGGACTTCCCCCCAGCGACCGTGACCCGTCAGGCCACGGATCGCGGACTACGAACCACGGACCCCGAACGCAGATCGGCTGGCTTGGCGAGCTCGTCCCCGAGCTCACCGCGGACCTCCCCGGAGGAAGACGGGTCCTCACCCTGGAGCTCGCGCTCGCCCCCCTCCGCGCGACGGCCCAGTCCTCCGAGCACCGCCCGATCCCGCGCTCCCCGGCCTCCAAACGCGACCTGTCCCTCCTCGTCCCGCAGCAGGTGCCCGAGGGCCGGGTGCGCGCGGCGATCCTCGGTGAGCATCTGGTCGAAAGCGCCTTCCTCTACGACCTCTACCACGGGGAGGGCGTCCCCCCTGGTTACCTCAGCCTGACCTACGAGGTTGCGTTCCGCGATCCGGAAGAAACGTTGTCCTCCGAAGAGGTGGAGGGCGCCGTCCAGCGGATCCTTTCCGCCCTCGGCCTCCTGGGCGCGCAGCTCCGAGCCTAGATGGAACGGATCGTCATCACCCACAGTCCCGACGAGACGGAGGAGGTAGGTGTGGGCCTGGCCTCCCACGTCCGAGATGGGGACGTGGTGGCCCTGGTGGGCGAACTCGGGGCGGGGAAGACGACGTTCGTCAAGGGCCTCGCCCGGGGGCTGTTCGTGAAGGACGTGATCCTCTCCCCAAGCTTCCTCCTCGCCCGCTCCTACCCAGGGCGCCTCCCGTTCCACCACCTCGACGCCTACCGGATCACCTCGCCCCACGAGCTCTCCGAGGTGGGCCTCCTCGAACTCCTCCCCCCAGCGGATGGGGTGACCGCCGTGGAGTGGGCGGATCGAATCCCAGATCTCATCCCCCGAGGGGCGATCTGGGTCACCCTCGAGCACGCGGGTGAGGATCGCCGCCGGATCACCCTCCGCCGCTAGGACCAGACGCCGGCGATCGGCTGGCCGCAATCCGAGCAGCGGCCGTCGGCGATCCGGTTTTCGAGGACGCGGAACCCCTGCCGCCGGAGGACGGTCCCCCCGCAAGACGGGCAGGTTGTATCCTCGCCTTCCCCAGGGACGTTCCCCAGGTACACGTAGCGGAGCCCCGCCTCCGTTCCGATCTCGCGGGCGCGGCGCAGGGTCGAGACAGGGGTCGGCGGGAGGCCGTAGCTGAGGTAGGACGGGACGAACCGCGACACGTGCCATGGGAGGTCCGACGAGATCCCCGCCAGGAACTGGGCGATCCAGCGGAGCTCCTCCTCCGAGTCGTTCCGGCCGGGGATCACGAGGGTTGTCACCTCGACCCACAGGCCCGCCTCGACCATCCGGGCGATCGTGTCGAGGACGGGCTGGAGCGACCCGCCGCAGTGGCGGCGGTAGAAGTCCTCGGAGAACGCCTTGAGGTCGACATTGGCCCCGTCGAGCCACCCCCGGGTGTGGTCGAGCGCCTCGCCCGTCATGTACCCGTTGGTGACGAACACGTTCCGAAGCCCCTGATCCCGGGCCAAGACCCCCGTGTCGCGGCACGTCTCGAAGAACACGATCGGCTCGGTGTAGGTGTAGGCGATCACGGGCGCTCCCGTCCCCTTTGCCGCCCGAACCACGTCCTCCGGCGCAACCGCCTCCCCGGGGATGCCGCCGCGGTGCTCGCGGGGGTACTGGGAGATCACGTGGTTCTGACAGAAGTCGCAGCGCAGGTTGCACCCCACGGTGGCCACGGAGAGAGCGAGGGAGCCGGGGAGGAAGTGGTAGAGGGGCTTCTTCTCGATCGGGTCCAAGGCCTGGGACACAAGGCGGCCGTAGACGAGGGAGTAGAGGATCCCGCCCCGGTTTTCCCGGACCCCGCACACGCCGCGGCTCCCGGGGGGGATCAGGCAGCGGTGGGCGCACAGGCGGCACCGGACCCGCCCCTCGCTGGCCCCCTCCCAAAGAAGCGCCTCGCGCATCAGTGCCATGGTACGCCCCTCGAGGCGGGCCGCCAATCCCCCCCACCACCGTGGCCCCTCGCAAGCGCCCAGCTCCTTTTGAAACCTATGTGGTCGGACGATCAGTTCGGTCCGTCGGGCACGGAGACCTACACCCTGAACCCGGTCCACTACGACGACGACTTCTACCCGTTCGCGGTCATGTTCTGGGGCGGCACTCCGGCCACGGTGACGGTCACGGTGAGGCAGAACACGATCACCGAGACCTACACGTCTGCGCTGACATCAACGGGGGTCTACTACGCCTACAGGGCGGGACCGCCGGTGAGCCGCTGGCCAGGTTGGTGGAACAACTACCCAGGTCCGTACGTGTACTAGGCCGGAAAGCTGAAGTGCGGGGGCCGGGGATCCCGGCCCCCCTCCTTTCCCCCGTACAATCCCGGCGATGGACGTCGCCGAGCGGTGCCAGCGGGTCCTCGGGCGCCTCCCCCCCGGGGTGGTCGTGGTCGCGGCGGCCAAGGGCCGAACCCCGGAGGAGATCCGCGCGGCCGTGGAGGCGGGGATCCGCCACGTGGGCGAAAACTACGTCCAGGAGGCAGCCGCGAAGAGAAAGCTTCTTCCCCCTGGGGTCACCCTCCACCTCATCGGCCGCCTCCAGGGGAACAAGGCGGGGAAGGCCGCCTCCCTGTTCGACTGGGTCCAGACCGTGGACTCCCTGGGCCTCGCCCGCAAGCTCTCCGCCGCGGCCGTCCAGGCTGGG
>CAKZSO010000062.1 GCA_937921255.1 Candidatus Bipolaricaulota bacterium
CAAGAAATCCGGTTCGCCGGGTTCGGTGGTCAGGGGATCATCTCCGCCGGCCGCATCGCGGGTCAGGGTGCGGTCATCTTCGATGGGAAACACGCCGTGCTCACCCAGTCCTACGGGCCGGAAGCCCGCGGCGGGGCGTGCGCGGCCGAGGTCGTGGTCTCGGACACCTCGGTGGACTACCCGGTGGTCGGCACACCGGACGTGGCCGTCATCATGTCCCAAGAGGCGTACACGACCTACGGCCGCGACATCCAGCCTGGGGGGACGCTCATCCTCGACGAGGACCTCGTGGAGCACGAGCCGCGCACGGACGTACGCCTCTTCCTCGTCCCGGCCACGCGCCTCGCGGAGGGCCTGGGACGGAAGATCGTGGCCAACGTGGTGATCCTCGGCGCGCTCGCGGCGGCCGTGCCAACGGTGTCGAAGGACGCCCTCCTCAACGCCGTGCTCGCCGCGGTTCCCCCCCACACCCGCGACCTCAACCAGAAGGCGTTCGAGGCTGGGTACTCCTACGTGAAGGAGCACTACCGTGAGCCGTGAACCGTTGACCGTTCACCGTAAGCCGTCGTCCGTCTCGGATCACGGTCTCCGGACCATGGGTCGCGGGCCGCGGATCGGCGTATTTGTCTGCCACTGTGGGAAGAACATCGCGACCACGGTGGATGTCCCGCGGGTCGTGGAGGCCCTCGCCCGCCATCCCGGGGTCGCCTACGCCGCCCGGCACGAGTACATGTGCTCCGATCCAGGGCAGGACGTCGTCAAGAAGGCGATCAAGGACCACCGGCTCACCGGGGTCGTCGTCGCCGCCTGCTCACCCTCGATGCATGAGACGACGTTCCGCAACGCGGCGGAGGAGGCGGGCCTCAACCCGTACCTCGTCGAGATCGCGAACATCCGCGAGTGGTGCTCGTGGGTCCACGACGGCCCGGTGACGACAGACAAGGCGATCCGCATCACCCGGGCGATGGTGGAGAAGGTAAAGGGGAACCATCCCCTCGAACCGGTCGAGGTCGGCCACGCCGTGAAGTGCCTCGTCGTCGGTGGGGGGATCAGCGGGATCCAGGCCGCCCTCGACATCGCGGACGCCGGGTACGAGGTCCTCCTCGTGGAGCGGTCCCCCTCGATCGGCGGGCGGATGGCCCAGCTCTCGGAAACGTTCCCCACCCTCGACTGCTCGCAGTGCATCCTCACCCCAAAGATGGTCGAGGCGTCCCGCCACCCCAGGATCCGGCTCCTCACCTACTCCGAGGTCGAGTCGGTTACGGGGTACCTCGGGAACTACCACGTCACAATCCGCAAGAAACCCACCTACGTCGACCCCGACAAGTGCAACCTGTGCGGGGACTGCGCTCGGGTGTGCCCGGTCCGCGTCCCGAGCGAGTTCGACCAGGGCTTGTCCGAGCGGGCGGCGATCTACGTCCCGTTCCCCCAAGCCGTCCCCTCCTCCTACACCCTCGACGAGGTGAACTGCCTCGGCCTGAACCCGCTCCGCTGCAGCGAGTGCTCCAAGGTGTGTACGGTTGGGGCGATCAACTACGACATGCGCGAGGAGCGGATCGAGGAGGACGTGGGGGCGATCGTGCTTGCCACGGGCTACGACCTGTACGGGAAAGAGATGATGGGCGAGTACGGCCACGGCACGGTCCCGGACGTGATTGATGGCCTGGAGTTCGAGCGGATCCTGTCCGCCGGGGGCCCCACGAAGGGCGAGGTCCGCCGGCCGTCGGACGGCAAGGTCCCCAAAGAGGTCGTGTTCATCCAGTGCTCTGGATCCCGCGACCCCGAGCTCCACAAGTCGTACTGCTCGAAGATCTGCTGCATGTACACCGCCAAGCACGCCCTCCTGTACCGCCACAACGTGCACGACGGGACGGCCTACGTCTTCTACATCGACATCCGTGCGGGGGGAAAGGAGTACGAGGAGTTCGTCGTCCGGGCGATGGAGGACGAACGGATCCTCTACCTGCGCGGCAAGGTCGCCAAGGTGTTCCGCGACGGGGACAAGGTGGTGGTGTGGGGGGTGGACACCCTCACCGGAAAGCGGATCGAGGTCGCGGCCGATCTCGTGGTGCTGGCCCAAGCAATGGTCCCCTCGGCGGGAACGGAGGAGCTGGCCCGCAAGCTCCACATCGCGTGCGGCGGGGAGGGGTTCCTCAAGGAGGCCCACCCAAAGCTCCGGCCGCTCGAGGCGCTCACCGCAGGGATCTTCCTCGCCGGTGCAGCCCACGGCCCCAAGGACATTCCCGAAGCCGTGGCCCAGGGCTCGGGGGCGGCGGCGAAGGCGATCGCGATCCTCGCTTCTCCGACCCTCACGCACTCCCCGGAGGTGGCGGAGGTGGACGAGGACCTCTGCTCGGGGTGCGCCGTCTGCGTCCCGCAGTGCCCGTACGGGGCGATCACCCCCGGCGACGTGGCCCACGTGAACGAGCTCTTGTGCGAGGGGTGCGGCACATGCGTCGCCGCCTGTCCGTCGGGGGCGATGCGGATGAAGAACCAGACCGACGCCCAGGTCAAGCGGATGATCCAGGTCGCCCTGGGTGGGGAACCCGTGGAGGTGAGCCGTGGCTGAGGCACCGTTCGAGCCCAAGATCGTCGCGTTCCTGTGCCGGTGGTGCGCCGGGGCGGGGGCCGACCTCGCCGGGACGAGCCGGATCGCCTACCCCTCCAACGCGGTCCCGATCCGGGTCAACTGCTCGGGCCGGGTGGAGCCGGAGTGGGTCATGGAGGCGTTCCGCTCGGGGGCGGACGGCGTCCTCATCGGTGGATGTCACCCCGGGGACTGCCACTACGTGTCCGGGAACTACAAGACCCGGCGGCGGGTGTACCTCCTCCGGAAGGTCCTGGCGGAGATGGGGATCGAGCCGGAGCGGGTGCGGCTGGAGTGGGTGTCGGCGACCGAGGGGGCGAAGTACGCCCGGGTGATGAAGGAGTTCGTCGCCGAGCTCAAGAAGCTCGGCCCCCTCAGCTTGGAGCGCAAAGAGAAGGAACCAACAGCTGCTCCGGTTCTCCCCAGGGTGGGATCCTAGCGATGGCCGCAAAGCCGAAGATTGCGGTGTACTGGACCGGGGGCTGCGGGGGGTGCGACGTGTCGTTCCTCGAGCTTGGGGTAGCGCTCCTCGACGTTCTCGCGCAGATCGAGATCGTCTTCTGGCCCGCGCTCGTGGACACGAAGCGGGCTGACGTCGAGTCGTTCGCCCCGCGGTCGATCGCGGCCACGCTCGTGAACGGCACGCTGCGCACGGAGGAGAACGTGGAGATGGTCCACCTCCTCCGGGAAAAGTCGCAGCTCGTGGTCGCGTTCGGCGCGTGCGCCTACCAGGGCGGCGTGCCCGGGCTCGCCAACCTCGCCTCGCGAGAGGATATCCTTCACCGGATGAGCACAAACGGGTTCCACCCGACCCCCCCGCCGGGAGGGGAGCGGGAGGACGCCCCCCCGGAGCTCCTCCCCCAGGCGAAGTCGCTCGCCGACGAAATCGCGGTGGACTACGTCGTCCCCGGATGTCCGCCGATGCCCCCGCTCATCGGCCTCCTGTTCGATGCGCTGCTCTCGGGCGATCTGCCGGCCCCCAGCCACGTGTTCGCCCACGACAAGGCCCTGTGCGAGGAGTGCCCTCGCACACGCGAGGACCGGGTGCTCTCCAAGGTCGTCCGCCCCCACGAGCTGATCCCCGACCCGAAGGTGTGCCTCCTTGACCAGGGGATGATCTGCATGGGCCCGGTGATCCGGGGCGGGTGCGGGGCAGCGTGCCCCAAGGCGGGAATGCCGTGCACGGGCTGCGTCGGGCCCACCCCCAACGCGGGCGACCCGGGTCTCGCCATGATCTCCGCCCTGGGGTCCCTCGTCCGGGCCGGAGAGGAGGGTCCGGGGGCGTTCGCGGCGGAGGACAAGCTCCTCGACGCCCTGGTGGACCCCCTGGGCACGTTCTACAAGTACTCCCTGCCCGCCTACGTCCGGACGGGGAGGAGGAGCAACCGATGAAGAAGCTCGTCATCGACCCGATCACGCGGCTCGAGGGCCACGGGAAGATCCTCCTCTATCTCGATGATCAGGGCGGGCTCAAGGGCGCCGTCCTCCAGGTCCCCGAGCTGCGGGGGTTCGAGACGTTCTGCCGCGGCCGGCGAGCGGAGGAGATGCCCCAGATCACGGAGCGGATCTGCGGGGTGTGCCCGGAGGCCCACCACCTCGCCTCGGCCCGGGCCCTCGATGCGGCGTACGGGGCCCAAGTCCCGACGACGGCTTGGATTCAGCGGGAGCTCTTCTACAACTGCTACATCTTCGCCGACCACCTCCTCCACCTCGTGTTCCTCGGGGGACCGGACCTCCTCCTCCCTGCCGACACCCCGAAGGCGAACCGGAACTTCCTGGGCGTCCTCCAGGCGTACCCCGAGCTCGGGCGGGAGATCGTCACGGTGCGGGCGCGGGCGCAGCGGGTGCTGGAGATCATCGGCGGCCGGGCGATTCACCCCGTGTTCGCCCTCCCCGGCGGGGTGGCGAGGTCCCTCACCGCGGACGAGGGGAAAGAGATCGCCGGCCACACCGAGGCGATGGTCGGGCTCGCCAAGGCGTTCGTGACCTTCTTCCATGAGGAGGTCCTCCCCGACCCGGGGTACCAGAGCCTGCTTGCCTCGACCCACGCCCAGCTCCCCACGCACTACATGGGGCTTGTGGACGGGAACTCCGCCCCCCACTTCTGCCGGGGCGAGGTGCGGGCCGTGTCCTCCGACGGGCACGAGTTGTTCCGCCTCGACGGGGCGGGGGCGTTGGCGAAGATCGCCGAGCGGGTCGAGCCCTGGACCTACGTGAAGTTCCCGTACCTGAAGGAACCGGGCTGGACTGGGTTTGAGGCCGGGCCGGACTCCGGGATCTACCGGGTCGGTCCCTTGGCGCGCCTCAACGTGGCGGAGCGGATGGCCACGCCGCTGGCCCAGGAGGAGTACGAGCGGTTCTTCGACTTCTTCGGGGAAAAGCCCGTCCACGCCACGTTTGCCTACCACTGGGCCCGGCTCGTGGAGATGGTCCAGGCAGGGGAGGCCGCGGCCTCCCTCGCCGCAGACAAGGGGCTCACCGGAACCGAGATCCGGGGGAAGCTCGGGACGCCGGGGGAGGGCGTGGGCGTGGTGGAGGCGGCGCGGGGGACCCTGTTCCACCGCTACTCCCTCGATGAGAACGGCCTGGTCCAGGACCTCGACCTCATCGTCGCCACCACCCACAACGCGGCGGGGATTGGGCTCTCGGTGAAGCAGATGGCGGAGGACGTGGTGCGGCGGGGGAGCCTCGACGAGGCGCTCCTCAACCAGATTGAGATGGCGTTCCGGGCCTACGACCCGTGCCTGGCGTGCGCAACCCACTTCCTCCCGGGGGAGATGCCGCTCGTGGTGGAGATCTACGACACGGAGGGAAACCTTGACCGCCGCATCGCGCGCTAAGGCCGTGGTGGTGGCGCTGGGGAACCCGGACCGGGCCGACGACGGGGTCGGACCGGCGGTGGTCCAGGCCCTCCGCCCCCGACCCGAGGTCGAGGTGTGGGAGGCGATCCGCGGCGGGTTACCGCTCGCCCAGGCCCTCGTCGGGTTCGAGCGGGCGCTTGTGGTGGATGCCTGCCCGGCGCTCTCCGTGGGAGAGGTGGCCCTGATCCCGCTCTTCCCGACAGACGGACCCCGGACGCCAGACCACGGTTCCTGGCTTCATGGGATGGGTCTGGCTCAAGCGCTGGCGGCGCTCGGGATGGCCGGGCTTCCCGTCCCCAAGACGTGGGCCCTGGCGATCGGGGTCGAGGGGTTGCTCCCGTTCCGGAGGGGGCTCTCCCCGGAGGTAGCGCGGGCCGTACCCGCGGCAGTGGCGGAGGTGAACCGGTGGCTAGCGAACTAGATCTGTCCCGGGACCGGCTCGATGCGCCGTTCGCCCGGCGGGTGGAGGAGCTGTCGGGCGAAAACCCCTACGCCTGCTACCAGTGCGGCAAGTGCTCCGCGGGGTGTCCGTTCGCGGACTACATGGACGCGCTCCCGAACCAGGTGCTGCGCCTGGTCCAGCTCGGCGATGCGTCGGCCCTGGAACTCTCCGCCCCGTGGGTGTGCGCCTCGTGCCTGGCGTGCGGGGTGCGGTGCCCGAAGGGTGTGGACATCGCCACGACGATGGAGGCGCTGCGAATCCTGGCCCTGCGCCGGGGGATCTCCCCCGCTCCAGTGACCCCGGATCGCCCCTGCCCCCAGATCGCTCTCGTCGGGGCGTATCGGAAGCTGACGCCATGAAGACGATCGCCTACTTCCCCGGATGTGCGATGAAGGACCAGGCCCGCCCGGACGAGGCGGGGACCCTCCACGCGCTCGCCCTCCTCGGGTACGAGGTCACGGAGATCCCGCGCTGGAACTGCTGCGGCACGGTGTACTCGCTCGCCCAGGACGACCTCATGCGCCACGTGGGCCCTGTCCGAAACCTCGTCCGCGTCCAGGGGATGGGGGAGGGGCGGGTCCTCACCCTGTGCGCGATGTGCTACGGCACGCTCGCCCGCTCGGCGCGGTTCGTCGCGGAGCCGGAGCGGCTGGCGCGGATCAACGCCTTTCTGGACACCGAGGACGACTTCCGCGGCGGGATCGAGGTCGTCCACCTCCTGACCCTCCTCCGCGACGAGGTGGGCTACGAGAAGCTCGCCGCCCAGGTCAAGCGAACCTTGGACGGGCTCAAGGTCGGCACGTACTACGGGTGTGTCCTCCTCCGGCCGCGCCTGTTCGCGGTGGACGACCCGGACCGACCGGAGGTGATGGAACGCGTCGTCGAGGCGCTCGGGGGAACGCCGGTGGCGTTTCCGGAGCGGACGGAGTGCTGCGGCGCCTACCTCACGGTGGGGCGGACGGACATCGTCGGCGACCGGGTGGGGCGGATCCTCCGCTCGGCCCGGGGCGGCGGGGCGGAGGTCGTGGTCACGACCTGCCCCCTGTGCCAGTTCAACCTCGACGAGCGCCGGCCGGCGGGGGCACCCACGCTCCCCGTCCTCTACCTCGGACAGCTCCTGGCGTGGGCAATGGGACTGGACGAACCTGCGGTCGCCGCTCTGGTAAGCAAGGAACCGGCAACCGGACGACCGGTTTCCACGGGGGTGTGACGTGAACGAGATCACGGTGTTCATCATGGGCAAGGGGTACCGCGTTCCGGCGGGCCTGACGATCATGAAGGCGATGGAGTACGCCGGGTACCGGCTCGCTCGCGGCTGCGGCTGCCGCGGCGGGTACTGCGGGGCGTGCGCCACGGTGTACCGGCTCCCCGGGGACTACAAGCTGTACGCGGATCTCGCCTGCCAGACCCCAGTCCAGGACGGGATGTACATCGCCCAGCTCCCGTTCACCCCCGCCGAGCGGCCGGCGTACACGCTGGGGGACCTCAAGGCCGAGGGCCAGACCCTCCTCGCCCTGTTCCCCGAGCTCGCCCGCTGCGTGGCCTGCAACACGTGCACCAAGGCCTGCCCGCAGAAGCTCGAGGTCATGGACGCCGTCCAGGCGTCCCTGCGCGGGGACATCCGCGGGGTGGCCGAGTTCACCTTCGACTGCGTCTCGTGTGGCCTGTGCACGATGCGCTGCCCGGCGGAGATCTCCCACCACCACGTGTGGCAGCTCGCCCGCCGGCTGAACGGGGCCTACCTCACCCCGCGCGCGGAGCACGTTCAGACACGGGTCGCGGAGATCGCGGCCGGGAAGTTCAAGGCAGAGCTGGATAAGCTCGTGACGATGACCAAGGACGAGCTGGTCGCGGCCTACAAGGCCCGCCAGATCGAGGCCTAAGGAGGGAGCCGTGGGCACCTATCCGCGAGAGATCCAAGAGTCCATCGAGCGCGTCGAGGCCACGCGGCCGGCGCGGCTCGCCACCAAGCCGGCGCGGCTCACGCTCCAGGAACAGGAGACCCTTCTCAAGGGGTTCCACCCCGACTACCGGGCGGAGGGAAAGCGCAAGCTCAAGGTCGGCGCGTCGTGGGGCGAACCCGTCCCCCACGAATTGGCCGACCTCCTCGAGGCGTACCCGCTCCTCGACCCCGGGGCGGTGGACGTGACCAAGCCCGATCTCGACGTGGACCTCCTCGTGATCGGGGGCGGTGGGGCCGGCACAGTGGCCGCGATCTGGGCCCACCTGTCGGGAGTGCCCGCCGAGCGGATCCTCATCGCCACCAAGCTCCGCCACGGGGACTCGAACTCGATCATGGCCCAGGGCGGGATCCAAGCGGCGGACAAGCCGCACGACTCGCCAGCGATCCACTACCTCGACGTCTTGGGCGGCGGGCACTTCACGAACGACCCCAAACTCGTCCGGGCGATGGTCGAGGACGCGCCGGAGCTCATCCGCTGGCACGAGGACCTTGGGGTGATGTACGACAAAGCCCCCGACGGGACGATGTCGGAGATCCACGGGGGCGGGACCTCCCGGAAGCGGATGCACTCGGCGAAGGACTACACGGGCCTCGAGATCATGCGGGTCCTCCGAGACGAAGCGCGGAGCCGAGGAGTCCCGGTCCTCGAGTTCTCGCCCGCGGTGGAGCTCCTGACGGATAGCCAGAGCCAGGTCGTGGGGGCAGTCCTGTGGAACCTCGAGACGGGAGAGTACACGGTGGTCCGGGCCAAGGCGACGATCCTCGCCACCGGCGGGTGGGGCCGGCTCCACATCCAGGGGTTCCCGACGACGAACCACTACGGGGCGACCGCGGACGGCCTCGTCCTCGCCTACCGGGTTGGCGCCAAGCTCCGCGACCTCGACGCCGTGCAGTACCACCCCACCGGGGCGGCGTACCCGGATCAGCTCGTGGGGCTCCTCATCACGGAGAAGGTGCGGGGGATGGACGCCCAGCCCCTGAACCGGCTGGGGGAGGCCTTCGTCCACCCTCTTGAACCGCGGGACGTCGAATCGGCGGCGTTCATCCGCGAGTGCCTCCCCCCCGAGAAGGGCGGACGGGGCCTCGGGATCGTCACCCCCACGGGGATGGTCGGGGTGTGGCTCGACACGCCGATGGTGGACATGATCCACGGGAAGGGTTCGTTTGAGCGGGCTCTGTCCTCGATCTACCGGATGTACATCCGGTTCGACATCGACCCGACGAGGGAGCCGATCCTCGTCTACCCCACGCTCCACTACCAGAACGGGGGCGTGGTGATCGACGAGCACGGCTGGACGGGGATCCCCGGCCTCTACGCTGCCGGCGAGGTCGAGGGCGGGGTCCACGGCAAGAACCGGCTGATGGGGAACTCGCTCCTCGACTACAACGTGTTCGGCCGACGGGCGGGGATTGCCGCCGCGGCGTGGGCCAAGAAGGCGTCCCCCGGGACGCCAAGCCTCGCCCACGTCCGACGGTACGCCGAGCAACTCCAGTCGGCGGGGGTCGCGCCCGAGCGCAAGGCGCCAATCCTCCTCCCCGAGTACCGGGGCGAGAAGGCCCTGTCGAGGATGGTGGACCTCCTATGACCCGACCGGTGAAGCGGTGGAAGGTCCCCCAGGGGTTCGTGTACGTCTCCGACGACATCTGCAAGGGCTGCGGGTTCTGCATCGAGTACTGCCCGCGGAAGGTCCTCGCCGCGGCGAAGCGGTTCAACGTCAAGGGGTACCACCCACCGGAGGTGGTGGACGCCGACGCGTGCGTGATGTGCAAGTTCTGCGAGCTCGTCTGCCCCGATTTCGCGATCTGGACCGAGAAGCGGGAACAGACCGCCAAGGAGGAAACGAAGGATGCCGCCTAAGGCCACCCTGTCCGGGGTCCACTTCATGAACGGCGACGAGGCGATCGCCGAGGGCGCGATCGCCGCCGGGTGCCGGTTCTTCGCCGCCTACCCCATCACCCCTCAGTCCGAGATCTCGGAGCGCCTGTCGTGGCGCCTGCCGCGGGTCGGAGGGACGTTCATCCAGATGGAGGACGAGATCGCGGCGATGGCAGCCGTGGTCGGCGGAGCGTGGGCGGGGGTCAAGTCCATGACCGCCACCTCCGGCCCCGGGTTCTCGCTCATGATGGAGAACCTCGGCCTGGCGATCATGACCGAGACGCCGTGCGTGGTCGCCAACGTCCAGCGCGGCGCGCCGTCGACCGGCCTTCCCACCGCGGTCGGTCAAGGGGACATGATGCAGGCCCGGTGGGGCTCCCACGGACACTACGAGATCATCGCCCTCGTCCCGTCGTCCCCTCAGGAGGCGTTCGACCTCACGGTGCGGGCGTTCGCCCTCTCCGAGCGGTTCCGGGTCCCGGTCCTCCTCATGACGGACGAGGTGGTGGGGCACATGTACGAGCGGGTGGAAATCCCGAACGATGTCCCGGTTGCGCCCCGCCGCCGGCCGACCGTCCCCCCAGGCGAGTTCGTCCCGTTCAAGCCGGGCCCGGACCTCGTCCCCCCCATGGCGTGCGCGGGCGAGGGCTACCGGGTCCACGTCACCGGCCTCACCCACGACGAACGCGGCTACCCGGACATGTCCGACGAGACCCACGACCGGCTCGTGCGCCGACTGGTGGAGAAGATCCTCCGCTACCGAAGCGAGATCACGTTCTACGAGGAGATCGGCCTCCAGGACGCGGAGGTTGCGGTCGTGTCCTACGGGATCTCCGCTCGCGTTGCGTACAGGGCCCTGGCGCTCGCGCGCCAGAAGGGGATCCGGGCGGGGATGCTCCGCCTCATCACGGCGTGGCCGTTCCCCGACGAGCGGGTGCGAGCCCTCGCCGATCAGGTGAAGGGGATCGTGACCGTGGAGCTGAATCTGGGTCAGATGAGCCGCGAGGTCGAGCGAGCAAGCCAGGGCCGGGTCCCCCTGAGTGGGGTGTTCCACGCCGGCGGACGGATCCACACCCCGGAAGAGGTTCTCGCCGGGATCGAGGAGGTCGCCCGTGCCGGGTGAGACGACGATGTGTTGGAAATGGGGCCGCAACGGACCACGGAGTACGGGTAACCGCGTACGGATCACGGACCACGGGCCTGAGGAGGTAGCACGATGCAGGTGAAGGCAAAGCCGGTCCCGGAAATCATCCCGGGTGCCCAGCACCCGATGGAGAAGTTCCTCCGCACGGAGCGCATCCCCCACATTTGGTGCGCAGGGTGCGGCTTGGGAACGGTATTGGGAAACTTCCTCTACGCCCTCGACGAGCTGGCGTGGGACCCCGACTCGGTGGCTGTGGTCGCTGGGATCGGCTGCACGGCCCGGATCCCCGGCTACGTACGGCTCGACACCTACCACACGACCCACGGCCGGGCGATCCCGTTCGCGACGGGGCTCAAGCTCGCCAACCCCAAGCTCCACGTGGTCGTGATCTCTGGCGACGGCGACCTGTTCGCAATCGGCGGCAACCACCTCATCCATGCCGCGCGGCGGAACATGGACCTCACCGTGATCTGCGTGAACAACTTCAACTACGGGATGACCGGCGGGCAGTCCGGGCCCACCACGCCCCTCGACGGGAAGACGACGACCACGCCGTTTGGCAACTTCGAGCACTCGTTCAACCTCGTCCACCTCGCCGCCTCCGCCGGGGCGAGCTACGTCGCGCGGTGGACAACCCTCGACGGCCGGCGCCTCCAGCGTGGGTTCATGGAAGCCCTGTCCCACAAGGGGTTCACCTTCGTCGAGGTCATCTCCCCGTGCCCGACGAACTACGGCCGCCGGAACAAGATCGGGGACGGGCTAGACGAGCTCCGGTACTACGCCGACCACGCCGCGATCCGCCACGGGGCCGATCCCAAGGAGACGGAGTTCGTGCCAGGAAAGCCGTTCCTAGTCGGGAAGTTCGTCGAGTTGGACAAGCCCACGTACCACGAGATGTACGCGGCCAAGGTGGCCGAGATGACGGGAGGGAAGAAGTGAACTTCGCGAAGGAGCTGGGCGAGGCCATTGGCAAGGCGGCCACGATCCTGTCCCCTGACGTCGTGCACGCCCTCGAGGCGGCGCGCGACCGGGAGGCGGGGCCGGCACGGGTGCAGCTTGAGGCAATCCTCGAGAACGTGAAGATCGCCCGGGACGGCAAGGTCCCGATCTGCCAAGACACGGGGACGATCACGTTCTTCGTCAGACTGGGGACCCGTTTTCCTCATCTCGCTGCCCTTGTAGGAGCCCTTCCCGGAGCAGCGCGGGAGGCGACGAAGGCCGTACCCCTGCGCCCGAACACCGTGCATCCGTTCACCGGTAAGAACCCCGGCGACAACACGGGCCGCTACATCCCGGCGGTCACCTGGGAAATGGTCGAGGGTGACGGGGCCGAGGTCCACGTTCTCCCCAAGGGCGGGGGGTCGGAGAACTGCTCGATCCTCAAGATGCTCCCCCCTGGCGTGGGGTTGAAGGGGATCAAGGAGGCAGTGGTCGAGCACGTGGTGAGCTGCGGCGGGCTTCCCTGCCCACCGACAGTCATCGGCGTCGGGGTCGGCGGCGGGGCCGATCTGGCGCTCAAGCTCGGGAAAATGGCGCTCCTTCGGCCCCTCGGGAAGCGCCACCCCGAGCCGGAGGTGGCGGCGCTGGAGGCGGAGCTCGAGGAGCTGGTCAACGCGTCCGGGGTCGGGCCGATGGGCCTGGGGGGGAAGACGACCGTGCTCGCCGTCCACGCCGAGTACGCCCACCGGCACCCGGCGTCGCTGCCGCTCGGGATCGCCGTCCAGTGCTGGGCCCACCGCCGCGCCACTGTGCGCATCGGTGCCAACGGAACGATGGAGGTGGCGTGATGGACAGGGTGCTCACCACACCGATCGCGGAGAAGGACGCCCGGGCCCTCAACGCCGGGGACGTGGTCTACGTCTCGGGGACGATGTTCACCGCCCGCGACGAGGCCCACAGGATGATGCTCGAGCGGGGGAGCCCGCTGCCCGTGGAGGGGCTTGCCCTGTTCCACTGCGGGCCGGTTGCCCAGAAGGTGGGGGCGGGGTGGGAGATCCTCGCCGCTGGGCCCACGACCTCGGCGCGGATGGAGCTCTTCGAGGCCGACTTCCTCCGCCGGTTCAAGACCCGGGTGATCGTGGGGAAGGGCGGGATGGGGGAAAAGACCCTCGCCGCCCTCGGCGAGGTGGGGGCGGTGTACACCCACTTCACCGGCGGGGCCGGGGCGCTCGCCGCAAAGGCGGTGAAGCGCGTGTCCGCCGTCCACTGGTTGGAGGAGCTGGGGATGCCAGAGGCGGTCTGGGTGATGGAGGTCGAGCGGTTCGGGCCCCTCGTCGTGGCGATGGACTCCCACGGCAAGTCGCTCTACAAGGACCTTTCCGTCATCGTGGGGAAGAACATGGAAACGATCCGGGCCCGGATCAAGGGAGGCAAGTGATGCCTGAGAAACCCAACGTCGAGGAACTCCTCGCCAAGGCCAAGGAGCCGGCCCGCAAAGCGCCGGCCCTGCACGCGTTCTACCGCGGCAAGGTCGGGCTGGGCGTGAAGTGCGCGATCACCGGCTACGACGACTTCGCGATCTGGTACACGCCCGGCGTGGCCCAGCCGTGCCGCGAGATTGCGGAGAAGCCAGAGAAGGTGTTCGAGTACACAAACAAGGGGAACATGGTTGCCGTCGTGTCCGATGGGACACGGGTCCTCGGCCTAGGGGACATCGGCCCCGAGGCCGCCCTCCCTGTGATGGAGGGGAAAGGGCTTCTGTTCAAGTACTTGGGCGGGGTGGACGCGTTTCCGGTGACCCTGGCCACCAAGGACCCCGAGGAGATCATCCAGGCGGTGAAGTGGATCGCCCCCGCGTTCGGGGGGATCAACCTCGAGGACTTCGCCTCCCCGAAGTGCTTCTACATCCTTGATCGGCTGCGGGAGGAGCTGGATATCCCCGTCTGGCACGACGACCAGCAGGGGACCGCGGCGATCACCCTGGCCGGGGTCCTCAACGCCCTCCGGGTGGTGGGGAAGGATCCGAAGAGGGTCACCTACGCCGTAATCGGCTCCGGGGCGGCGAACGTCGCGTTTGTGCGCGTCGCCCTCACCTACGGGATCCCGGCCGGGAACATCCTGATGGTGGACTCCAAGGGGATCCTCCACCCCGGTCGCGAGGACCTGGAGAAGGACAAGGACCACAACCCCTACAAGTGGGACTACGCCCAGAGGACAAACAAGGAGCGCCGATCGGGAGGGATCGCTGAGTCCCTCGTGGGGACCGACGTGTGCGTGGCGGCGTCCAAGCCCGGGCCAGGGACGATCAAGCCGGAGTGGGTCAGGCGGATGGCCAAGGACGCGATCGTCCTCGCCTGCGCGAACCCCGTCCCCGAGATCTGGCCGTGGGAGGCGGTGGAGGCCGGGGCGCGGATCGTCGGTACCGGCCGCTCCGACTTCCCGAACCAGATCAACAACTCGATCGGGTTCCCGGCGATCTTCCGCGGAACGCTCGATGTGTTCGCGAAGACGATCACGGACGAGATGGCGATCGCCGCCGCCGAGGCGATCGCCAGGACCGCCGAGGACAAGGGCCTGCGGGAGGACTACATCGTCCCGTCGATGATGGACCTCGACGTGTTCGTGAACGAGGCGGTGGCGGTGGGGTTGAAGGCGATCGAGCAGGGCGTGGCGCGCCGGGTCCTCTCCGAGGCCGAGCTCCGGAGGCAGGCCGAGACGATGATCCGGCGGGCCCGGGCCGAGGTGGACATCCTCCAGAAGGCCGGCCACATCCCGCCCCCGCCGAAGGTCTAGCCCGTTCGAGATCCACGTTCCCAACAGGGCCGACCCCGCGTCGGCCCTGTTCCGTTCTTCCGGCCTGGCTGCCCTCGCTACCCCTGGGGCGCCGCGAAGCTTGAGGAGATCGGTGCGCCCGACGCACCGCATCGTGGCCCGCGCGGTACAATCGCGGCTGGAGGAGCGAGCCATGAGGACGACGCTGTACTACTTCACCGGGACGGGGAACTCGCTGGCCTGCGCCCGGGCGATCGCCCAGGGGTTGGGCGAGGCCGACCTCGTCCCGATCGCCGCTCTCCGCGGACAGGCCCGCGTGGGCGTGCCCACCGAGCGGATCGGGATCGCCTGCCCGGTGTACTTCTACAGCCTCCCGCTCCTCGTCCGGGAGTTCATTCCCCGCCTCGAGCTTTCGGGAGTGAAGTACGCGTTCCTCGTCGCGACGATGGGTGGTCTCCCCGGCCTGGCCGTCGAGCACGGGGAGGATCTCTTCCGCAAGGCCGGCGGCGAGCTCCACGCCGGGTTCGCGGTCCGGATGTTTGCCAACTACATCGCCGAGTACAACGTGCGCGGCGCGCGATCTGTCCAGGCGATGCAGAAGCGCATGGAGCGGCGGGCCGCGGAGATCGTGCGGATCGTCCAGGCCGGCAGGCGGCATCTGGAGAAAGGGGGGCCGCTGGACCGCCTGCTCGGCCGGGCGATGTTCCGTCTCGTTGGGCAAAAGTTCCTCCGAGAAGCCCGGACCCGGGACCGGCTGTTCACCGTGGACCCGTCGTGCGTTCACTGCGGCACGTGTGCCTACGTGTGCCCGGTCGAGAACATCCGGATGGTGGACAAGTCCCCACAGTGGCTCGGGCACTGCGAGCAGTGCCTGGCCTGCATCCACTTCTGCCCCGTGGCGGCGATCCAGATCCGCGGCAAGCAGACGCGGATGCGCGGCCGGTACCACCACCCCGACGTCCGCCCCGACGACATCGCCGGGCAGCGGCTGGCCCCGGGGCCAAGCTGACCAGGCGCGACCGACTGCCGCAACTTCACGCAGGGTCCCCCTACAGCTCGCGGATGTCGAGGTAGAGCGGGGGGATGGGCAGCGGACCCTCAAGGGCAAGGGCGACCGTCCGGTAGGTCAGAGTCTCCTTGAGGAGGATCCGGGGCAGCCGCACGTGCGGGTCCCCATGGCTCTTGAACACCGCCAGGAGGTCCGCACCACCGGCATGAGCGCGGTGCAGGAGATCAGCGAGGATCCGCCCAAGCTGGCGGGGTCCATCCCGCCCGTCGACCAGCACGTCGAACACGTGCCAGAGAGCGATGGTCTGTCCGGGAAGGGGAATGCGCGGCAAGGGAAGCAGCCGGGCCAGGGGGTTCACCGCCTGCGCCAGCCCGCGGAACAGGCGGGGTACCGCCAGCACCCGCTGCCGATGAACGTGCGAGCAGTCCCACACGCTCGCCTGGCCATAGCCTCTGCTCGTCTGGCGGCGAAACACTCCCCGCAGGTACCCCAGCTCCTCTCCCCGTGCGTAGGCTTCGGCCCCATCGGCGGGACGGAGGTCGCGTCGCCCCACCGCTTCGCCAACGCGCGCCACGGCAGCGTGCCATTCCGGAACAGGGCTGAGGCGGACCGGCCCGGGCCGCGTGGGGATGAGGAGGACGTCGAACCCGCCCACGACCTCACCCCCACCCTTGGAGAAGACCCGCAGCGCATCAACGTTGTCTCCCTTGACGTGGCCGTAGATGAACCGCGCCCCCGCAGCCGTGGCCTCATCGCGAACGGTCTTCCAGAGCTCCCACAGCCCGCGCTTCATGCTCCGGCGGTACGAGGGGTCGGAACGCAGATCGTAGAAGTAGCCAACCGGGACAAGCTCGCCCCGAACGTACGCCTCCTTGATCGCGTACGCCATCACCCCCACCGGCCGCGCCCCATCGCGGGCCAGCAGCACGCGTGCCCGCGGGAAGAGCGAGGAGCGGTAGAAGAACGTCGTCCGCTCTGTGGAGATGCGCGCGCCGTGTCCTTGGGGGCTCGCGTCCTCCAGCCGGCGGAGCTCGTCCTCGTCGGCCGGGGTTGCCTCGCGGATCGTGACCATCACCGGGAGAGTATAGGCTGCGGGTGGCCACCGACCACGCCGCGTCTGCTAGCGCTTCCTCCGCGCGTTGACGAAGGTCTTCTCGTAGCGGCGACGGAGCCGCGCCACCAGCTCATCCACGGTCCCCTCCTGTGGGGAGAACGCGGATAGGGGAACCGGCTCGCCGAACCGAATCCGCGGGGCCCGGTCCGGCACCCGCTCCGGGCGGCGGCGCCCCTCGGCGGTCTCCAAGAGGCGCCGCACGAACCGATCCGAGGTCCCCTCCTCGTGGTAGGCAACGAGGAACGGCGGCTTCCCGCCCGGCTCCGTGGCCAGGGGCCGCACAATCCGGCCGATCCCGGGGTACCACCGCTTCCCCGACGGGTTCCACCCCGGAGGCGCAATGAGAAGGGACCCGCCGCCACGCACGTGGGAGGTGGCCCGCTCGAGGGCAGCCCGGTTCCGCTGCCGCGCCGTGGGCCGAGGAGGCACCGGGCGGAGCCGGGTCGCCCAGTACGCCACGACGAGCCGCCCCAGCCCTCCCTGCCAGAGTTGCTTCCACCACTGGTTGACCGGAAGCTCCACCGAGATCGCGTAAGCCCCGAACGCGGGCAGGAACTTCTCAAGAAAGCTCGCCGCGACGATCCGGTGGTCGGAGCGCTCAACGTGCGCGCTCACGAGGAACGGCGTGAGAAGAGTGGGATGGTTCCCATACAGGATCACCGGTTCCGAGGCCAGAACGACGCGGGTCGCGGGGGGAACCTCGGAGACCCAACGGCCGACCCCTTCATCAAGGAGCCAGCGCGAGGCGCGGGCCAGACCCTGTTCGGCCATCCGCCGGTCCAGTTCGTGGGCGACGTCGAGCAGGCTCTGGAGCGGGTAAAACCGGTTGGAGAGCCGAAGCCAGATCCCAAGCCCCGGCTCGGCCACCGCCTTGTACCACAGGGAACGGATCGAACCGACGTCCCCGTCTGCGTAGGCCACGCGCAGCTGGCGGATGAGGTCCGCCCAGCGGCGCCTGAACCCTCGTTTGTGTCCCATCTCCCTCATCCACCTTCACTTGCTCGGCGCGCCGCTCCTCTCCCCTCAGGATACCGAGGCTGGGCTCTGGGTCAGTTGAGCGCGGGGAACCTCTGCCGGATCTGGTGGGAGGGGCGGCATCCGTTCGACGAGCTCTCGCGCCTTCTCTCGAGTCACCCCCTCGAGGTCGGAGGGGAAAAGCGGACTGCAGGCCCGCTGCACATCCACAGCTTCACCCTCCGGCACGGGTGTCCATCCTCCCCCCAAGATCCGGGCGAGAAAGGGGGTCGTCGTCTTCCCGGCAGTCTTCGTCCCACAGCTCAAGCGCCGGTTCCGGCCCGCGGCGTTCGACGAGCGGGCGCAGCCAGCACAGGTACGCTCCGTACCGGATGGGGAGCCGTTGCGCAAGCTTGCGCGGGAAAGTCCGCTGTGCGCAGGGAAGCCGGTCCATCGCCCCGTCACCCGCGGACCATCACGAGGAGCATCTTGAACCGCTGGGGCGCCCGCACCGCGTGGGAGACGTGGGCCGGCATGAGGATCGCCTGGCCACGCGTCAGGCGGTGCGGCGTGCCGCCAAGGATCACCTCGGCCTCACCGTCCAGGACGTGGACGAGCGCGTCGAACGGGGCGGTGTGCTCGCTCAAGGCCTGCCCAGCGTCGAACGCAAACAGGGTCACCGTGCCGGTATCGCGCTTGAGGAGCGTCCGGCTGACGACCGACCCATCCTGGTACTCCACGAGCCCCGCCAACTCCACAACCTTTGCCCCTTCCATCGCCCTCTCCTCCTTGAGGTGAGCATCCCGTCTTAGCGCCCAATCTGCAAGGGGACATCCCCCACGGCAACCACCGCCGAGCCCCATGATCCCCTACACCCCCGCCACAGGATCGGACGAGCTCAGACGGAACGCAAGCCTCTGGATGAGAACCAGCCGAGAGGTGATTGACTTGTGCACCCACGGCGCCACACCGGTTCTGGGCCGGTTGAGCTACACTCGATCGTCCGCCGAGGAGTGCTGTGCCCAGCGAGGCTGGGCGTGCCCGTGACGTCGCTGAACCGGTACAGCACTACACCGCGACGACGGTTCCGGTCCACGTCAGAATTGCCGTGGACCAAGTAGTCCTCAGCCTCCAGGAAGCGGAGGCGCTCCTCCGCCGGGCCGACTTGGTCGCCGTTGGGCCGTATGAGTGCCACGTCAAACACCACCGCGAGAGGTGCTTCGGGTGCGGGTTGTGCGTCAGTGGTTGCCCGACAAGGGCGATCGCGTTCGTCCCCCGTCTTGCCGCCTGATCCCCAGACGCAACGATCAGGACGCGCTTGCCCTCCGTTGCCAGAACGGGCGTAGCCTGAGCGCGGTCGGCCGGCAGGCGCCCGCACACGCCCCGCAGAGGAGGCACTCGGTTGCGTCCACCTTCCCCCCCTCCATCGCCCCCGCCGGGCAGACCCTCGTGCACAGCCCGCAGCTCCGGCAGGCCTCGCCCGCCCGAACCCGGAACAGGCTCCATCGGGAGACGATAGAGAGGAGCGCCCCGTAGGGACAGAGGCTCCGGCAGAACGCGCGGAACAGGACAACCGACAGGAGCGCGAACACCGCAGTGAACGAGATCGTCGCCGGGGTTCCTCCCCAGGTGAAGAGGGGCTTGAACGGGGAGAAGCCGTCGAAGGCGACCGTGCCCTGGGCGAGCACGCGGGCCACCAGGTAGACGAGGACGAGGTACCGGACCCAGTTCAGGGCCTTCCACGCCCGGTCGGGGAGCTTGACCGCCCACTTCCGGACGTGGAGGAGCTCCTGGAGGGCCCCGAACGGGCAGACGTAGCCACAGAAGAGCCGCCCCAAAAGGAGCGCCCCCACCACCGGGACGAGGAACAGCAGCAGGTACCCCGTCCCCGCCTTGAGGAACACGTTCTGGACCGCCGAGGTGGGGCAGAGGAACCCGCCCATCCCGAACCCGAGGACCACCACCGCGAGGACAAGGTGCGCCTTCCGGATCCACGGCCGGCCGAGGAAGGCGAGGACCCCCGCCCCGACCATGAACCCGAGGAGGAGCCCGAGCTTCAGCTCCTGGCGGTGGATGAAAAACGCCCCCCTGGCCTGGGCCTGGGGCGAGCCGTACTCCCGGGGCTCGGGGGGAGGCCCGAACTGGGCCTCCCCCTCGAACCCTCCTCCGAACGACTGGGCCAGGGCCCAACCCCCAAGGAGGAGGGCAACAGCCAGCAGAAGCCCCCGCCGCACGCGGCTACCCCTGGGCCGCCAGGAGCGGGTCGTACCGCCAGAAGAGCCCGTCCCCCACGAGGAGGAGCGGGAACGGC
>CAKZSO010000063.1 GCA_937921255.1 Candidatus Bipolaricaulota bacterium
GATCGAAGAGCTCATCCAGCTCGCGAGAGACATGCGGGAGGCCAACGCGCGCGGAGAGGTGCTTGGGCTTACTGAGGACGAACTCGCCTTCTACGACGCCCTGGAGACGAACGACAGCGCGGTCAAGGTGCTCGGCGACGACACGCTCCGGACCATCGCCCGCGAGCTGGTCCAGACCGTGCGCAACAACGTGACCATCGACTGGACCCTGCGCGAGAACGTCCGCGCTCAGTTGCGCGTGCTGGTCAAGCGCGTCCTGCGCAAGTACGGCTACCCCCCGGACAAGCAGGAGAAGGCCACCCAGACGGTGCTTGAACAGGCCGAGGTCCTCTCTGCGGTGTGGGCCTTCGGGGTGAGCTAGGGCACTGCCTTCAGCAGCCCTGCCACCCGCAACGGCAGGCGGCGATGACGGGAAGCCCAGGGATGGCCTCACCGTTGAGGGCGTGGACCGAGGTCGTCGCTAGCCTGGAACGGGCATCGTCAACGGAGAGTCCACCATGGACAGAGGGCGCCCGCACGGTGAACGCAGCGTTGGCCAAGGAGGGTCAGCCGCGTAACGTCGTTGCTGGCCTGCCCCCCGCCCGCGAGGCGCGTCCTGCTCCAGAGGGGCAGCAGAAGGCCTGACGATGGGTAGGTATCTGTCTCCGAGCACGGCACAGACTACCGCGGATTGGATCTGATCCATTCCTCGACAACGTCGGTGAAGTCGTTGAATGGCAGGTCGTCGGGATCCAGACGTAGCGCATCGCAGATCAGCGGGAGGGCTTCGGTGAACTCGGCGGACCTCGCCGCCATGTGCTTGCCGCCTGGGTACCGTACCCCAGGCCACTCTCCACTGAACCAGTTCCGCACGCATGCGATCGCTTTCGCCGGATCGCCGTGGTGGGCCTGAGGGTCCTGCCCGCTGATGTCCGAGCAGAACTGCTGGAAGCGGTAGAGCTCACGGTCGCGAATCAAACAAAACTTCTTCGCTTGTCTGCCTCGTCCGAAGCGGCGTGCTCCCAGGAAGATGCCGAGTTCGAGGGGCATGTTGAACCTGGGATACCCGCTCACGGGATCGAGTTGAGCCATGAAGATGTCGTGGATGGCATAGCGGCAGTCACCGATCAACCGGAAGATCTTGTCGAGCCGTGTCTCGGCAGCACCGCTTGTCTCGAGCGCACAGCGCGGGACAAACCCACAATCTTGGACCGCGAACACGATCGCACGGAACAGGGGCCGGTATGCGGGGGTGAAGGGACAGTTGATAAAGACCTGATCGTCGTAAGTGGGCATCCGTCAGCTCGTCAGAACCTGCGCCTGATGAGTGGTGGCAGGTGGCTAGCCCTTGCGGGAGGTGGAGCCATCATGCACGTAGACCTTCCGCCGAGAAGAACGGGCAACCCACTTGGCGTAGGTGAGGGCCGTTTCCCGCAACGAGAAGCGCTCGGTCTGGGAGGGGGCCAACAGGCGGACTTCCCAAGATCCGGGCTGGACAGAGACAACATGCACACCGCGGACTGCGGTTCGGACCTCGGCCTTGCCCCGCGTTCCGGTGGGGGAGCGCTTGGTCGTCCTCATCTCCATGGCTTACACCTCCTTCCGCACGGCGATTCTATGCAGGATGCCTCAATCCCTCAGTTGCCAAGGGGTTCGCGTCTCGTCTTGTGCAGGAGGCTCAGGGGGCGCTCCTTGCCGTGCCTGAACGAGCGTCTCGACCCGTCGCGGGTTGATCCGGCCCGGGACCGCCGGTACGCTGAGGGGAGATCATCCCCGCGCGCGCGAGGGCGCGGCGCGCCAACGCGAGATTCCCCAGGAGGTGACCGACGCTGAGCAGGGTGATCATCGTCTCCAACCGGCTCCCGGTGACAGCCAAGCAGGAGGAGGGGAGCATCCATTTCGTCCCGAGCGTGGGCGGCCTGGCGACCGGGCTCCGCTCGGTCCATGCCTCGGGGGAGGGCGCGTGGGTGGGGTGGCCGGGGATCGCCGCGGAGGCGCTCCGGGGAACAGAGGCGGCTGTCCGCCGGGATCTCGCCGGCCACAACTGCGTCCCCGTATTCTTGTCGGACCGCGACGTGCGCGACTACTACGGCGGGTTCAGCAACCGCGCGATCTGGCCTCTCTTCCACTACTTCACCCAGCACGCCGCCTACGACCGCAGCCACTGGGAGGCCTACCGCCGGGTGAACGAGCGGTTCGCGGCCACCGCGGCGGAGGTCGCCCGCCCGGAGGACGCGATCTGGGTCCACGACTACCACCTCAT
Source organism: Candidatus Bipolaricaulota bacterium (assembly GCA_937921255.1). GTDB lineage: Bacteria > Bipolaricaulota > Bipolaricaulia > Bipolaricaulales > Bipolaricaulaceae > Bipolaricaulis. The sequence continues at coordinate 2,243 of CAKZSO010000063.1, forward strand.
GCTCGTCCCGGCGCTGATCCGGGACCGGCTTCCCGAGGTTCGGATCGGGTTCTTCCTCCACATCCCGTTTCCATCGTACGAGGTGTTCCGCCTGCTCCCGTGGCGGCAGGAGATCCTGGACGGGCTGCTGGGCGCTGATCTCGTGGGGTTCCACACCTACGACTACGTCGGGCACTTCCTCGACGCGGTCCACGCGATCCTCGGCCGGGGAAACGTGTCGGGGAACGTGGAGGGGGGTGAGCGGGCGGTGCGCGCCGAGGCGTTCCCAATGGGGATCGACTACGTTCGGTTCCGGACCGCCGCCGAGGCCCCGGCGGTCCAGCGCGAGGTGGAGCGGATCAAGGGCCACGTCGGCGGCCGCAAGGTCATCCTCTCTGTGGACCGCCTCGACTACACCAAGGGCGTCCTGGAACGGCTGGAGGCGTTCGACCTCTTCCTCACGGAGAACCCGGCGTGGCGGGAGCGGGTGACGCTGATCCTTCTCCTCGTCCCGTCCCGGACCCGGGTCGAGGAGTACCGGGACCTCAAGCGCCAGATCGACGAGCGGGTCGGGCGGATCAACGGCCGGCACGGGTCGGTAGGCTGGATCCCCATCGGGTACCTCTACCGAAGCGTGCCGTTCGAGCGGCTGGTCGCCCTGTACCGGGCGGCGGACGTGGCGCTGGTCACCCCGCTCCGCGACGGGATGAACCTCGTCGCCAAGGAGTACGTGGCGAGCCAGGTCGAGGGGGACGGGGTGCTCGTCCTGAGCGAGTTCGCTGGGGCAGCCCAGGAGCTGGGCGAAGCCCTCCTCGTGAACCCCAACGACGTGCCAGGGATGGCACGGGCGATCCGGGAGGCGCTGGAGATGCCGAAGCGCGAGCGGGGGGAGCGGTTGAGGCGGATGGCGGAGCGGGTGCGGGGCCACACGGTGGACGGGTGGGCCGCGGACTTCCTGGCCGAGCTCGCCTCCCGCGACGGCCCGGACCGCGCGCCCCAACCCCTCGCTGGCGACGACCTCGAACGGCTTGTCGCCGAGTACGCGGCAGCGGAGACCCGCCTCCTGCTCCTCGACTACGACGGGACCCTCGTCCCGTTCGCGCCAACCCCGGGGGCGGCCAAGCCGGACCGGGCGCTGCGGACGGTCCTCGCCCGGCTGGCGGGGGACCCGCGGAACGAGGTCGCGATCGTGAGCGGTCGCGATCGGGAGACGCTTGCGGCGTGGCTGGGGGATCTCGACGTGGCGTTGGTCGCCGAGCACGGGGCGTGGGTCCGGGAGCGGGGCGGCGCGTGGCGGGCCACGGTGGCCCGGGACGCGGCGTGGAAGGAGCGGGTGCGGCCGATTCTCGAGCGGTACGCCCGCCGGACGCCAGGGGCGATCGTGGAGGAGAAGGCGTTCTCGCTGACGTGGCACTTCCGGCGGGCCGAGCCCTACGCGTCGCGGCTGCGGGTCCCCAAGCTCCTGGGGGCCCTCCGCGACCTCGCCGCGCACCTCGATCTCCACGTGCTTGCGGGGGACCACGTGATCGAGATCAAGGCGGGGGCGTTCCACAAGGGCCAGGCCGCCGCGCAGTGGGTGGAGCGGGAGTTCCGGTTCATCCTCGCTGCCGGCGACGATCGAACGGATGAGGACCTGTTCGGCGCGCTGCCCGCGGGGTCGTGCACGATCAAGGTCGGGGGCGGGCGGTCGCGAGCCACGTACCGTCTTCCCGGCCCGCGGGAGGTGCGGGCGCTCTTGGCACGCCTCGCCGGAGGGCGGCGTCGGCGCTGATCAGCTACGAGCCCGAGCTCCCCCCGTCCTCGGCGAACTGGAGCTGCCACAGGGCCCAGAACAGGCCCTTCCTGGCCAGAAGCTCCTCCACCGTCCCTTCCTCGACAAGCTTCCCCTCGTGGATCACGAGCACCCGGTCGGCGTTGCGGATCGTGGACAGCCGGTGGGCGATCGCAATCGAGGTCCGCCCGGCCATCACCCGCTCCAGGGCCTCCTGGACCTGGGCCTCGGTCTGGGAGTCGATGTTCGCCGTCGCCTCGTCAAGAACGATGAACTTCGGGTCGGCGGCCACCGCCCGGGCGAGCGACAGAAGCTGCCGCTCCCCAACCGAGAGCCGCACCCCGCGCTCCTTGACCTGGGTCCGGTACCCCTCGGGCAGCTGCACGAGGTGGTCGTGGACCCCGACCGCCTTCGCCGCCCGCTCGGCGGCCTCCGCCGGCACCACCCCGTCCCACATCCGGATGTTCTCCGCCACGTCGCCGGAGAACAGGAACACCTCCTGGGGAACAAGGGCGAGCTTCCGCCGGTAGTCGCGGAGGTCCACCTCCCGCAGGTCCACCCCGTCCACGCGGACCGTTCCCAGCTGCGGCCGGTAGAACCCGAGCGTGAGCCCAATGATCGTCGTCTTCCCCGACCCCGTGGGGCCAACGATCGCCACCCGCTCCCCCGGCGCCACCTTGAACGAGACGTCCTTCAAGACCCAGTCCTCGTCGTTGTAGGCAAACCACACGTGGTCGAACTCGATCTCGCCGCGCACGGCAGGCACGCTCTGAGCACCGGTCGGCTCGGCGGGCTCGTCGAGGATCCCGAAGATCCGCTCCGCAGCGACCATCGCCGCCTGGAGGATGTTGTACTGCTCGGACAGGTTCACCATCGGTTGGAACAGCATCCGGATGTAGCTCGTGAACGCCACCAGTGCCCCTAGGGTGAAGGCCCCCGACAGGACCCCCCGCCCGCCGTACCAGATGAGGAGGGCCAGCGCGAGGTTCTGCATCACCGAGATCACCGGCCCGAACACGCCGTACACGGTAATCGAACGCATCTGGGCCCGGAAGAAGCTCTGGTTGATCTCGGCGAAGCTCTTCCGGCTCCGCTCCTCCTGGCGGAAGAGCTGGATGATCCCCATCCCGGACAGGGACTCGGCGATGTAGGCGTTGATCCGCGCCAGAACCCGCCGCGCCGCGCTGTAGGCCTCGCGGGCGCGCTCGCGGAACCAGAACGCAAGGACGAGGATGAATGGGGTGAACGCAAGGAGGATCAGGGTCAAGCGGACGTTGAGGTGGAACATGATCCCCAGGACCCCGGCCACCATGAGCAGGTCCTGGAGAAGCCGCACGAGGACCTGGGTGAACATCTCGTTGATCGCGGCGACGTCGTTCGTGGCCCGCGTCACGAGCCGCCCCACGGGCTGGCGGTCGAGGTAGCTCATCGGAAGCCGTAGGAGGTGCCCGAACACCGCCCGCCGCATGTCGTAGAGGATCCTCTGCCCCGCGTACTGCAGCGTGTACACCTGGCCGTAGGTGAGGAGGAACCGCAGGACGAGGAACCCGATGTAGGCCAGGGTGAGGACCCCGAGCATCTGGACCGCGGACAGGCGCAGGCGGAGAAGGTCGGCAGCCGGGATCTCCCGCAGGGCCTCCTCGGGGGCGGCGTACCCAACCGGGGTCAACCGGAACGCCTCAGGGTAGCGGCGGGCGAGCTCGGCCTCCGCCCCGGCGGAGGAGACGACGAGGAACCGCCTCCGGACCCGACCCTCCTCCTCGAGGGCCTGGCGCAGCGGTTCGGAAAGGTGCCGCCCCAAAACGAGGAACGTCCCGGGGTCGTAGGGGACCGCGCCCGCAACCGGTGGGGCGTCGGCCTGCACTTCAAGCCAGGGGAGGACAAGGACCGAGTCGACGGCCATCTTGACGATGTACGGCATCGCGAGCTCGATCACCGTGATCCCGCCCGCAAGGAGAAGCGCCGCGGCGAACAGGAGCCGGTACGGCCGGGCAAACCGGACCATCCGCCGCAGGAGGCGGAAGTCGAGCGCCTTGCCGAGTTGCTCTTCCTCGTGGTCGTGGTGTCCGTTCATCGCACCAGGGCCTGTTGGAGCTCGTTCAAACGCGCGTAGAGCCCGCCGCGGCGGACGAGGGTCCCGTGGTCGCCGCGCTCCACGATCCGCCCGCCATCCAGGACGATGATCAGGTCCGACTCCCGAACCGCGGAGATCCGGTGGGCAACGACGATCGCTGTCCGACGGGCGAGGACGTCCCGGAGGTGGCCAAGGATCCGCTCCTCGACCTGGGCGTCCACCGATGACAGGACGTCGTCGAGGACGAGGATCGGCGCGTCGAGAAGGAGGGCCCGGGCAATCCCCACCCGCTGCCGCTGCCCGCCCGAGAGGGTGATCCCCCGCTCGCCGACAAGGGTGTCCAGGCCGTCGGGGAACGACGCGATCTCATCGGAGAGGCCGGCCAGCCGCGCCGCCTCCCGGATTTCGTCCTCGCCTGCCTCCGGCCGACCGTAGGCGATGTTCTCGCGGAGAGGGGCCGAGAACAGGAACACGTCTTGGGGGGCCATCCCGATCTGGGCTCGCAGCGCAGCGAGGTCGAGCTCACGGATGTCGACCCCGCCGAGGAGGACCGCGCCCGGCGGGGGGTCGTACAGGCGCGGCAGAAGCCGGACGAGGGTCGACTTCCCCGACCCGGTGAGGCCCACGACCCCGAGGGTCATCCCCTCCTCGACGACGAGGTTCACCTCCCGCAGGGCGGGCCGGTCGGTCTTCGGGTAGGAGAACGTGAGGTTCCGGAACTCGATCCGCCGGGAGGGAGGGAAAGGCTTCGGCCGCGCCGGGCTCGTGATCTCGGGCACCTCGGCGAAGATCTTGTCCAGCCGCTTCATCGAAGCCGCGCCCTGCTGGAGGGTGTTCACGATCCAGCCGATCGCCATCATCGGCCAGACCATCATCCCCAGGTAGCTCGTGAACGCGACGAGCCCCCCCAGGCTCAGGGTCCCACCCAACACGCCCCGGCCCCCGAACCAGACGATGATCGCCGTGCCCAGGCCAGCGAGAAGCCCGACCATCGGCTCGAACACGCCCCACGCTCGGGTCAGGGACAGGTTCGCTTCGACGTTCTCGCGGTTGGTGGCGGCGAACGCGCCCTCGATGCCCTCCTCGCGGGCGAACGCCCGGAGAAGGCGGATCCCCGACAGGGCCTCCCGCACCCGCTCGGTGAGGGCCGAGAACGCCTCCTGCGCCCGCTCGAACCGGCGGTGGATGAGCCGCCCGAACCCCATCACCGCCACGGTGATAAACGGCAGCGGGATGAACGCGTACAGGGTGAGCAGGGGAGAGATCCCAACCATCGCCGCAAGCGAAAACGAGATCATGATCACGGCGTCGGCGGCCATGAGGACCCCCATGCTGCACGAGCGGCGCACCGCCTCGAGGTCGTTTGTGGCGTGGGCCATGAGGTCGCCAGTGGAGTGCTCAACGTAGTAGGCAGGGGAGAGCTTGAGGAGGTGAGCGTAGAGCCGGTTTCGCATGTCCCGCTCGATCAGGCGTCCCGCGCCAAAGAGAAGAATCCGCCACACAAACCGGAACCCGAACACAACCACCGCGATCACCGTCAGGTACACGGCGTAGCGGACAAGGCCCGCGCCGGTCCCCGCCACGAGGTCGTCCACCGCGCCCCGGACGATGAGCGGGGCGATGAGCTGGAGGGCATCCACCACGAACAAAGCAAGGACGCCTGCGAGCAGGCGCCACCGGTACCGCCACAGCTCTCGGAAGATCCCGCGCATGAAGACCGAGGATTATACTTGGCCCAAGTGTGTTTCCCAACGCACGCTCCACCAGGGAGGGCGGAGCGCCGGGGTCCAGTGCAAGTCCCCTCGCAAGACGTGTGCTGCCCGGAAGCGGGCTGGGCTCCTCGGGCCAGGAGGCATGTCGGCGGATCGCGCTCGCACGTGCCGAGGAACGGTCCGTGGTCCCACGCCGACGAGGTTTCGGGGGGGCTCGGGGGAACACGATGCCGCCCAGGCTCCTCCCGAAGGCCCTGCGGGGAACGTAGTTTGGGCTCCCGACCCTCTTTCCGCTGCCCCTGCAGCTTGTGCTCCCGACCCGCCCCTCCCTTGCCTGCCTCGGCTTGGACTCGGCGGCCTTGCCCCGTTCCGAGCGCCGGGCCCGGGAGCGAGGACGCGCGGGGTTCCACCGGTTGTTGTTCTCCACCTCGGTTGCGGCTAGGATGATCCCCGGAGGTACAATGGTCACAGAACGAGAAATGCAGGTTGGCGCAGAGATGGAGACCCGGAAGGGGGTCTACTCGAACCTCGCCGTGATCTCCCATCAACCGGACGAATTCTTCATCGACTTTCTGCTCGTGGATCCCCAGGCCCAGACGCCGGAGCGGGGGCAGGCGATCCTCGTGTCGCGGGTCGTCTTGTCTCCCCGGCACATGAAGCGCCTCCACGACGCGATCGGGGAGAACATCGAAAAGTACGAGAAGAACCTGGGGAAGATCGTCATTCCCCCCAAGCTCGGCTAGACGGGGCAGGCTTGTCCTGAACGGGCCGTCTCCAGTGGGAGGCGGCCCGCGCCTTGCGAAGGGAGCGATCTGCCGGTACGCTCTTTTTCACCTCACAACCATCATGACGGCTCTTACGGCCAACACGGTTGGACCCTAGGCTCAACCATTCTGAAGCAAAGGGAGGGATACATGAACCGCACGCAGGCACAGCTTCTCACCCTGGCATTGGTGGCCGCGCTGTCCATCGGGGGCCTTGCCCAGCAGGCGAAGACCCTGGTCGTGGGAATTGAGGCCGACGCCCTCACCCTCGATCCAGGGAACTTCCGGCATCGAGAGACAGAAACCATCCTCCGCAACATGTTTGACGGCCTCGTCACCCGGACACCGGACGGAAGGATCGTCCCCGAGCTCGCCGCGTCCTGGGAACGGATCTCGCCGACGGAGTGGGTGTTCTACCTGCGCGACGGGGTGACCTGGCACGACGGGACCCCGTTCACCGCCGACGACGTGGTGTTCACGGTCGAGCGAACGGTGAAGGAGGGGCGGATCTCCGGGTTGACCTCCCCGCGCAAGGGGCTCCTCGACCCGGTGACGGACGCCGTGGCCCTGGACCGCCTGACGGTCAAGCTCATCACGTCGGTCCCGTTCGCCGCGCTGCCGTCGTTCCTTCCCCACACCCTCATCGTCCCCCGGCACTACGTCGAAGCCGTCGGCGACGAGCAGTTCGCGGCAGCCCCGGTCGGCACAGGACCGTTCCAGTTCGTGCGCTGGGACCGGGGCCAGCAGGTGGTGATGGAGCGCTACGCGGGCTACTACGGGGGCGCCACGGATCTTCCGCCGGTCGGGCCCGCGCTCGTGGACCGGGTCATCTTCCGCGTCCTACCGGAAACCTCGACCCGCATCGCCGCCTTGCGCGCCGGCGACATCCACATCGCGACGCGGATCCCGGTGGACCTCATCCCCGAGGTCGAGGCCGATCCGAACCTGACCGTGATGAGCGTCCGGGGCACGCGCAGCGCGTTCCTGGAGATGAACGTGAACCAGCCGCCGTTCGACGACGTGCGTGTCCGGCGCGCGATCAACTACGCGATCGATGTGGACCTGATCATCGAGTACATCCTCAACGGGCTGGCCACTCCCATCCCCACGATCCTCTCGCCCGACTCCCCGTTCTACGCCCCGCTCACCCCGTACGGGTACGACCCCGACAAGGCGAGGGCGCTCCTCGCGACAGCCGGGTACGGAACGGGCTTCTCGGTGACGATCGACACGCAGCCCCACTTCCGGGATGTGGCGCTTGTCATCGCCGAGATGCTGCGCGAGGTGGGGATCGACGCCAAGGTTCAGGAGTGGGACTGGGGCATCCTCCAACGGGAGCTCCTCGCCGGGCGGCGGATGATGCACCTCGGCGATTGGGGCAACTCGACCCTCGAGCCCAACGACATCCTGATCCCCAAGCTCGTAACCGGGGAGCGCGGGAACTTCAGCGGGTACTCGAGTCGGGTGCTGGAGGCCCTGATTGACCTCGCCGAACGCGGAACCGTGGACCCCGAGGTCCGCCGACAGGCCTACCGGGTCGCCCAGCAGCTCATCTTCGACGACGCTCCGATGGCGTTCCTGTGGGTGGCCCAGGAGAGCTACGGCGTGAGCCGCAGGGTCGTGGGGTGGACCCCGAGCCCGGACAGCCGGATCAACCTCCATGACGCGGACCTGACGAACTAGGCCGGCCGAGGGAGGGGCCCGCGGCCCCTCCCTACGCTCTGCCCCGTCACGCTCGATGGTCGCCTACGTCGCCCGCCGGTTCCTCCAGGCGCTCCCCGTGCTCTTCGGGGTAACGTTTGTGGTGTTCCTCCTCCTGTACGTCACCCCCGGGGATCCGGTGGAGCTGTACATGGGCCAGGCGGGGACCGTCTCCCCGGAGGAGATCGCCCGCATCCGGCAGGAGTTCGGGCTCGACCGCCCGTTCCTCGAGCAGTACGGAAGGTTCCTGTGGGGAGTTGTGCGGGGGGATCTCGGACGGTCGATCATCCACCGTCGCCCGGTGGCCGAGCTGATCGCCGAGCGGATCCCGGCCACCATGGAGCTCTCGCTGTTCGCGGCGCTGATCGCGCTCCTGGTCGCGATCCCCGTGGGGGTAATCGCCGCCGTCCGCCGCTACTCGCTTCTCGACAGCGTGGGGACGCTCCTCTCCCTGGTCGGGGTCTCCATGCCGGGGTTCTGGCTCGGGCTGATCCTCATCATCCTGTTCTCGGTCACGCTCCGGGTGCTCCCCGTGGCGGGGAGGATGACGTACGGGACCGGGTTGGATCCACGGACGGGCTTTTTGCTCCTCGACGCCGTCCTGCAGGGCAACGGGCGGGCGGCCCTCGACGTGCTGCGCCACCTCGCAATGCCGGCCTTGGCAATGTCAGCGGGGATGATGGCAATGACGATGCGCATCACCCGGTCGAGCCTCCTCGAAACGATCCGGCAGGACTACGTGCGCACCGCACGGGCCAAGGGCGTGCCCGAACCCCGGGTGATTCTGCGCCACGCGCTGCGGAACGCCCTCCTTCCCGTGGTAACGGCGGTGGCCCTCAACCTGGGCGCGCTCCTGGGTGGGAACATGGTCGTGGAGACGGTGTTTGCCTGGCCCGGGTTGGGACAGAGGGTGGTGGATGCGGTCAAGACCCGGGACTTCCCACTGGTACAGGGGTGCGTGCTGGTGTACGCCTTGACCTACGTGGTTCTCAACCTGGTGGCGGACCTCTCCTACGCGTTCCTCAACCCGCGGATCTCCCACGGGAAGGAGGGCTAGGTGGGTTCCCGGGTGTGGCGGGCGTTTCGCCGGAACCGGCTGGCCCTCGTGGGAGGAGGTCTGGTCCTCGTGCTCGGCCTGTCGGCGCTCCTCGCCCCGTGGATCGCACCCCACGATCCGCTCCGCGGGCGGCTCCCGGACCGGTTGCGCGGCCCGAGCACCACAGCTGTGAGCGGGAAGCTGTACCTCTTCGGAACGGATAACCTCGGCCGCGACATCCTGAGCCGAGTCCTCCACGGGGGCCGGGTGTCGATCTCACTCGGGCTTCTCGTCGTGGGAGTCAGCATCGTGGTGGGGGTGGTGCTCGGCCTCGTCTCAGCGTACGCCGGAGGATGGGTCGACACCGTCGTCCAGCGGGTGGTGGACGTGCTCCTGGCGTTTCCATACCTCGTCTTGGCGATCGCTCTGATGGGCTTGTTTGGCCCAGGGTTCCTCAACCTGGTGGTGGCTCTGGCGTTCAAGGAGTGGGTGATGGCTTGCCGGATCGTGCGCAGCGAGGCCCTCGCCCTGAAGACGGCGGCGTTTGTGGAAGCATCCCGAGCTGCCGGGGCGGGGCCAGCCCGAATCCTCGTTCGGCACCTGCTCCTGAACGTCATTCCCGGAGCGATTGTCGTCGCCACCCTCCGCGTGGGGTGGGTGGTCCTGATGGAGGCGTCGCTGTCGTTCCTGGGCTTGGGGATCCAACCGCCCCAACCAAGCTGGGGGGTGATCATCGCCGACGGCCGAGACTACCTGTTCCGCGCGCCGTGGATCTCAACCCTCCCCGGGATCGCAATTCTCCTGTTCGTCCTCGGGGTGAACCTGTTGGGCGAGGGACTACGCGATGCGCTCGACCCCCGCCTGGCAGGTGAGCGCGTTGGCGAATAGGGAGCTCACACAGCGCGCCGGATGATGCCCCCGCCGAGGACCTCGTCTCCCGAGTAGAACACGGCGGCCTGCCCCGGGGTCACCGCCCGGACGGGTTGCGCGAACCGAACGCGGGCTCGATCCCCCTCGAGGTGGACCTCGGCCAGGACCGCGGCGCTTCGGTACCGGACCTGGACCTCGCAGGAGAACTCAGAAGCCGGGGGAGCGCCCGCGGTCCAGTGGAGGCCTTCCGCCACAAGGCCTGAGGCGTACAGGGCCGACTCGGGCCCCACGATCACCGCGTTCCGCTCGGGATCCACGGCGACCACGTACAGGGGCTTCGGAGCGGAGATACCCAGGCCTTTCCGCTGTCCGACGGTGTACTGGGCGAACCCCCGGTGCGTCCCGAGAACCCGGCCGTGGAGGTCCAGGATCGGCCCGGGGGGGGAGGGGGGAAGGAGGGCGGCGATCCCGTCCGGGGCAAAGCACAGGTCCTGGCTCTCCCGGAGGCGCGCCGCGGTCAGCCCGAGCCCTGCGGCGAGGGCCTTGATCTCCCCCTTCGTCTTCCTCCCAACCGGGAACTGGGCCCGACCGAGTTCGGCTTGGGACAGGCCGTAGAGGAAGTAGGACTGGTCTTTCGCCAGATCTCGGCCGCGGAGGAGCCGCGCTCCAGCCGGCGTCTGATCCACCCGGGCGTGGTGCCCGGTGGCGACGGTCTCGATCCCCCGCCGATCCGCCTCCCGAAGGAGAAGCGTGAACCTCACCTCCCGGTTGCAGACGGAACAAGGGTTCGGGGTCAAGCCCGCCTGGTACCCCTCGAGCGCCGGCGCGACGACCAGCCTAGCGAACTCCTCCTGGGCCCCAACGACCTCGTGCGGGATCTCCAGCTCGCGGGCCGCGAGGGCCGCCGCGCTCACCGAGCAGCACGGGTTCTCGAGGGTCCCCTCCGGCTTCCACAGCCACAGGGTGAGCCCGTGGACCGCGTACCCGGCCGCTCGGAGGAGGAACGCAGCAACCGTCGAGTCCACGCCCCCCGACAGCCCGACGAGCACCCGCCCCGCCATCGGCGGTCACGTCTCGTAGCCGACGGGGATGACGCACAGGAACTCGAGCGGCCCCGGCCCGGTATTCTGGAACTGGTGGTGTTCGCCCGGGGGGACGAACACCGTGGTCCCCTCCCCAATCGGGACCCGGCCATTGGGCGTGAGAACCGTCCCCGTCCCGCGGAGCACGACCACGCCGTGCTCGAAGGGGTGGGTGTGGGCCGGGGTGTTGCCCCCCGGAGCGAGGGTGAACAGACGCACCGCGAACGTGGGCGCTCCATCCGCTGGACCGATCAGGACGCGCTTCAGGACGCCAACGACGTCCGTTCCATTCGACATGTCCCTCGGCGGGACCTCAGCAAGCCGCTTCACGATAGCCATCGGTTCCTCCTCTACGCAGTTCGCGCCAGGAACGGGACGTAGAGCTCACCCGGGGTCAGGGCCCCGTGGAGCCCACGCAGCTTGAACTCCTCGGTCGGCCAGAGGAGGAACTTCCGCCGCTGGGAGAGGACGAGGTAGTCCCCGAGGAGCCGCCGCACCTCGGGCCGCGCCGGCTCCAGGCCCCACAGCTTGCGCGCCAGCGCCTCCTCGACCGAGAGAACGGTGAACTCACCGGGGAAGGTCTCGGCGAAGAACCGGACCACCCCATCCTCGTGCCCCCGGCGGACGAAGAGATACGCTGCCCGCGGGTCCCCGACCGGCGGGACGAGGAGCCCGTCCCGTAGAGCCGGATAGGCAGGGCAGGACACCATGTCCGCGACAGGGTCCGCTTCGTAGAACCCGTGGTCCGCGGTCACGAGGACGGTGGCCCCGCGTGGGAGGAGCCGGACCGCGTCGCGGAGAACGCCAAACACGTGGGCCGCTTCGAGCTCGAACGCGCGGGTCGTGGGCCCGTAGACGTGACCCAGGCTATCCGTGGACGGGAGGTACACGGCCAGGAGCGCCGGACGCGGGCCGCGGAGGGCATCGCCCAGGTTCATCAGGAGGTCGGAGGTCGTGAGGTAGGGAATGGTCCGCCCCGCCCCCTGGTACAGGATCCGCGACAGGCCCGACTCGGCAATGAACTTGGGGAGAAACAGGGTCGTTGTCACCCCTTCGCTGGCGAGGCGACTGTAGACGGTGGGGACCTTGAGAAGATCCTGCGGCTGGATCCCCAACTTCTCGAGGGCGTTCTCCCGCCCGCCCGGCGTGGCGAGGCGGATCATGTCCACCACCGACCCGACCTCGGTGCGGTACAGCTTGTACCCGAGGACCCCGTGGACGATCGGGCTCAGGCCGGTCGAGAGCGTGGCGAGAGCAGCGGTCGTCGTGGAGGGAAACACCGACGTGAGCGGGATGTATGCCCCGTCGCCCACGATCGAGCCCAGGTCCACGATCCCCCGCCGGCGGAGGTCCTCCAGGCTGTGGTAGCCCAGCCCGTCTACGATCACGCTCAGGACGACCTCGGACCGCCTCAGCCCGAGCTCGTCGTGAAGGCTGGACCCCACCGGCGGAAGGCCGAACAGGCCCTCGATTGTCGCCGGAACGGCGACCAGGGAGTACCGCTCGTAGTGGGGGCGCCCGCCGCCCGTATCGTCCAGAATGCGGTTGAACACCGTTTGCCCAAGGTTCATGGCTTCGGGCATTATAGCCGTCGGCCCAACGCGGCCGGAAAGGAGGACCATGGCGACGTGTCCCCAGACCCAAGCCAACCTCGCCAGGTGCAGCTGCACCTGGCCCACCTGCCCCCGGAAGGGCAACTGCTGCGCCTGTCTCGCCTACCACCTCGCCCAGGAACAGCTCCCCGCGTGCTGCTTCCCGCCAGAGGTGGAGCGGACCTACGACCGCTCGTTCCGCCGCTTCGCCAGGCTTCACCGATGAAGAACGCCCTCGTGGCGCGGATCCTCGACGAGATCGCCGATCTCCTCGAGCTCGACGAGGTCCCGTTCAAGCCCCGTGCCTACCGCCGGGCGGCGCGGGCAATCGAGGAGCTCCAGACCCCGATCGAGGACCTGGTGGTCGAGGGCCACATCCGAGACCTCCCCGGGGTCGGGGAGGCGATCGCCGAGAAGGTCGCCGAGATCGTCCGAACAGGCAAGCTCCGCTACCACGAGGAGCTCAAGGCGAAGCTCCCCGTGGACCTCCACGCCCTGACCCAGGTGGACGGGGTCGGCCCGCGGACGGCGAAGCTCCTCTACGAGGCCCTGGGGGTGAGAGACCTCGACGACCTCGCCCGGGCGGCCGCAGAGGGCCGGATCCGGACCGTGAAGGGGCTTGGGGAGAAGGTGGAGGAGAAGATCCTCCGCGGCCTGGCCGAGGTTCGGAGGACCGAGCGGCGGATCCTCCTTGGCCGGGCGCTTCCGCTGGCCCGCGACCTGTGCGGCCGACTCCTCGCCACGGGGCTGTTCCGCCGGGTCGAGCCGGCGGGGTCGCTCCGGCGGGGCAAGGAGACGGTGGGCGACCTCGACCTCCTCGCGATCTCGGACCGGCCCGCGGAGGCCGCGGCCGCGTTCTGCGCCCTCCCGGCGGTGGTCGAGGTCCTCGCCCACGGGCCGAAGAAGGCCTCGGTGCGCCTCGAGGGGGGCGTTCAGTGCGATCTGCGTCTCGTGCCAATGGCTTCGTTTGGCGCCGCGCTCCAGTACTTCACCGGATCGAGAGAGCACAACATCCGCCTGCGGGAGCGGGCCGCGGCCCGGGACCTCAAGCTCTCGGAGTACGGGGTGTTCAGGGCCGATGGGGCCGCGGTGGCAGGGGAGGACGAGGCCGGGGTGTACGCGGCCTTGGGCTTGGCCTTCATCCCGCCCGAACTCCGGGAGGACCGCGGCGAGATCGCCGCTGCCGAGGCGGGGAACCTCCCACCGCTGGTCGAGGTGGCGGCCGTTCGCTCGGACCTCCACGTCCACACGAATGCCTCCGACGGAGAGATGTCCCTCGACGAGGTGGTCCACGCCGCCCGTTCGCAGGGGATCACGTGTCTCGCGATCACCGACCACCTCAGGTTCGCCGCGGCGATCCCCGGACTCTCACCCGACGACCTCCGCCGTCAGATCGAGGAGGTGCGCCGGCTCGCGGAGAGGTTCCCCGGAGTGACGATCCTGGCCGGGGTCGAGGCGAACATCGCCCGCGACGGAACCGTGGACGTCCCCCGCGACCTCGTCCCCGAGCTCGACCTCGTGGTCGCCTCGGTTCACAGCCACCTTCGCCTCGGGCGGGCGGAGATGACGGAGCGGCTCGCCCGGGCGGTCGAGGACGAGGGGGTGGACGTCCTCGGCCACCCAACGGGCCGCCTGATTGGGGAGCGACCGCCCTACGAGGCGGATTGGGACGAAGTCTTTCGCCGGGCAGCCAAGTCGGGGACTGCACTCGAGATCAACGCCCAACCCCAGCGGCTCGACCTGTCGAGCGAGCTCGTCCGGCGGGCGCTTGGGTTCGGGGTCAAGTTCGCGATTGGCACCGACGCCCACGTGGCGAGCCAGTTGGGCCACCTCGAGCTCGGGATCCTCACCGCCCGGCGGGGGTGGGCAACAGCAAACGACGTCCTCAATACCCTCTCCCCAGCCGCGCTGCGCGCGGCGCTCAAGCGAGGGTAACCGTCGGTGGCCCTCCGCCCCCAGCGGGAGTACCCTCACCTTTCGGAGGTGGCGCGATGAGGGTCCTCGGAATCGTCGGTTCGATGCGAAGAGAAGGGAACACGGGCCGGCTCGTCGAGGCCGTCCTCGACGGGGCGAAAGAGGCGGAGCCCAAGGTGCGGGTACAGGTCGTTCACCTCGCCGACCTCGAGATCGGGCCGTGCCAGGCGTGCTACGACGTATGCGCGAAGCTGCCCTACAAGTGCGTGGTCAAGGACAGCTTCCAGGGCCTTCTCCAGAAGATGGAGGATGCCGATGGCCTCGTTATCGGTTCCCCGCTGTACTTCCAGATTCCATCGCGTCTCGTCGCCCTCTGCGAGCGACTGGTGGCCCTCGCCTTCTTCCACGACGTACGCAAGCACAAGGGAGCCCACCTCCTCGAGGACAAGCCGTGCGCGCTCGTCGCTGCGACCGGAGGGGGGGACCCAACCGACGTGTTCCGGTACCTGTTCGGGTTCGCGATGACGGTTCGAATGGACCCCTTGACCATCAAGCGCTACCCGTACTACGGGGTTGAGGGACGGGGCGATCTCGCCGCAAACCCCGGCGCAGCACTGGACACGGCGCGGGAACTCGGCCGCCTCCTTGCCGACGCGCTCGACGGCTAGCCCCATGTGCCGGCTGTTGGGCGTGGTTGCGCGGGAGCCGGTCGCGATCCGCTCGTACCTCCTCGACGCCCCCCACGGCCTTCAGGGGATGAGCCTGCGCGGGGTCCACGCCCCCCACCGAGACGGGGTGGGCTGGGCCTACCGCGACCTCGCCGGCCGGATGCGCCTCTACCGGTGGGGGGCAACGGCGTTGGCGCAAACCCAGTCCCTTCCTGGAAACCTCTCCGCGCCGACGACCCTCCTCCTCGCCCACGCGCGGAAGGCCTCGCCCGAGTACCGGGGCATGCGGGGGGCGCTCCAAGCCCAGCCGCTCGTCCAAGACGGCCTGTTTCTCGCCCACAACGGGACGATCCACGACGTGGCCTTGCTCGGGGCGGGCGCGGGCACCGATTCCCAGCGCCTCCTCGGGTGGCTCAACCGCACGTGGAACCCCCGGACCCCGGACCGGGTCCCCGCCGCCCTCCGGGACCTCGCGGGGCTCCTTCGCGACTACACCGCGGTCAACTTCCTCCTGTCCGAGGGGGCCTCGCTCTACGCCCTGTGCCTCTACACGCGCGAGCCCGACTACTACACGTTGCGCTGGCGGGACGACGGCGGGGCGATCGTGGTCGCCTCGGAGCCGATCGACGACCGCCCGGGGTGGAGGTCGCTCGGGAACGGCGAGCTCCTCACCATCGGTCCCGACCTATCTGCCACCGTAGTTCAAGCCGCCTCCCCACCCACGTAGGAAGGCGCTCTACGGCCCGAGGTATGGGTCGAGGAGGGCGACGATCCGCGCCAGGGGGGCGACGTCGGCTTCGGTGAACTGCGCCGGTCGGTGGGAGTCCACGTCGAGGACCGCAACCACCTGGTTGTCCTTCAGGACCGGGAGGACGATCTCGCTCCGCGACCGAGGGTCGCAAGCGATGTGCCCGGGGAAGAGGTGGACGTCCGGGACCACGATCGGCTGGGCCGTCCTCAGGCAGGTGATGCACACCCCCGCCTCCCGCAGGACCTGGCACGCCACCGGCCCCTGGTAGGGGCCGACGTGGAGCTCGTCGCCGGCCGCGAGGTAGAACCCGGTCCAAGAGTGGTGCGGCATCTTCGCGTGGAGCACGGCGCAAACCGTGGCCATCGCCGAGATCAGGCCGGGCGACTTCCCAGCGATCAGATCGCGGAGCTGGTCGTAGATCCGGCCGTACCGGGCTGCGCGGCCTTCGGTCGAGAACTCGATCATGGCCGGACGTGGATCCCCTGGTCCACGGGGCGGAACCGCGACCGGTCGTAGCCCTGGGCCTCGATCCGGTCCCAAATCCCCGCCAGGGCTTCCGCGGAGAGCGTGGGGCTGCGGGAGAGAACCCAACCGAAGTCTCGGCTGGGGTGGCCGACCACGGCGTGGGAGTAGTCCAGGGCGAGGTCGATCACCCAGTAGTCGGCGGGGAAGAACCGCAACCCGAGGAGGTTCACGAAGCTCACCTTGAGCTTGGCCGGGACCTTCGGGTCCGGGATCCACGCCCGGCCGCGGGCCTCGATCCGCCGCCCGTCGGGGGAGTAGCACACGTTGAGAACCTCGATCTGCCCGCTCGGGAGGAGGGTGTAGGTCGCGGTGGTCCGTTGAGCGCACCTGCGTTCGAACGTGGTCGGGATGCTCGCCACCGCGTACCACGTCCCGAGGTAGCGGGAGAGGTCAAGCTCGTCCACAACCCGCAGCGGGGGCCTCGACGTCAGAACCCCGGTCACGACAAGCCCCACCGCCACTGCCGCCACGATCCAGAACGCCACGTTCCCCTGTCCCACAGGGCGATCGTACCCCAATCTCCGCCTCGCCACCCCAACCCCGCAAGCCGCGCCCCGCGGCGCGGGTTTGGGATAGGATCCGCCCGTGGATCGGGCGCGGGAGCTCGCGGGGAGGTACGTCGGGCGGCCGGGGGTGATCGGGATCTACCTCGTCGGCTCGGCGAGCCGGCCGTTCCGGGACCGGATCTCGGACTACGACCTTGAAGTCGCGCTCGACGACGCGTCCTACGAGCAGACTCCCTTTGAGGAACGTCACGTGTTCGCCCTCGAAGAGGGCCCGCCGCGGCGGGTGGACCACGAGTTCTACCTCCGGCCGTGGAGCGAGCTTCGGGCGATGGAGGGCTCGACCCTCGACCTCGACCACTACCCGTTTCAGCACGCGGTGATCCTCTACGACCCCCAGGGGAAGCTCGCCGACCTGTTCCCCCGGCTGGCCGCGCTCCCCCCCGAGGTGCGGGAGGTCCGCGTCACGGTCCACTACCTGGAGACGATGTTCGCCCTCGGTCGGGCGGCGAAGTGCCTCGACCGCGGCAACGATCTCGCCACGCGGCTCGTACTCGGAGAAGGGGCGGTGGCCCTGGTGAAGCTCCTCGCCGTCGTCTGCGGGGCGTGGGCCCCAACCCGGCACTGGGCGGCGGAGGAGCTCCGGCTCCTCGGCGTTCCGGAGGGAATCCTCACCGCGATCGGGGATCTCCTTGCCGCTCCGTCATCGGAGGGGATCAAGGGACTGCGGGCTGCTCTCCACGCCTGGCTCGACGCTCAAGACCTGACGCTCCACCACGATCGGATGGGCCTCATCCGATGGGCGTTCCTCACCCCGGAGGGGAAGGCCGCGTTCCGCACCTGGGGCGCCCGCTGAGGAGGGACAGGTGACGGGGTCTGGTCTACCCAACCGCGTGTCGTCTAGAACTGGGAAAGGAACCGGACGTCGTTTTGGTAGAACAGGCGGATGTCCTCGATCCCCCAGCGGAGCATCGCCATCCGCTCCACCCCTAGCCCAAACGCAAACCCCGTCACTTCCTCCGGGTCGTAGCCCACCTCGGTGAGCACCGCCGGGTCCACCATCCCCGCCCCCATGATCTCCAGCCACTTCCCCGGGGGCTTCCGGATGTGAACC
>CAKZSO010000064.1 GCA_937921255.1 Candidatus Bipolaricaulota bacterium
GGCCGTCCCCACCCACTGCGGGGAGTGCCCGGTGGGGTGCGACCTCCTCCTCGAGGTGGAGCCCCTCTCGGGGCGGGTCGTCCGGGCGGGCACGGACCTCGACCTCCCCCGGGGGGTGAGCTTCGGGAACGCCTGCGCCCGCGGGCGGCTGGCCCCCCTCGGGCTTGACGAAGCCCGCCTTACCCAGCCCCTCCTCCGGTCGGGCGGCCAGAGCCGCGCGGCCCAGTGGAGCGAGTTCCTCGACACCGTCGCTTCGCTCCTCGGAACGACGACGGCGATCCTCGCCGCGGGAGACCTCGCCGATGAGGATTACCAGTCCCTGCGTCGCTTGACCGAGGTCGTTCCCGGCACCATCGTCTCCGTTCCCGGCGGGGCCGCGCCTTCCCCTCTCCTGCACGCGCTCCGCGAGCGCTGGGGAGAATCGAGGGGTACCACCTTCGGCAAGCTCCGGGAGGCCGACCTCGTCCTCCTCCTCGACGGGCACCTTGAGGCCGACCAACCCGTGCTCGCGTCGTGGATCCGACTCGCGATGCGCCAGTCCGGAACCCGCGTCCTCGCCCTCGGGGGGGAGCTCGGCCGGCTCGCCAAGGGGGACACCTTGCAGCTTCCCGTCCCGCCCGGACGGTACGGGGAGATCCTCTCCGACCTCCGCCAGGCGCTCCTCGCAGGAAGAGGTGCGGGCTCTTCGCTCGACAGGGTCGCAACGTTGCTCAGCGGGGCGAAACGGGTGGTGACCCTCGTCGGCCCCGGGGTCGCCTCGGACGGGGACGCTGTCGCACGCCTGCTCGATCTCCTTGAGACGCTGGGCTCGAAGAACATCATCCCCCTCTACCACGGGGCCAACGCACGGGGCGCCCTCGGCGCCGGCCTCGGTTCTCCGTCCGCGGACGCCATGGCCGCGGTGAACACTGGGGCCGTGGACACCCTGTGGGCGGTCGGTGTCGACCCCCTGGACCACGGTGCGACCGAGACAGCCCTCCGGTCCCTCAAGTGGTTCGTCCTCTTCCACCACCGCGAGACCGAGTCCCTCCCCCTCGCCCACGCCGTGGCCCCGCTCGCCCGGTGGCCGGAACGGGAGGGGACCTTCACGAACCTCACGGGAATCGCCCTCCCCTGGCGGCCCGCCACCGCCCCGCCGGGCACGGCCAAGCCGCTTTCCTGGATCGTCGCCGGGCTCGTCCGGCGAGTTGGGGAACCTGAAGCACGGGGGAAAGACTAGACGAACGCTCCGGCTAAGGACCTCCCTCCCCCCCGGCAAGCGCGCCACCTCCGTTCCGATGGCCCAAACAGACCAAACAATCCATCCCAACGATATTCTCTCCCCCTTCACAACCGGGCCCATTCGTGCTATAGTGCACAGCGGGATGTGAGGACACCAGCGGATGGTTCTGTTTTCACCCTCAGCTCTTCGCATGGAGGCCCAAGGAGTGACACCGATGGAAGTGGTCAGGTTTGGCAACGAGGTACGCGAGGAACCCGACACGACCGAAGAGGAGGTCCTGTGGTGGGAGTCCGACCGGGCAAGCCGGCGCAGTCCGGAGAACCCGATTCGGACCTACTTTGATGAGATCTCCCGCGTTCCCCTGCTGACGAAGGACGAAGAGGTCTCGCTTGCCCAGCGCGTGGAGGCGGGTGACAAGCAGGCCAAGGAGAAGCTGGCCGAGGCCAACCTGCGGCTCGTGGTCTCGATCGCCAAGAAGTACCGCGGGTGTGGGCTCCCGTTCCTGGACCTGATCCAGGAGGGAAACCTCGGCCTCATGAAGGCCGTCGAGAAGTTCGACTGGCGCAAAGGGTACAAGTTCTCGACCTACGCCACGTGGTGGATCCGCCAGGCGATCCTCCGAGCGATCACGAACCGCTCCCGGACGATCCGCGTCCCGACCCACATCAACGAGCTCATCCGCAAGATCCACACCGCAGAGAGGGAGCACCTGAAGGAGCACGGGACCGGACCGAGCCTGGAGGAACTCGCGGGCGAGCTGGATACCACGGTGGACAACATCGTCAAGGCGAAGAAGACCTCCCAGTACACGGCGTCCCTCGACACCCCGATCGGCTACGAGGACGAAGGGGCGGTGCTGGGAGACTTCATCGAGGACGAGGGCGCGGTTTCCCCGACCCGGGAGACGTTCAAGGAGCTCCTCCAGCAGGAGCTTCAGAAGGCACTCAAGGACCGCCTGACCCCCCGCGAGCGACGGGTGATCGAGCTCCGCTACGGCCTCGACGGAAGCCAGCCCAAGACTCTGGACGACGTGGGGGACATCTTCGGGATCTCCCGGGAGCGGGTGAGGCAGATCCAGAAGGAGGGCCTGGAGAAACTGCGGGACTCGACGGTTCTGCGAAAGCTCGAGCAGTTCCGGCAGATCCTCGAGGAGAGCTAGAGTCTAGGACTTGCGCTTCTTCGTGGCCCCGCGTCGCGGCCGTCGGGCAGCCGGTGCGGGGCCTTCCTCTCCGTGTGAGGCGCATTCAGGGTTCGAACAGCGCGGGCCGCGGCGGGGGTCGTCGTAGACCACGCCCTGTCCGCACGCTGAGCACGGTTCGACCGGCTTCGCCGGAAGGCGGAACTTGCAGTCTGGGTAGCGGGAGCAGGCGTAGAACGTTCCGTAGCGCTTGCCAAACCGCTCCACGAGATCACCCTCCCGGCACTCTGGGCACGCCACGCCGCTCGGGATAGGTGAGGTCGTCTTGCAGCTCGGGCAGGAGAGGTAACGGCCGAACCGGCCGTGGCGGAGGGTCATCGGGGTCCCGCACTTCGAGCACGGGACCGCCGGCGCGGCCTCAACCGCGGCCAAGGCATCGCCCAGCTCCACCCGATCCGCCCGGTAGCGAAAGCTCACGTTGGGCGGGAGGTTCTTCGTGGTCCGGCACTCTGGGTACCGGGAGCACCCGAGGTACAAGCTCCCCCGCCACACGCGGACCTCCATCGGTGCTCCACACGTCGGGCAGGTGACGTCGCTGAGGGCCTGGAAGGGCTTTCCGCCCTTGGAGAGCGCCTCCTCGACCGTGTGCAGCTTGGGACCGAACCAGCGGTAGAACGAGCGCAGGAGCTCGCCCCGCCCGAGGTCCCCTTCCTGGACCCGATCGAGGTCCTCCTCCATCCTGGCGGTGAACGCCTCCTCCACGGTCTCGGGGAAGTACAGGCGCAGGAGATCCGTCACCAGGTGGCCCAGGAGCGTGGGCCGGAGCGAACTCCCCTCTCGCACCACGTACCCCCGGTCCTGGATCACGGACACGATCTGAGCGTAGGTCGAGGGGCGTCCAATCCCTTCCTGCTCGAGCTTGCGGACGATCCCCGCCTCGGTGTAGCGCTTGGGGGGCTCGGTCTCATGCTCCTCAACCGTGATCTCCGGGAGCGAAAGCTCGGCCCCCGGCGCAAGTCCCCCCGGCAACGGAGCCTCCTCGTCGTCGAGCCGGGCCACGGGAAACACCGCGGTGAACCCCGGGGACACCATCCGCGACGAGGACGCCCGGAACACGTGGTCGCCCGCACGGATGGCTACCTTCCGCCGGAGCCAGATCCCGTCCGCCATCTGGGTGGCGACGAACCGACGCCAGATCAAGTCGTAGAGCTTCCGCTGCTCCGGGGTGAGATGGGGGGCCACCTCGTCCGGGGTCCGCCCGACCTCGGTCGGGCGGATCGCCTCGTGGGCGTCCTGGGCCCGGCGCTTGTTTCGGAAGTGCCGGGGTTTGGGGGACAGGGCCTTGGTTCCGAACTCCTTCTTCACGAACGCCCGCGTCGAGGCGATCGCGGAATCGGACACGCGGACGGAGTCCGTACGCATGTAGGTGATGAGACCGACCATCTCCCCCCCGATCGCCACTCCCTCGTACAGGCTCTGGGCGATCTGCATCGTCCGCTTGGGGGAGAACCCGAGCTCGCTTGACGCCGCCTGCTGCAGGGTGGAGGTGATGAACGGGGCGGACGGGCGGCGGACGACCTCCTCCTCCTCGACCGCGTCCACCGTAAACCGGGCCCGGGCGAGATCACGGACGAGGGTCTCGACGTCCTCCCGCGCCGTGAGCCGGCCGTCGAGCCGCGCCGCAAGCGGGGGCTCGGTCGGAAACAAGGCGGCTACCTCCCAGTAGGGCTCGGGGACGAACCCTTGGATCTCAAGCTCCCGGTCGCAGATGAACCGCAGGGCCACGGACTGCACCCGGCCCGCGGACAGGCCCTCGAACCGCCGCCCGGCCAGCACCCGCGACAGAAGCGGACTAATCTGGTACCCCACGAGCCGGTCGAGGATCCGCCGCGCCCGCTGGGCCTCGACCTTGGCGAGGTCGATCCGGCCGGGACGGCCGAGGGCCTCCCGCACGCTCTCCGGCGTGATCTCGTGGAGGAGGATCCGCGCGTAGCGATCGCCATCCCCGAGCAGCTCCACCAGGTCGTAGGCGATCGCCTCGCCCTCCCGGTCGGGGTCGGTGGCGAGGTAGATCCGGGACACGCCCGCGGCCTTCTTCTTCAGGTCGGCGATGAGCTTCCGGTCCCGCACCACCCACTTCGGGGTGAACTCGTCGTCGAGTTCCACCCCGAGCTCCCTCTCGGGGAGATCGCGCACGTGCCCTTTGGAGGAGACGACGACGAACTCCTTCCCTAAGTAGGAGGCGAGGGTGCGGGCCTTCGTCGGCGACTCGACGATCACGAGGTCTCTGGGCATGAGTTTCAGGCGCGCATTATCGGGTGGAGAGCGGATGGACGCAAGGAGCCGAGAACAGAGCCCCGGCCGTTGGGCCGGGGCTCGTCGGCACGTTCGGGGTGGTGGCCTAGTACTCGGGCGGAGGGGTAGGCATCGTCTCCTTCTTCTCCTCCTTGATCTCAGCCACGAGCGCCTCTGTGGTCAGAAGCATCCCTGCGATCGAGGCCGCGTTCTGGAGAGCGGACCGCGTCACTTTCGTCGGGTCGATGATCCCCGCCTCGAACATGTCGCGGAACTGTTCCGTGGCGACATCGAACCCGATCGCGTCCTTCTCCTTCTTCAGCTGTTCGACGATCACGGCGCCCTCGAACCCCGCGTTCTCTGCGAGCTGGCGCGCCGGCGCTTCGATCGCCTTTCTCAGGATCTGCACGCCGACCTTCTCGTCGCCCTCCAGCTCCTTCTCCAGCTTGGCCAGAGGTTTGAGGGTCCGCAGAAGGGCCACGCCACCGCCAGGCAGGATCCCCTCGTCCACCGCAGCCTTCGTCGCCTCGAGCGCATCCTCCATGCGGTGCTTCTTCTCCTCGAGCTCGGTCTCTGTCGCCGCTCCCACCTTGATCACCGCGACGCCGCCGGCAAGCTTCGCCTTGCGCTCCTCGAGCTTCTCGCGGTCATAGTCGGAGTCCGTGCCCTTGATCTGCTCCTCGATCTGCTCGACCCGAGCTTTGATCGCATCGGGGTTTCCCTTCCCGCCGATGATCGTCGTGTCCTCGTGGTCCACCCGGACCCGCTCCGCGCGGCCGAGCATGTCGAGGGTGGTGTTCTTGATCTCCATCCCCGCGTCCTCGGCCACCACGACTCCACCGGTGAGGATCGCGATGTCCTCGAGCATCGCCTTGCGGCGATCCCCGAACCCGGGGGCCTTGACCGCACACGAGGCGAGCGTGCCCTTCAGCTTGTTCAGGACGAGGGTCGACAGGGCCTCCCCGGTCACGTCCTTGGCGATGATCAGGAGAGGCTTCCCGGTCTGGGCGACCTTCTCCAGCAGGGGGATCATCTCCATCGCGTTCTTGAGCTCGCGGTCCGTGACGAGGATGTACGGGTTCTCGAGCTCAACCTCCATCTTCTTCGGGTTGGTCACGAAGTAGGGGGAGATGTACTCCCGGTCGAACTGCATCCCCTCGACGACCTCGTAGTGGGTCTCGATCGTGTCCGAGTCCTCAACGGTGATGACCCCGGCCTCGCCGACCTCCTCCATCGCGTCGGCGATGACCCGTCCGATCTCCGGGTCGTGGGCGGTGATCGAGGCCACTTGGGCCGTCTCGGCCTTGGTGGAGAGCTTCCGGGACATCTTCTTCAGCTCCTCGGTCACCACCTTGACGCCCTTCTCCATCCCGCGCTTGAGGGCCATCGGGTTCGAGCCCGCGGCGACCATCTTGAACCCCTCCTTGAGGAGGGCGTGGGCGAGGATCGTGGCCGTGGTCGTCCCGTCGCCCGCCACGTCGTTTGTCTTGGAGGCAACCTCCTTGACGAGCTGGGCCCCCATGTTCTCGAACGGGTCCTTGTACTCCTGCTCCTCGGCGATCGTGACCCCGTCGTTCACGATGTCCGGGGACCCGAACTTCTTCTCGATCCCCACGTTGCGCCCGCGGGGGCCCAATGTGACCCGTACGACGCTGGCCAGCTTCTCGACCCCGCTCAGCACCTTGCGCCGCGCTTCCTCTCCGTAGATGACTTCTTTGGCCGCCATGGTATCCTCCTAGCCTTCGACGATCGCGAGGACGTCCGTGGTCTTGACGAGCATGTGCTTCTCCTCGCCGATGCGAATTTCTGTCCCTGAGTACGCGGCGATGAGCACCGTGTCCCCGACCTTCATCTCGAACTTCTCTCCGGTCCCGAGGGCGACCACCTCGCCCTTGACCGCCTTCTCATCCTTCACCGACTCGGGGAGGACGATCCCCCCCGCGGTGCGGCGCTCCTCCTCCTCGATCTTCTTGACGAGGATCCGATTGCCCAAAGGTTTCACCTTCATCGGCACCTCCTTGGTGTGGGTTTAGCACTCTGAGGTAATGCCTGCTAACCTGCGGGGATTGTACCGGTCCCCTCGGCCGGGTCAAGGTTGCCCCGTCGCAGCGGGGGGCGGTACAGTGTCCCATGCCGCAGGGGAGAACGCACCTCGCGTTCGAGCTGGGGACGCTTCCCGGTTGGGTCGCCGCTGGGGCAGCGCTCCACGTGGAGCGGGCGCCCCTCGTGTTCTTCACAGGCGCCTACGTGGTAGCGAGTCTGTTCCTATCCCCTGATCTCGATCTGACGAGAAGCGACCCGTCCCGGCGGTGGCGGAGGGCGCGCTTCCTCTGGCGGCCGTACGCGCTCCTCTTCCGACACCGCGGGATGTCCCACTCTCCCCTGCTCGGCCCCCTGACCCGGATCCTGTACCTCGCCGCGGTTGGGGCCGCGCTGGGGACGGTGCTCCACCTCACGCTGGGCGTGCCCTTCCCTCGGTCCGTCCCGGGGGAGTCGGTGCTACCGGTGTTGGCCGGGCTGTACCTCCCCCACCTCCTGCACGTCTTCCTCGACCGAACCTTCAGCCTCGGGAAGAGGGCCCCCCTCCCCCGAGGCTGATCGACGGGCGTTCTGGCCCTACCGCTGGATGTAGACGAACCCCTTGAACTCCCAGAAGCGAACCGCCGGGATCACCGTCTCAACCCTCGCAATGTAGATGTACGCCCCGTTGCGAAGGCTCCCCCCATCCCAGGACACGGAGGCCGTATCGGTTCCCACGATCTCCCCCACGCGGCGACCGGTGAGGTCGAACACGGTCACCCCGATCTTCCCCGCCCGCGCCCCGATCGGCTCCGAGATGAGGGAGAACGTCGTCTGGATCGAGAACGGGTTCGGTGTGATCGCGATTCCGGTCACCTTCTCCGGGCCCGCTGCCACCACCCGCGCAGTGGCCTGTCCCCCACGGCGGGTGTCCGCCGGGTCGGTGTACACCGCCTGGAGGGGGCCGAGGGCGGCGTCCACGGGCACGGTCCACGTGACGCGGAACCGGGCCGTCTCCCCGGCAACGGTGGAAACAGAGTCCCAGCTCTTGAGCGTTCGCCCTTGCCCATCCCTGAGCACGAGCACCCCCGTTCCCCGAATCTCCGAGGACGAGGCGTAGTTGGCGTCGGTCACGGTGACCATGAGCATCGCCCCCGGGTAGTAGGTGTCCCGGTCAAACGCCACCCGGGCACCCGGAGCGGGCGGTACCCCCCCCGCCCCGCCCTCGGAGACCTTCACCGTGGCGATCGCAATGTCGGAGTGGTTCGACGGGTCCTGGTAGAAGGCGATGATCGTGTCCCCAGGGTACGAGTTGAGCGAGGCCGGCCCGGACACGGGAACGCAGGTTGTCGAGCGGAACACCCCCGACCCGACTGCCGTCTCGCGCAGGGAGAGCTGTTCCCATGACCCGTTCTGGACGTTCCAGAGGAACATCTTCGCCGTGGGGCCGATGCCGGAGAGGCTCGTCGCCGCCAGCAGCGCCGCGCCTGGGGTCAGCCGGTCTGCGGTTGACGCCCGCGATCGGGGCCAGATCGGGTAGCTGTGCTCGCTCAGCCGGTTGTCCAGGGCGTTGTCGCCCGACGCCGAGTCGCGGTTCCACGCCCCGAAGATGAGCTCCCTCAGCCGCGGATCCTCATTCTGATCAAGGTCTTCCACCTCGACGTAGAGGGTTCCCGACATTGGAATCTCGGTGACGGGCTTGTAGTTCCCGTCGAGGATCCGCAGCCGGCACTCCGCCCCATCGAGGACCTGCGTGTCGAACACCTTGACCATGGCGAAGGACACGTCCCACGGTTGGCGGGGGTTAGGCTCTCCCGGGCTCGGCTCCACGTAGACCACCCGCACCCGCGCCTCGGCCACAAGCTCACCTACCCCGCCCTTCGGGCGGAGGGTCACCACGTTCACCACGGGGTTCGGCGCCCCGTCACGAACCGTGTAGTCAAAGGACTCGGTCCACGTCACCCCCGACGGCAACGTGAGGTCGCGCTCGATCCCGAGGAGGGGGTCAGATAACCGGAACGTACGGGTCGCCGAGTCCCCATTCGTCACCGTGATCGTGAACGTCACTACGCTACCGGGGAAAACCTGATCCGGCTCGACCGTCTTCGTGAGCGTGATCCGCTCCATGCCCGGTGGGATAATCCTCACAGAAGCGTCGTCCTGGGCCTCGATGGGGCGCGGACCGCCCGCCCCCGCGTACGTCCCCCGAACCACGGCGCGGTTCGTCACCGGTCCAGGGAGGTCGGCCTCGCTCACGGTGTACGTGGCCGTTCCCTCGGTTGCCTCATCGGGGTTCAAACTCGTCTTTCCCAGCGCGATCGTTCCAAGCTTGTTGTCCGTGAGGACAAGCCCGCTGACCGGGAACGCGCCGTCGTTCGTCACGGTGTACCGGTAGACGATCGTCTCGCCCACCCGCGCGCTCGCCCGATCGGGGACCT
Organism: Candidatus Bipolaricaulota bacterium; assembly: GCA_937921255.1. Classification (GTDB taxonomy): domain Bacteria; phylum Bipolaricaulota; class Bipolaricaulia; order Bipolaricaulales; family Bipolaricaulaceae; genus Bipolaricaulis. Next base: position 9,113 of record CAKZSO010000064.1, read on the forward strand.
TCGCCAGTTGAAGCGAGGGCCGCACGAGCCGCACCGTCGCCGTCGCCGTCGCGGTGACCGTGGCCGAATCCCCTCCCACGTGCGCCACCCCATAGACGGTCGCCGTGTTCACCACCCGCCCGCTCGGGTCGTCCGGAAGGGCGTGGGTCTGGGAAACGAGGTACGACCCCCCTACCCCCACGGCAGCCCCGTTCAGAGGAACCGTTCCCAGTTTGTCGTCCGCGATCCGGTCGAGGACCAGGGACGTGCTGCCCGTGTTGTGGACCGTGAACGTGTACGTGATCGGGGTCCCCACCTCGGCCATGGAAGGGGAAGCCTCCTTGGTGAGGGCCACCGCCGCTGTCGGAACGAACGTGTACGCGTTTGCCACCACGGACCGGTTGTACTTGTCCCGTCCCTGAGCGGTGACATCGACGCGGAACGGACCGGGAAGGTCAGAGGCGGCAAGGGTGTACACCCGCGCCCCTCGCGCCACTTCTCCAGGATCGAGCACGGTCCTGTCCAGGGTGATGTGGGTCCCATAGACGCTGCCCCGTTCGTTGTCAACGAGGATCAGGTTCTCCAGCCGGAGGTCGCCCGTGTTCTCCACCGTGAACTGACAGGTGACCGTCTCCCCAACCGTGAACACCGCCCGGTTGGGCGTGATCGTCACGAGAACGCTCGACCGCTCGGTCGAGCCCTGGCTCAACCCGACCACGCTCAGGCCCGCTAGGGCCACTCCCAGCATCAGACGCCGTGCCTTGTGCACCATTGCCCCCTACCGCAGGACCCGCACCGAGTTGTACCGGATGAGGATCGTGTCCTCGTTGTACGCCTCGAACGTCCCGGAGTCCCACACGAGTTGGTACCCCCCTACCGCATCCCACACCGGCAGGAGCCGCATCCCTGACTGGGAGAAGAAGATGCCCGAGCTGTTGCCAACCTCGGGGATCCCGAACCACCACTCACAGTCGTCCTCACCGTGCGGGTTGCAGAGGTGAACCGCGACCTCGTCGGGGCAGCACCCCTGCACGTTGGCGTCGGCATCCAGGACCTTCACATACAGAGCATCCCCAATCCGGACCTCGCTCACCGGCGTCCCCTGAGCATCGGTCGCATACGTCTGCGAACGGGGGCGACTCCCGACCTCCGCCCAGGCCATCACCAGGTCGTCGAAGTCGTTGGGGTCGATGTAGTAGAACGCGATCGTCGTGCCCGCGGGGAACGTGCGGAATCCGAGGGCTCGCTGGAGTTGCTCGAGGTTTCCGAACTTGTGCTCGAACACGCCCGTGTTGACGCCGGTCTCGACCGCGTAGAACAGGACCCGGCCCAGTCCCACACCGTTGGCGGCGACAACCTCAGGATCCAGCCACTTGTTCGGGTAGTCGACGTACCGGGACCACGTGGATGACGGGTCAACGTTCCCGGTCGAGATGTTCTTCAACCGGTACGGGACAGGCGCATCGTAGATGTTGTACCAGCGAACCGGCTGGTAGATCGGATCCCCGGCAACGAGAGTCACCCCCCATCGGGTCTGTCCGGGGCCGAGCACGCCGCCGTAGGTCATCAGGGCGCAGAACTCGGTCACGTGATCGACCGACGATGCGAGGTTCCCCTCATCGGTGCTGAAGCCGCCCGGGTTGACGATCACGAAAAACGGAACCGCGTCCAGCTTGTTGCAGTCGAGGTTTTCATCCGGGTCGCGGATCGTGACGGTGATCGTCTCGCACGAGGAACCGCACCCATAGGTGAACCGCGCCGGGGTGACCGTGATCGTTGCGACCGTATCGAGGATCTTGATCTGGGTCGCAGCGATGTTCCGGCGATCAGCCTGGTCGGCTACGATGGCGATCAGGGTGTCCATGTTCTCAAATCGCCCCTCGATGGGATTGTCAGTCCCTATGAGGTCACCGTCGTAGGAGGTGTACTGAAACCGGACAGATCGCTTGTTGGTGGGACGGCCAGCTTGGGGAGACGTCGCCAGATCGCCCATCCGACCTCCTCCCACGAGGGAGGCTTCCACATCCTCGTCCACGTACTCCCAGTTCCCCTCCTGCCACAGAGTCGAGCCAAGGTTGTGCTCCATCTCGGTGAGGTCGGAGTAGCTCTTCCGTCCGCCCACCTGAACGGTGCGCTTGCGGTCGCCTCCATCAACCCAGAAGAAGAGCCCGCTCCCGATCCCGAACTCCCGGAACGTCTCACCCTCGAGGTCGATGTACGCGCCGGTCTTGAGGTCGAACACGGTGAGATCGGCCTTGAAGCTCGCGACTCCACAGGCCCCCTTCTCCGGGTCGTGAACCACCAGACAGAACGCCTCCCCCTCCCGGATGACGCCCATCGCCTGCCCATCGGGCTGGGCGAACCTCAACGTGTATCCCGAGACGCCGACAGCAGCTCCCAGCACAAGCATGATCGCCAGGCAACTTTTCATCGTTCCCCCTTGTACGCCGCCGCGCAGCGTCTGTAGCGGAGGTTACCGACGCGTCTCCCCCAAGCTGATGCAATTCGTCGCCATCCTTCGGGATCTCGGGGACACCCGCTGCGCACCTTCCTCCCCTCGCCCGGGGCCACCTGTCGAGTGGGGGGCCAAGCTCGTCCCTGAGGCAGTTGTCTGAGCCCGGAAGGCCGGGTATAAAAGGTGGAACGGAGGAGGCCAGGTAATGGGAATGTCAATCGGCGAAATCACACGAGGGATAACCCTCATCTTTGACGGGGAACTCTTCGAAGTGGTCGAGTTCGAACACGTCAAGCTGGGGCGGGGGGGAGCGTTCGTCCGGGCCAAGATGAGGAACCTCCGCTCCGGACAGGTCATCACCAAGACCCTCAAGGACTCGGATAACCTGGAGGCAGCGTACCTCGATACCCGCGTTCTCCAGTACCTGTACCAGGCAGGCGGCAAGTACACGTTCATGGACAAGGCAACCTTCGAGCAGCACGAGCTCTCCGCCGAGGTCGTGGAACCGTTCCGCGGCTACCTGCTCGAGGGGATCGACTTCACCGGCCTCTTTTACCAAGACCGCATGGTGAAGGTGATGCCGCCGAACTTCGTGGACCTGAAGGTCATCGAAGCCCCGCCCGGTACGAAGGGCGACACAGCCACCGGCGGGCAGAAGCCGGCCACCCTGGAGACGGGGCTCGTGGTGAAGGTGCCCCTGTTCGTGACCGCGGGCGAGGTGATCCGGGTCGACACGCGCACCGGCGCGTACGTGGAGCGGGTGAGCTGAGTGGCCGAGCAACGGTGGGAGGTCCCGCAACCCCTCGGCCGCCTCGCGATCCGGCAGGAGGTCCTGTCAGCCATCGCGTTGCGCGCAATCGAGGGGGTGGAAGGGGTGCGTCCCCTGCGCGGAGGAGGAGGCATTCGTGGCCTCCTCGCCGGAGGGGAGGAGAGCGTACAAATCAAGATTCGCGGGGCCGAGGCCGATGTGGAGCTCCGCATCGCGGTGGTTCTGGGGTACTCCGTCCACCAGGTCGCCCAGGTCGTGCAGCGCCGGGCGCGCGAGGACCTGGAGGCTATGGCCGGCATCCGGGTCGGCCGTGTGCACGTCCACGTCCGCAATGTGATCCCGCCCGAGGAGATCCTGATGCTTGACGCAAGGGGGGAAGATGGCGAAAGATGAGGAGCTGATCGGAGAGGTCGCCGAAGACGGACAGATCTCGATCTCCCGGGACGTCATCGCCACCATCGCCGGCCTTGCCGCAAGCGACGTGGCCGGGGTGGCCCCCCCCAAGGGAGGAGCAATGCCGCGGGGAGACGCCGTCCGGCGGCTCGTCGACGTCGAGATCGCGGAGGGACACGTCAAGCTCACCCTCAAGGTGGGCGTGCTCCACGGCCGGGCGATCCAAGAGGTGGCCCAGGCTCTTCAAACGAGCGTCAAAAACGAAGTGGAGAAGATGACCGCTCTCCCGGTGGACGAAGTCGACGTCGAGGTGGTGCGGGTGGTGTTCCCCGAGGAAGGGCGGCGAAAGGAGAGGTCGTCATGAGCGGGTACGTGTACGTGGCTGGGGCGCTGTCGCTTCTCATCGCAGCCGGGGCGATGGTCGCCGCGGTGGTGGCCATTGCGTGGGGCGACCTGGGGATGTCGGTGCCCGCGCCGGTCGTACAGGCGGTCCTGGTCGTGTGGGCGATCACGTTCCTCGGGGCGGCGGCGGTGTTCAGCCGGATCGCCATGAGCCGCCTCACGGTCCAGCGGGCGCTGCGACGCCAGGGACCCAAAGGGATGATCCTCATCACCCCGGATACAGTGCGGGAAATGGCCGGGGTCTTGCTCCGGGAGGAGCTCGGGGTGCATCGATTCCGTGTCCACATCCGCCCCCAGGGCGAGGGGTTGGCCTTGCAGGTCACCCTCCGCCTTCCCCCGGGGGAGGAGGTCCCCGCGCTCGCCGAGCGACTACAAAGCCTGCTCGCCCAAGAAGTGTCCGCGAAGACCGGTCTCGAGGTCCCCGAGGTGCGGATGGTCGTGGAGGGGACAGCACGGCCGAGCCGCAACCGCTAGCGTGCGCCGCCAAGCCCGCGAGGCCGTCCTCCGCGCCCTCTACCGCCAGGAGTACCTGCCCGGCTCACCCGGCGACCCCTTTGAGGACGAGGCCCTGGGCGAGGTCGAGTTTGCGCAGTCCCTCCTCGCCGGGGTCCACGCTCACCGTGGGGAAATCGATGCCCTCATCGACCACCGAGCCCGCGGGTGGGGACTCGACCGTCTCCCCATGATGGACCGCAACATCCTGCGGCTCGCCCTGTACGAACTCCTGTTCACCGGTACCCCCCCCGAGGTGGTCATGGACGAGGCGGTCGAGCTAGCGAAGGCCTACGGTACGGATCAGGCCCCGGCGGTCATCAACGGGATCCTCGACCGGGTGTGGAAGGAGCGCGGTGCCAACCGAGCGGTGGGCTGACCTCCACCTCCACACGCGGTGGTCGGACGGAACCCTCGATCTTGAGGGGATGGTGAGGCGGGCAGCGGGGGTGGGGCTCTCGGCGATCGCGATCACCGACCACGACACGATCGGCCCGGAGTTGGGTGCTCCCGTGGCGGTTCGTCACGGAATCGAGGTCATCTGCGGGGTCGAGGTGAAAGCCGACATCGCGGGCCAACGCGGGGAGATCCTCGGCTACTTCCTCAACCCCCGTCACCCCGTGCTCGCCGAGCTCTTCACCTGGATGGCCCGCGAGCGCGAGAAACGAATGCAGGCGATGGTCAGGCGCTGCCAGGAAGTGGCCGGGGTGGAGTTTGGGCTGGGGGACATAGTCTCGACCGCCGCGGGGTCCGTCGGGCGTCCGCACCTCGCGGCCCTCCTTGTCCAGCATGGACTGGCCGCGGACTACGAGGAAGCGTTCCGCCGGTTCCTCGCCCAGGGCGCCCCTTGCTACGTCCCCCTCCCCCGCCCCACGAGCCGCCAGGTCATCGCCGCCCTCCGGGCCGCGGATGGGGTGGCGTCCCTAGCCCATCCCTGCTTCCTGAATCTCCAAGACTGGGAGAGCACCCTCACCGCTCTGATCGAAGAGGGACTCTCCGCGGTGGAGGTGGACTACCCCTATGCGACCTCTCGCCAACCCCTGCTCGCGGATCCCGCTCGCGTGGCCGCGCTCGCCCAGCGGTTGGGCCTCGTCCCCACCGGAGGATCGGACGACCACGGCCCCGGGTCGGTCAAGGACGCAATCGGGACGATGCGGGTCCCTTACGCAGTGGTGGAAGCGCTGCGCTCGCTTGCCCCATCGGTCATGTAGCGCAGGGCGGCCAGGGCGACCTCGATCTGGTCATCCGACGGCTCGCGGGTCGTGAGCCGCTGAAGGATGAGCCCCGGCCCGAGGAGGGGCCGCAGCCACCACGCCCGGGGGTGGCGCGACCCGTAGCGGAGGATCTCGTAGGTCAGGCCGGCCACCACCGGCAGGAGGAGCAGGCGCCCGCCGAGTCGGATCCAGACGTTCGTTGTGGGGATGAGGGAGAACACGAGGATCGCCACCACCACGAACAAAAGGAGGAAGCTCGTCCCGCAGCGGGGGTGGATCGGGCTCCGCCCGCGGGCCGCGGGGACCGATGCCTCGCCCTCCTCGTGGGCGTGGACGACCTTGTGCTCCGCCCCGTGGTACTGGAACACCCGCCGGATGTCGGGGAGAAACGAGATCCCGCCGAGGTACGCCACGAACAGAGCAACCCGGATCCCCCCCTCGACGAGGTTGAACAGGATTCGGTTCCCAATCCCGGCTAACCCGACGAGGTAGGCGGGGAGGAGCATGAACCCGCCCACGAGGACCCCCACCACGGATAGGATCACCGCGAGGAACTCCCACCGCGAGGCCGGGGCCTCCTCGGGGTGGGCCAGTTCCGCCGATCGCTGGAGCGCGGCCCAGCCCAGGGCGAGCGTCTGCACGAGCTTGAACGGGCCGCGGAGGAACGGGATCGCCTCAAGCCGGGGTACCGAGAGCTTCGTGGGAAGGGGCTCTACTCTGATCTCCCCCTCCGAGGTGCGCACGGCCACGACGACCCGCCCGCCATCGTGGAGCATCACCCCCTCGATGACCGCTTGGCCCCCAATCGGCATCAGGCGCGCTTCTTCGTCGTCTTCCGCGCGGGCTTCTTCTCTTCCGGCGCCTTCTTCGACGCCTCTTGCCAGTTCCCGTACTTACGGGCGAACCGCTCCACGCGCCCCTCCGCGTCTACCAACCGCGTTTCGCCGGTGAAGAACGGGTGGCACTGCGAGCACACGTCGACCCGGAGGTCTTTCTTTGTGGACAGGGTCTCGAACTCCGCCCCACAGCTGCAGCGGATAGCCGTCTTGTGGACCTGAGGGTGAATGCCTTCTTTCATCGCATCACCGCTTGGAGTACTGCTCTTTCTTCCGCGCCTTGCGGTGGCCGTACTTTTTCCGTTCCACCGCCCGCGAGTCGCGGGTGAGGAGTCCGGCGTCCTTGAGGGGCTTCTTGAACTCCGGGGTCATCTCGACGAGCGCCCGGGCGATCCCCAGCCGCACCGCCTCAAGCTGCCCAGTCGGTCCACCGCCCTCCACCCGGGCCCGCACCGCGTACCGACCGATCGTCCCCGTGGCGTAGAACGGCGCCAGGAGATGACGGTTCAGGTGATCCGTTCCAAATGAGAACGCCGAAAAGTAGGCCTCGGCAGGACGGCCGTTCACCCGGATCTGACCGTCGCCCTCCTTCAGGTACACCCGAGCCACCGCCTCCTTCCGCCGGCCGACGCCATGGAAGGCGACGGTACCTGGGGAGGCACGACGAGTCTCTTCAGCTACTTGCTCCAAGGGGATCTCCACCTCCTAGAACACGGACAGAACCCAAGCCGGATGCTATCCTGTGGGCCAGAGATCGTCAACCTGGGCTCGCCGGATAGAGCGAAGCCATCGAGCGAGCGCGCCCTCCCCTGGGACCGGCTTGCGTCCGCCCCCATGAGGCAGGGTTGGCCTCTCCCGCGGTCAGCCGTGGTCGTCCATCACCCCCTCTAGGTTCCACAGGCCGACCGCTGGGGCAGCGGGAACAGGGCCGCCGTACCCCGTGGCCAGGAACCTTCCATCTCGGCTGAAAGCAAGGGAACGGACCGCGATCGCTTGGCCGAAGCCGCACAACGTGAAGGGCGTCTGGGGCGGACAGTCCTCGTGCCACACCTGGCCGACTCCCGTCCAGCCCAGAGAGACCGCCAGCCCTAAGGTCAGCCACGCCGCCCGCACCAACGTCAGGACCCGCCCGTCAGCCTCCTTCTTCGGCATGTCACCTGTATCCGCTCACCAAGACCCGCAATGCGCCTCCGCCCGCGCGCAGCCGTGGGCCTCATGGCAACCGGCCGTCCAACAGGCTGCCGATGCGCCATAGGTGGACCTGGAGTTTCCCTACCGACGGCGTCCACACTGCGGTGAGCAGGAGGTTCCCGTCGGGGCTGAACAACGCCGCGGCAAGGCGGGACTCCACCTCGGGGTTGATCGCGAGAACGGCTTTGAGGTCCAGCAGGGCCACCTCGTGTTCGGCGCCAAGCTCCCAGAACCGGATCGTCCCATCAGCGAGACCAAACGCGGCATGCTGCCCATCCGGTGATACGCTCAGGAGGCCCGCCTGGAGCCAGGGAAGCCTGAGCACTCTGGACCTGGCACCGAGCACCCCATCCCACATTGTCAGGCTGGGCAGGGAGCCGGAGGATCCCACGACGAGGAGCTGGCCGTCGGGAAGGAAGAACAGCCATCCGGGGAACACCCGGGCCACGTGGCCGGTGGTCATGTCCCACACCACGGACGCCCAGGTCTGCTCCCCTGAGCCCGCGCTCACCCACCATGGGATTGCCCCGACCAACCACCGGCCATCGGGGCTGAACCCGATGACGGGTGCTCCCCCGCACGGTTCGAACTCCCGAAACGCGAGGATCTCTCTCCCCGTTTGCGTGTTCAATACCACAACCTCGCCTTCTGGACCAAGGTAGGCAAGAACCTCCCCATCGGGCCCGAACGCCGCGCTGCTGCCCTCAGTACGACTGGGCAACGTCCACAACTCGCGTCCGCTTCCGACCTCCCATACCCGGAGGGTGCCGTCGTCAAGCGTGGCGGCCAACAGACGGCCATCAGGGCTGAACGCAGGCAGACCCGTGAACCGCCGCGGTCCTGGCGCGTCAACGCGCCCAGTGGCCTGGCCCGTGTATGGGTTACGGATCTCGATTGATCCCGGGTGTACCAGGATTCCTAGAGCTGTCCAGCTTCGGTCGAGGAACGTCCACGTGCCCGGCCCCTCGGCGACCAGGCAGTACGAGAGGGGATCTCCGGGGGGGCACACCCCATCGCTCCACGCCTGCGAGGCATGAGCATGGGGACCTGATGCAACCAACAGGAGACCCCCTCCCAGGGCGATGCTTGTCATCCACCAGATGCGCCTCGTCATTGTCCGCCTCCTCACAACCGCTGGGTCCCCGCCGCGCGCCACTGGGGAACGGGATCACCCGGCGTGCAGGGGATTCCAGGGTAGACGATCTCGTGACCGCAGTAACAGCAGGGTGGATACCACAGGTCGAAGCAACGGTAGTACATGCAGGCGACCCAGCCTTCCGCAGTGCACCAGCAACCCAAGAACGTGCCTGGGTAGTACTCGCAGCCGCTGATCAGGCAACAGAGGGCAACTGCCCATATGGGACACAAGATTGAGGTAGCCTCTGCATCGACAGGATATGGAACGCTCCCGTCATCCGCGATTGACCATGGTCCTGTTGCCGGGGCGACGAGTGCGTCTGATCCTTCTGAGGACGCTTCCTGTGGCCAGGGGACGCTCCCATCGTTCGCCAGAGCAACCAGCCCGAGCACCACTAACATGCCCAACACCAAGAACACGGTACGCATCGTACACCTCCTCTCTGCGCTCACTCACCGTCTCCTGCCTCGTCCCATGCGGCCATGACCGCACGGCCAAGCTCTCCGAGTTCCGCGGCGCCTTCGTGCACCCAGCGGATCACCCCCTCTTGGTCTACTATCAGGAACGTGGGGCTGACGCGGACGGCGAGCCGCCGCGCCAACTCCCGGCCGTCGACCACAACCTTCAGTCCGGTCTCGCGCAGTCTCTCCCCATTGGTTCCAGCGAGCGCGTGCGAGGACAGGACCACAACCACGGGCAGGATCTTCTCTCTCAGCTTGATAAGCCCCGGCAGTGCATCCCAGCAGGGCGGGCAGTCCGGGTTGAAGAACAGAACGAGCAGGGGTCGCGGGAGCTCGTCTAGGTTGACGGGGTCGCCCGGGAGCATCCGAGCCTCGCCCAGCGGGACCGGAGACCCAAGAAACTGCCACGGCCCCTCCCTCGGCGCGGCCGCCAGCTCCTCAAGACCCCGCACAAGCTCGGCTTCGGTGAACGGCCAGTCGAGCCTGCCGTGGGGACGGCCGTCGAGAAGGAGCACCAGGCTGGGGGCCCGCTGCACCCCCAGTCCCGCGCCCATCCTCCCGCCTTCGTCCACCAGCAATGGCAGTCTGACCTCAGAAGAGAGGGCCTCGAGTTCCTCGGTGCGCCACGGCCCCACGAGGAGGAGATCGAGGTCGGGGAACGCCCGTTGGGCTTCCCCCAGCCAGGCCACGCCCTCCACACACACCGGACAACTAGGGATCACCACGAACAGGATGCCCCATCGCCCCCGGGTGAGCTCAGCCGGAGCGATGGTTGTGGTAGGGGAAGCCTCGATCGGTGCGGTGTACCCGGGAAGCGCGGGAACCAAGAGCAGACCTGCGATCACGGCGAGGGTTCCCATACGCCCCTCCGGACGTTTTCCATCGTATCGCCCTCCCCCTGTAGGTGTCAAGGGGGCGAGCTGCCTCAGTGAAAGTGTCACCGGGCGGGGTGTCGGTTCCTCAGAATTCGGGTTACCGAAGAGGAGGTACCGATGACCCAAGCGAGCGTGGCGGAGGTCGTGGGAGCCCTGCGCCCCCGCTACCTGCGCGCCCGGCGCAACGACAAGACGAAGATCCTCGACAAGTTCGTGGCCCTCACCGGGTACCACCGCAAGGCCGCGATCCGCGTCCTCCGGAACGGAAGGAGACCGCAGGGCAGGGATCGTCGGGGACGTCCCCGGGTGTACACCCCGGACGTGAAGGCGGCGCTCCTTCAGGTGTGGGAGGTCTGCGGACAGATCTGTTCCAAGCGCCTCGCTCCGTTTCTCCCCGAGATCGTCTCGGTGCTGGAGCGGGAAGGGAAACTTGCTGTGGCCCCGGACACGCGAAGGCTGCTCGTCCAGCTGAGCCCGGCCACGATCGACCGGCTGCTTGTCACCCACCGCTACGGTCGGGACGGGGGACGGCCCGCCATCCAGCCGGGGACGGCTCTCAAGGCGAAGGTTCCGGTGCGCACGTTCGCCGACTGGGAGGCTGTGAGCCCGGGGTTCATGGAGCTGGACCTGGTGGCCCACTGCGGGGAGACGACGGCGGGGGAGTACCTGCACACCCTGAACGCGGTAGATGGCGCCACCCTGTGGTGCGAGCCGGTGGCCGTGCTCAACCGAAGCCAGGAGGCGGTAGGGAAGGCGATTCAGCGGATCCGGGAGCGCCTTCCGTTCCCGCTGCGGGGGATCGACTCGGACAACGACTCGGCGTTCCTCAACGCCCATCTCTACAGGTACTGCCAGAGGGAAGGGGTCCAGTTCACCCGTTCTCGTCCGTAGAAGAACGATCAGGCGTACGTGGAGGGGAAGAACGGGTGTGTCGTGCGCCAGCTGGTGGGGTACCGGCGGTACGAGTCGCGGGAGGCGCAGGATCTCCTGGAGGCAATCTACGCCGACTGGAGGCTGATGGTGAACTACTTCCAGCCAGTGCGGAAGCTGATCGCCAAGGAACGCGTGGGGAGCAAGGTGCGGAAGAGATACGACCGTGCCCAGACACCCTACCGGCGGGTGCTCGCTGCCCCCGACAGCCCCGAGGAGAAGAAGGTCGAGGCCGAGAGAACCTACAACACGCTGAACCCGGCCGGTCTTCAGCGGCGGATCGGGGCCAACCTACGAGCCCTCGCGAGGTTGCCCCGGTAACATGTCTTCTGAGGCATCGACGCCGGCTTCGGTAACACCTACTTCTGAGGCATCACGGGGGGGGGAACTCGATCTACGCACCAAGGAATAAGGATGTTCGGATGTTAGGAAGGTGTTAGGCAGAAGAGGGCGCCCGGTCCACCGGGCCGAGTTGGGCCCGCAGCTCGTCCAGGGACGAAACACCGAAGTAGGCGAGCAAGGCGGGGGTCACGGTGAGGACCTTCGTCGGCCCCTGAGCCGCGGCGGCGACGAACCCCCGAGCGACAAGCTCGCCGATCTGCCCGTAGGCACGCTGCCCCCGCATCTTCACGACCTCCGACTGCAGCACCGGGGCGTGGTAGGCGATCACGGCGAGGGTGCGCAAGGTCTGCTCGGGGATGTCCTGGTGCGGGGCAAACGGCCGGACGGCGGACGCCAGCTCGCCCTTGACGCGCAGGATGTACCCCCCGCCCTCGTGGACGAGCTCCACCCCCCGGTCCGGGGCCGCGCACTCGTCGGCCAAAGCCTGGACGAGTCGGCCGACGGCCGGTTCGGAAAGGTCGAGGGCGGCCGCCAGCTCCGCAAGGGGAAGCGGTCGGTCGGCCACAAACAGCGCTGCCTCAACGAGGGCTTTGGCTTCCATCCGGAACTTCGACGAGGATCTCCCCCAGGAACTCCTCCTGGAACAGGCGGACCTTCCCCTCCCCATCGAGGTGGAGAAGCTCCATGAACCGGGCCACCCTCTCCCGGGGGTCCGGGTCCTCGGCTACAGCGCGGAACGGGATCACCCGCCGGCCATTCACCAGGGAGAGGAGGAGCGCGAGGAGCCGGCGGGCGCGGTCGGTGAACGTCTCCTCCTCCAGGTCGAACCCGAGCTCCTCGGGAGAGAAGCCAGCCGTGGCTGACGTCCGGCGCCGCTCGGAGGCAAGGGCGGCCCGGAGGGCCCGGCCAAGGTCGCCCACGGTGACCCGCCCTCGGGGAGCGCGGCGCAGCGGAAGCCGGAGTTCGGGCGCGATGTACACCCGGGACTCCTGGGCCGCGAGCTCGGCGGCGACCTCCTCGACGGCCTCCTCCACCGAGGGGGGAGCACCACCATCCCTCACCCAATCGGACTTCATCCGCAGGAGGACCGAACTCGCCAGGACCATCCGGCCCGGCACGGCGAACTCGAGGTCCCGCTCCGCGACGTAGGCGCGGAACCGGCCGATGAGTTCGACGAGATCGAACGCCCACGGGTCGAGGTCGGAGGTCAGGCCGCGGAACAGGCTCTCCCAGTCCGCCTTGGTGAACGCCTGCGGCTCCAGCAGCTCAAGCTCGGGCATGCTCCAGCTCCATTCCCAGCACCTCCGACGACCCATCCCGCAGGAGGACCCCGTACACCCGATCGGCATGGCGGACGACCTCCTCGTTGTGGGAGATCATGATCACCTGGGCCTCCCGCGCGAACTCGCGCAGGAGCCGCGCCAACCGCTCGGAGTTGGCCCGATCGAGCGCCGCGTCCACCTCGTCGAGGAAGTAGAACGGGGCGGGCCGCCCCGCCGCGAGCGCCAACACGAACGCGATCGCCACGAGGGTTTTCTCCCCTCCCGACAGGGAGTCGAGGAGCCGCGGCTCTTTCCCCGGCGGCCGGGCTTCCACAAGGAGCCCGGAGCCGATGTTCCCGGGGTCGGCCAAGGCCAACCGCGCCTCTCCCCCCCCGAAGAGAATCCCGAACAACCGGTTCAACTCGCAGGACACGGTCTCCAACGTAGAGAGAAACTTCTCCCGTTTTCTCCCCTCGATCTCGCCGATGAACCGCTCGATCTCGGCCTTCTCCACCTCGAGGGTCGCGACGCGGCTCTTGAGGTCCTGAAACTCGGCCAGGAACGCGTCGTAGTCCGTAATTGCCCTCAGGTTGACCGTCCCCAGCTCGACCTGACGCCGCTCGGCTTGGCGCAGCCGCGCCTGGAGGACCTCGAGCGAACCCTCCTCTCCCCCGCCTGCGGGCTCGGCCACCTCGCCCATCGCCCCGAGCTCGCCCTCGATCTCCGCTGCCTCCCGCTCGTGACGGGCGAGGCTCGCCCGGAGCCGCTCGAGCTCGCGGTACGCTTCCCGCCGCCGCTCGCGGCGGGCATGAAGGTCGCTTTCCTCGCGCGCGCGCGCGGTCTGGGCCTTGGCGAGCGCCTGCGACCGCTCGGACAGGACGGCCTCGGCCGTCGCCAGTTCGGCCGATAGCGCCTCCATCTCCTTCCGCAGTCGCGCCAGGGCCTCCTCCCGCGAGCGGAGCTGGGTCTGACGCGGGGCGAGGTCGACCCCTGAGCGCCGGGCCTGGGAACCCCCAACGATCGCCCCCCCCCGCTCGAGGAGGTCCCCGTCGAGGGTCACCACCCGCACTCCCAGCGCATCGCGCACTGCCTCGAGCGACTCAGCGATGAGGGTATCCCCGAGGACGTAGAGGAGCGCAGGACGTGCTTCAGCGGGGCAGTCCACGAACTCGGAAGCCAGACCGAGGACCCCGGGGAGCCGGGCCGCGGCGCGGGCCTTGGCCGACACAGGGGGAACAGCAAGGCGATCGAGGGGCAGGAACCGCGCCCGCCCCAGCTTGTGCTCCTTGAGGTGCGCGACCGCTTTTAGGGCGAGCTCGCGCGACTCGACCACGAGATCGTGGACGTGCCCTCCCACCGCGGTGGCAAACGCGACCTCCATCCCTCCCTGGGGGGTGGCGAGCTGTCCGAGGGTCCCCTGGATCCCCTTCCACCCCAAGCCGAGGAGAGCCCCCACCGCCTCGGGCGGGCGGTCCCCCCGCGACGCGAGATCCCGCATGTCGCGGATCGTCTCGTGCAGGGACTTGATCTCCCGCTCGGTGAGCCGGGCCTCGGCCTCCTTCGTCGCCAGCGTCCCGCGCAACCGCTCCACCGCCCGCACGAGGTCCGCGAGACCACTGTCACCCGCTGATCCGCCTACACCCTTGCGCTCGCGGGCCTCGATCTCCCGATCGAGCCGCTCGACCTCCGCCGCCAGCTCGTCCACCGTGTCCCGCAGGCGCGCCGCCTGGGCCAGGGCCTTGTCCAGGGCCGCCTTGCGGCTCTGGAGGCGGCGCCAGGCGAGCGTTGCTGCGATCCGGTCCCGCTCCGCAGAGAGCGCCTGGTACTCGAGGGCCGCCTCCCGCTCCCGGTACAGGACGGCCAATCTCTGCCGCCGCTCCGCGAGGAGGATCCGGCTCGTGTTGAGCCGCTCCTTGACCTCCCCGAGCTCCTCGATCGCCTTTGCCTTCCGCTCCTCGTAGGCGGCGATCCCCGCCACCTCATCGAGGATCTCGCGCCGTTCCCTGGGGGACCGCTCCAGGACGTCGATCACCATCCCCTGCTCGACGATGTGGTACCCATCCCGCTCGATCCCGGCGAGGGCGAGGAGGGCTTCCACGTCGCGGGCGGCGGCGACGCGGCCCTGGATGCGGTAGGTGGAGGCGCTGCGCGTGATGCGCCGCGAGAGATACACCTCATCCTCCGCGTCGGGGACCAGCTCTTGAAACGTCCTCGCTCGATTGTCGAGGGCCAGGGTCACCTCCGCCTCCTCCACCGGTTCCCCCTTCGCCGGAGTGTGGAGGAGATGCTCGATCCGTTCGGCACGGAGCGATTGGGAACGACGCCCCATCACGAACGTGAGCGCGTCGAGGAGGTTTGACTTCCCGGTCCCGTTCTCGCCGATGATCGCGGTGAACCCGGGGTAGAACTCGAGGGCCACCCGACGGCGGAAGGACTTGAACCCGTGTACCGTCAGGCGAAGTAGCGAGGTCATGGATTAGGTCCCCTGCGGAACGAGGGGAGGCGGGGCCTCGCACCGCGACGCGCCCTGCGTCCCGTCATCCGCTCTCCAACCTGTCCCATTCCCCCTCCCCGCACGAGGAGCTAGTGTAACGTTCGTTACGCAGGGCGGCAAAGAAACGGGGCGCAGCCCGCACGCCGCGCCCCGTCGGTTGTCCGCCTACAGCAGGCCAAGCACCAACGCCGCCAGCCCCGCCAACAGCGCCACGATCGCCAGCCCCTGGGCCATCGCAAGCTGGTCTTTGAGGGTCTGGACATCGGCCTGGAGCGACCCTGCGTTCGTCTCCACCTTCGTCAGCCGTGCCTCGTGGTCCTCCACGAACGCTTGGAGGGCGCCAACCGTCGTCTTGACGTCCGAGGTAAACCCGCCCATCGCCTTCTCGAGGTACGCGATTTTCTCCCGGTTGTTCTCGATCCTGATGTTCAGCGCCTGGACCGCCTGCTCGAGGGCAAGGATCCGGCGCTGCATCGAGCCGATATCCTGGGCTTCGAGGGCGGCGATCCGCCCCGCGTGGTCCGCGAGCTGCCGGTTGATCCCCGCGATCGACCCTTGGAGGGACAGGATCTCCCGGGAGAACTTCCCGTCGAGGGCCTCGATCTCGGCCTGGAGCGACGCTTCGCAGGCCTCGATCTGGGACCTCAGAGCGAGCACCGCACCCTCGAGGGCGGTCAGCCGGTTTCCGTGGACCGTCCCCTGCTTGGCCAGGTCGGAGACCTTCTCCCCCAGGGTGGCGATCGCCGTGGCGAGATCCTGCCGGGTCTTCTCGATGTTCTGGGCAAGCGAGCTGAGCCCTGCGGCGAGCTCCTGATCCGTCTTGCGCAGGGATTCCACAATCGCCTGCAGCTGCACGATGTGCGCCCACGCTTCGTCCAATCGGTTGGCCAGCCCATCCACCCGCGACGTGAGCCCCGGGACACGGGCGCAGATCTCCTGAAGCTCGCGGATCTTGCCCTCCGCACCTCGAAGCTGGTCCGCCAGCGCCCGATACTTTGCTGCCAGGTCCGCGTCCACCGCGTTCAAGGCCGCTACCGCACCCTTGACCTCGGTGATCAGCCCGGCAAAGAACAGGCTCACCTCGCCAAACGCCCTCTCCATGGCAGCGATCTCCTCTTCAGCGGGTGGGAGTTGGACCGCCCCTTGCGCCAACCCGACCCCGCTGAGGAGTATCGCCCCCGCGAGCAAACCTCCGATCACCCTCTTCATCATCGGAACGACCTCCTTGTTTCCTTCATCTGGCTCAGGGTAGCTTAGGACCCCCCCGCCCGGTGATGGCCGTTGGGCGCACGGAGGGTGGGGTTTGTCAGATCCGATACAGACAGATGTCCCATCGCCAGCGAGCTGGGGCAATGGACCGGCCGGGTTTCCCCGGAGTCCACCGCCCCCCCGAGAACCACGGACTCGCACGCGCGGCTCTCTATCGCTAGCCCTGGGACAGGAGCAGGTACAGGAGCCCTCCCACCGCAAGCGGGACGAGGAAGATCGCCGCCCACATCGCCTGCTGGTCCGCCGCGATTTTCGCCTGGACCGCGTCCATCTCCTGGCGCACCTCCTGGCGGAGGACGTCCATCTCGGCCCGCATCTCCTCGACCACCGCCGGGAGCCCGTCCACCGCTGCGGTCAGCCCGGCGAGGACGACCTCGAGCCCCTCGATCTTGGTCCGATTGTTCTGGATCTGAACTGACAGACTTTCGTTGGTCACGGCCAGGGCCGCGATCCGCCGCTCGAGCGACGGGTAATCGTACCTCTCGATCGCTGTGACCCGCCCCTCGAGGGCCATGATCGCTGGGACGACCGCCCCCTCGAACTTCGTGAACCGCGCCCCCATCTCCTCCAGGCCCAGCTTGAGAATGAGCGAGGTTCGCTCGAGAGAGGTCACCCGTTCGTCAAAGGTCGTGAACGACATGCGGGTCTCGTTCGTGAACTCCGTGAGGAACCCTTTGATCTCAACGATGAACCCCTTGAAGAAGTTCGTAACCTGGCCAAAGGCCTCCTCCATCGCCGCGATCTCGACCTCCGCCGGCGGGAGCTGAGCTCCCTGGGTGAGCGCGACCCCCGAACCCAGGATCAACCCCACCAGCAATCCGCCCACCACTCGCTTCGCCATCACGCGTGCCTCCTTTCGACCACTCAGGTTCAACTCCACGTCGCACCCTAGCTCGCCGGAGTGTGGGGTGAAGCAGCCGTTGGGGGTTCCGCAGACCGTGTTCGTCGCCAGGGCATCGGACGCCTGTCTCGTCTCCCCCTGCCCCTGTGTCGCCTTGTCGGTCCTCCCCATCAGGGGTAGAGTTGCGCCTGATCGCACTTCCACTGCAAACACCAAAGGAGGCTGGAACTATGGGTTGGATGTTGGGGGCCGCAGCCCTCGTGTCGCTCGCCGCACTCGCTTGGTCTGCGTACGGAACGTACTCGGTTGCACGCCGCCCTGTGGGCAACGCCCGGATGAAGGAGATCCAGAGGTACATCCGCGATGGGGCGTGGGCGTTCATGATCGCCGAAGCCAAGGTGATGGTGGTGACGATGGTCGTGGTCGCCGCCGTCCTGTGGGCGGTGTTCTACTGGGAGGTCGCCCTCGCCTTCGTGATCGGCTCGACCCTAGCGATGCTCGCGGGGTTCCTCGGGATGAACGCCGCCACCCTCGCCAACGCCCGGACCACCCACGCCGCGCAGCGCTCGATCAAGGACGCGCTCACCGTTGCGTTCTCCGGGGGGTCGGTGATGGGAATGGCCGTCGCCGGATTGGCCGTGGGCGGGTTGGCGTTGGTCATCGCCCTGTTCCGCCGCGAGTTCGATCCGGAAATCCTCTACATCCACACCAAGACCCTGTTTGGGATCCCCGGGGCTGAGCTGAACTTCATCAAGGGCGCCCTGATCGTGTCCGCCTACTCCGCCGGCGCGTCGCTGGTGGCGCTGTTTGACCGGGTGGGCGGCGGGATCTACACCAAGGCCGCGGACATGGCGGCCGACCTCGTGGGCAAGGTCGAGCTCAAGATCCCCGAGGACGACCCCCGGAACCCGGCGACGATCGCCGACAACGTGGGGGACAACGTGGGGGACGTGGGAGGCCTCGGCGCCGACCTCCTTGAGTCGTTCGTGGGAGCGGTGATCTCGGCGATCGTGATCGCCCTCTACGTCTACGTGGGGCGGTTCAACCCCGACATCCAAGATCTGATGGCGAAGTTCGGCCTCGGCGACAGCATCACCGCGGACTTCTGGTGGTTCGCGTTGCTCCCGATCCTGTTCGTGGCTGGGGGGATCGTGGCCTGCCTGATCGCCATCGCCTACATCCGCTTCTCCCGCCGGGAGAAGGACATGCAGGGAATCCTCATGAACGGGACCCGGCTGGGGGCGGTCCTCACCGCGGGGTTTGCCGCCCTCACCACCTGGTTGTCCCCGTTCAACTGGATCCCGTTCCTATCGGCGATCATGGGCATTGCAAGCGGTATTGGGATTGGTTTCGTATCCGAGTACTTCACCTCCAGCCGCTACAAGCCGACCCGGGCCCTCGCCCAGGCCTACCAGTCCGGGCCGGCGATCGGCGTGACCGAGGGGATGGCTGTGGGGATGCTCTCGGCCCTGTGGCCGTGCCTCATCATCGCCGTGTCCACCGTGCTCGCCTACCAGATGGGGGGGCTCCTCGCCGTGGCCTACGCCGCGTTGGGGATGCTCTCGTTCGTGGGGATGACCGTGTCCGTGGACTCCTACGGGCCGATCGCCGACAACGCCTCCGGGATCGCCACGATGGCCAAGCTCGACCCCCAGGTGCGGGAGAAGACGGATCAGTTGGATTCGATCGGCAATACGACCGCCGCGATCGGGAAGGGGTTCGCGATCGGTTCGGCGGCGTTCGCCGCGCTGGGCCTGATCGCCGCCTACCTCTGGTCGGCGGCTGGACGGGCCGATGAGGTGCACGTCCCCAACATCCCGATCATCAACCCCGAGGTGGGCGGGCTCGTGGTGGCGGGGATGATCGTCGGGGCGATGGTCACCTACGTGTTCTCCGCCCTCCTCATCCGGTCTGTGTCCCGCACCGCCGACGTCATGGTCCAGGAGATCCGCCGCCAGTTCCGGGAAAA
>CAKZSO010000065.1 GCA_937921255.1 Candidatus Bipolaricaulota bacterium
TGGGACGGAGGGCGCGGCCAGGAGGCTGGAGCGGGTGCTGACCGTGGACCCGGGGATGGGTGTGGCGCGGCACGCCGACGCCGGCTACGAGAGGGCGATCAGGGTCGCCCGGGAGCGCGGGGTCCGCATCCCTCGGCTTGGTCGGACGACCTGAGGGTGAGTAGGGTGCCCTGGACTCCTCCCCCCTCGACGACCTGCAGCGGACGTCCGGTTCCTTGCAGCGCGAGGGCGAAAACGACGGTGGGTAGTCGCGTTCAGGTCAGAACCGTACGAAGGCGGGTGGGATGTTTCCTGGTCTTGGTTTGGACTGTGTTTTTCCCGGTGGAGCTGCTCTCCAGGTCTGCCCTCGCGGCTGATTCGTCCCCTCGAATCGAGGAGCCGTTTACCCCTCGCTCGGTCCGGGTGGGGGACCCAACCGTGAGCTACGCCAACGTCGAGTTCACCGCGGACATGCGGTACATGGTGTGGTTTGAGCTCACCGACCGAGAGGGTAACGGCGTGGTCTGGCATTGTGCGGTGGACCCAAGCACTGGGGACCTCGTTCCCGCCGATGGCAAAGGCTTCCGCGCCTTTGCGAGCACGGCGCTGGGCCGTGCCAACCCCGGGTTCGACAGGGACGGGGCCTACTACGTTGGGATGGACAGAAGCGGGAACCTCTTCCTCGTCCGCCCCACCGGGCCCACGGCGGGCGAGGTCCGCCAGCTGCCTGTCCCACCGGACCCGACGCGGCGGGCGATCTACCCGACGGTGCTACCAGACCAGGAGGGCGGATACGTCTTCTGGATCAAGAACGAGCGCGTTCCCGGTGGAGCTGGGGACCCGCGCAACCGCTGGGTGGAGCTCCAGTACATCGCGCTGGAGAACCCGGAGGTCGTCCACGTGGTCGAGCGCCAGGTTCGTCCGCCCGGCCGGGGCTTTGCCCCTCTCGACGTGGGGTTTGCCCGCTGGATGAGGGGCAAGGCCGCCTTGACCTACGGGTCTAAGGACGAAAACGGGGTTCTCCAAGTGCGGGTGTTCGACCTCACCCTGCCCGACCCAGGCCCCCGTGTCACGACGCGCGACCACGGGGACAAGATTGACCCCTACAGCTGGGTCTTCGCGGGCCTGGAGGTACTTCTGCCGGGGATGGACGCTCAAGCCCGTCTCGGGGTGTACACTCGGGCTCCAAGTCAGGCTTGGTTTGAGCCGACTGCGGTCATCGTCCCCCCGGCCTCCCGGTTGCGAACGCCGGCCCTGGCCCAGTCTGCGGAGCCCATCGTGTTCTGCGGCCAGGCCTACGTTGTCTACCAGATCAACGATCGCGGGTCGAGCTTCTGGGACGTGACCTTCGGTCAGGCCGGTGAGATTTGGCTTTCGACCCTGTTCCAGTTTCCCCAGCGACAGTGGTTGTTGACCGACTCGGTGACCTTCAAGGCCGAGCCGGAGCCGTTGGTGGGTGAGTCCCAGGTTTGGGTGTTCTACAGCGTGATGGAGGGGGATAACCCGCTCACTGCGCATTGGGGTCTCTACCGCGCGGATACCCCGCTTCGCACGGAGGGACAGTGAGGCGTGGTTTGACCATTGGGGCTGTAGTTTGCCTCCTCGGCGGTGTCGTGGGCTGGGGGGAGCTTCGGCCCGGCGACCACAGCCTCGGGGTGGAGGTCGGTGGTCTCACCCGAACGTTCATCCTCCACCTGCCGCCGGCGGTGGAAGGGGGCCATCCCCTCCCCCTCCTCGTCGTCCTCCACGGAGGTGGGGGGACGGGGCGGAAGATGCAACTCCTCCTCGGGTTCGACTCCTACGCCGATGCACGGGGGTTCTGCGTGGCTTACCCAGACGCATCCTCCCGGCCAGGGGACCTCGCTACCTCCCGCTGGAACGATGGGCGGGGGACGGAGCCCTCGTCTCGGGAGGGGATTGACGACGTGGGGTTCATCTTGGCGATGATTGAGGAGATTGGGAGGCTCGTGCCCCTCGATGAGTCCCGGGTCTACGTGACCGGGGCTTCCAACGGGGGCATGATGGCGTACCGGTTGGGGTGCGAGACCTGTGGTGTATTTGCGGGAATCGCCCCCGTGATCGCCAACATCCCGGACCCCCTATTCGGCGACTGCCGTCCCTGCGCTCCGCTCGCGCTTGTCGCCATCAACGGGTCCGCCGACCCCCTCATCCCCCTCGATGGGGGAGAGGTGTGTGAAGGGGTCCGGTTCGGGTGCACGGGGGGGAGGGTCGTGTCCCAGGCCGAATCCGTGGGGCGGTTTGCTTCCGCCAACGGTTGCGATCCCCACCCCGTTGCGGAATGGCTTCCTCCTCGGGTAGCGGACGGGACGGTGGTGGAGCGTCAGGTCTTCGTTGGGTGCCAGGGATCTACCGTGGTGGCCTTCATCGTCTATGGGGGCGGCCACACGTGGCCGCCGCTCCCGGGTCAGCTCCCGGTGGCGGGGGCGCGGAGCCAAAACCTCGATGCCACTCGGGTGATTGTGGACTTCTTCTTCCCCTGACCGGGACGGCGTGGGGGATGGAGCTAGGCCGGTTTTGACCAGGGAAGGTGCTCCGCGAGGGCGAGGGCGGCGAGGGTCTTCGCGTCCCCGCGGCCGGAGCGGGCAAGGCGGCGGATTTCCTCGGGGGTGAAGAATCGGGTCTCGTCTACCTCCTGGCGTGCCGCAGGCGTCCCTTGGGATCCGGAGGCCAGGAACACGTAGGTCCGCTCGGTCGAGTAGCCGGGGGTGGGGTAGATCGTCCCGAGGTACCGCCACCGGTGTGCGGTGAGGCCGGTCTCTTCGCGGAGTTCCCTCTTTGCCGCCGCGAGCGGCTTCTCCCCGCGCTCGAGAACCCCCGCTGGGATCTCCCACAGGGGAGACCCTGGGCCCTCCCGGTGCTGGCGGACGAGGAGGGCCCGACCGAGTTCGTCGCGAAGGAGCACCGCTACCGCCCCGGGGTGAAGGACGACCTCGCGCTGGCCGGCGGGGGTATCGCGCAGCTCGACCGCAATCGCCCGGCCTGCGAACGCGAGCGAGCGGGGGCCGTGCTTAGCCTCCATCCCCGCGGTGGGGCCGTATGTACTGCACCATCCCGATGATTCCAAGGATGAACCCCACCAGGGTCAGGGTGAACGTGGCGAAACACAACCCCAACGTGGGCTCGATGATCCGCATCACCATCAGGAACGCCAGCACGATCGCCCCTACCATCATCCCGATGGCGACGAGGATCTGGCCCAGTGGACTCCCGCTCATGTCTTGTGGAGCCAGCACTCCACGAAATGATCCCGCACCGGCTCGAATGCCGGCGGGATTTCCCGCTCGCACAGGCCCTCGATTCTCACCGGGCACCGGGGGTGGAATCGGCAACCGCTCGGGGGTTTCACGAGGCTCGGGGGCTCGCCGGGGGGCACGTCGCGGTAGCGGTGAGCGTTTTCGGGGTCCGGGTCCGGGATCGCAGCCAAGAGGGCCTTGGTGTAAGGGTGGAGGGTGTTGTGGATGATCTCGTTCACGCCAGCCTTCTCCACGATCCGCGCCGCGTACATGATGAACACCCGCTCCGAGAAGTACCGCACGGTCGAGAGGTCGTGGGTGATGTAGATGACCCCCAGGTTGTGGGCTTTCTGGACCCGCCGCATGAGCTCCAAGATCTCCACCCGCACCGAGGCGTCGAGCATGGACACGGGTTCGTCGGCCACGATCAAGGACGGGCGCAGCACCAGGGCCCGCGCGATCACGAGCCGCTGTTGCTGACCACCGGACAGCATGTGCGGGAACTTGTTTAGGAAGTCGTTCACTGGCAGAAGCCGGACCTCTTCCATCACCTCGCGGATCCGTTGCTCACGCTCGGCGGGTGTGCCGAACTTGTTGATGATCATCGGCTCGCTTAGGATCCGGCGCACGGTCATGAACGGGGGAAGAGCGCCGTACGGGTCCTGCTGGACGAACCCGACTCGAGATCGCAGCCAGCCCGCGCTGTCAGACTTCCCATCGAACTTCTGACCGTTGAACGAGATCTCGCCCTTGGTCATTGGGGCAAGCCCGAGGATCGTCTTGAGGAGGGTGGTCTTCCCCGACCCGCTCTCACCGACGACGGTCAGGGCTTCCCCCTTGCGGAGGTCGAAGCTCACCCCGTCGAGGGCGCGCACGAAACCCGCGTGGAAGACACCCCACTTCTTCAGCTCGTACCAAGTGTGTATGCCCTTGACCGACAGAAGCAACTCGTTGGCCATCGTTTTCCTACCCCTTGGCGTGCAGCCAGCACTTCACTTGTTCTCCGTAGGCTCCCACGGTGAACGTTGGCGGTTCTTGGTCACAGCGGTCGAACCTCCGCGGACAGCGGGCCGCAAACCGGCAGCCGGTTGGCGGGTTGATCAGGCTCGGCGGCTGCCCAGGGATGAACTCGAGCTTCTTGTCCTCGCGGAGGGTGGGCACGCTCGACATCAGGCCGTGGGCGTACGGGTGAAGGGGTTTGGTGTACCCGGTGGTGGACAGGCTGTGCTCGACGAGTTGGCCAGCGTACATCACCAGCACCTCGTCGGCGAGGTCGCTCGAGGTCGAGATGTCGTGGGTGATGAGGATGAACCCCACCTCGAGCTGGTTCTTGATGTCCTTCAGCGCGTTGAAGATGTTGGCTTGGGTGAGCATGTCCAACGCGGAGGTCGGCTCGTCGAGGAGGATCAGCTGCGGGCTCGTCACGAGGGCCATCGCGAGAATCGCGCGCTGGCGCATCCCGCCTGAGAGCTCAAACGCGTACCGGTGCAGGAAGTCGTCCGGTACACCCACGATCCGGAACACCTCTCGAGCCCGCGCCAGGGCCTCGTCCTTGGACATCCGGCGGTGCACCCGAAGTGGTTCGGCGACCTGATCCCCCACCTTGAGCACGGGGTTGAGGGCGTTCATCGCCGCCTGCGAGACCATCGACACCTTCGTCCAGCGGACGTTTTGTCGGAACCATTCGTCGGACATCCGCATCACGTCCGTGCCGTCGAGGTACACCTCGCCCGTGTAGGAGTGAACGTTCCTCGGGAGAAGGCGCAGGAGGGCGCGGGCGAGCGAGGTCTTGCCGCATCCCGACTCGCCGATGATCGTGATCGACCGCCGACGGTCCATCGCGAAGCTGACGCTGTCCACGGCCTGGAGCACGCCGCGCGTGGTCCGGAAGTGGAGGGTGAGGTTCTTCACCCGGAGAAGGTTCCCCTCCCCCATGGGTCTCACCTCGCTCTGCGCGAGGGGTGCGAACGTTCTGTTCCTTGTTCCTTGGTCGCTCATACAGTCCTCAATCTCGGGTTGAACACCCGGTCCAGGGCAAATCCCACCATCGCGAACGCGAACCCCGTGATCATCAGCAGGACAGCCGGTTGGAGCACCCAGTAGTAAAGACCTTTGTACAACGCGGATTGGGTCTGAGCATCGTGGATGACCTTCCCCCAGGTGGGGAGGATGGGGTCGCCCAGCCCGAGCACAGCGAGGGAGGCTTCTAGGAACACGAAGCTCGGGACGACGGTCACGAAGTTCGGGAGGAGGACGGGGACGATCCGCGGCAGGAGATAGCGAAACACGGTGCGGAAGTTGCTTGCCCCGTACGCTCGCGCGGCCTCGATGTACGGGGCCTCCTTGGCCTGGAGGAACATCGCCCGGTACGTGACCATCGCCCCACTGAAGATGCTCATCGCGATGATGATCCCCAGCATGAGCCATAGGCTGCGGCTGTAGAACTGCCCGACCATGATCAGAATCGGCAGGGTGGGGATGACCATGTTGACCTGGGTGATCCGCTGGAAGATGAAGTCCGTTTTGCCCCCGTACCAGGTCCCAATGCCGGCGAGGATGAAGGTGGTCAGGGTTGAGCCGACGGCCGCAAGCAACCCGAACACGAGCGCCAGCGGCGTTCCCCACAGGAGGGCCACCATGATGTCCCGCCGTCGGTGGTCGGTGCCGGCCAGCCCGTGCGCTCGCCCGTACACGACGAGCTTGGCGTTGAAGTCCCCGCCCTCAGGGAGGTCTGCCTGGACGACAACCGCGTACTCGCCCTTGACCGCTGTTCGCTGGGCCGCAGGCACACCGACCGCGGCCTCCGAGAACAGCCCCACCTCGGGGAGGGTCCCGAACCGCGTCAGAAGTTGGCTATCTTGGGAGATGTAGTAGGTGTCGCTCGTGCGCATCGGGCGGTTGGTCGCGAGGGTGAGCGTCTCCCCGGCAGGGGTCTTCCACTGCACGGAGAGCCGGGGCCGCGTGGTCCCCTCGTAGACCGCTTCCGAGAACAGGGTGACCTCGGTCGGGAACCCGTTCCGCCCCTCGTAGGGGTAGTTGAACGGGAGCATGATCTGGATTCGATTCCGTCCGTCGGGCAGCCGCTCCACCGTCTTCACCCCGGCATCGGCGGTACTGACGACGATCGTCCGCGGGAGCTTGTCTCTCGTGAACAGGTCAAACCAAGCGGGAACTGCGGTGCGGGGGTTCTCGTCCCACACCCCGGGGCCTCCCCGCCACAGGCGGATCGCCTCGGAGTACGGAAGGGCGATCATCGCGTACACGGAGATGAGCACGAGAAGGCCGATCACTGCAATCCCGAAGATCGCTGTTGGGTAGCGCCGTAGTTCCTTCAATCTCCGCAGCATGGGCTACAGCCTCCTCTGGGGACCTGCGCCCACCCGCACCCGCGGGTCAATGATCGCGTAGACGAACTCGAGGATGAACAGGGACAGAGCGAGCAGGTAGGCGTAGATCACGTTGACGCCGAGGATCATCGGCGTGTCGCTCAGGTTGACCGCGCTGATCGTGAGCGAGCCGATCCCGGGCCAGACGAACACTTGCTCCAGAATGACTGCTCCCTGCCACATCCCGATGATGAGGAACATGAACTGGGTGATGATCGTGGGCAGGGTGGGCCTGAGGATGTACCGTCGCTCGATGGCCCGCGACGAGAGGCCCTTCGCCTTGGCCAGGTCTACGTAGTCCTCGCTGGAGAAGATGAGGAAGAACGTCCGCCGGGCGTAGATGCTCGCCAGGAGGCCACCCGCGGCCATCGCTGCCACAGGGAGGATCATGTGGCGGACCAGGCTCAGGGCATAACCGAGGGTTGTCTTGGGCGGCGGGGCCTCCACCATCCCCCCCCACGGGAGAACCCGCAGTACCGCCGCGAAGATGAGGATGAGGAAGATCCCGTAGAACCACCCCGGGGCCGACGACGTGGGGGCGAGGGCGACGACGAGTCGGTCGGCCCAGCTCCCGTACCGCCGCGATAGGGCCAGCGCGGCAAACAGCGAGGTGAAAAAGAGGATCAAGCTCGATGTTCCGAACAAGACCAGGGTCGAGGGGAGGCGCTCCAGGATGATGTTCCGCACCTGTCGGGATCCGCTATCGCTTGTGAGGTTCTCCGATCGCCCCAGGCTGAGCGAGAGCGCGGTGATCAAGTAGCGGAAGCTCCGCCAGATGAACGGCTGGTCCAGGCCGTAGTACCGGTACTGGAGCTCGGTCTGCCGCTCGATCATCTGGTTCAACTCCGACGGCGGGAGGAGCTGGTTTTCCGGGATCATGGTCACGGCCGCCGCCACCGCTTGCCGGATCTCGCCCCGGCGGACCTTGTCCAGGTGACCGCCCATGTTGACGATGAGGACGACCAGGTACAGGGCGACGACCACCGCAAACCCAAGCATCACCGCTCGAAGGAGCGTGTAGCGGGCCAAAGCGAAGAGATTCCCTTTCATGGTAACTCGATGCCCCCTCCTTGGGACGCACGCATCGGACGTGTCTGAGGGGAAAGATACAAGGGGACCGCAGGCAGCGCAACCTGCCCGCGGTCCCCGTGATTCAGCCTAACCGGTGACCGTCCGTGCTACTTCACCAGGAACTGCCACTTGTCGAGCGCAAACGGGTACTGCTCGAACCGTTTGAGCACGACGATCTTCTCGACCGGGAACACCTGGTCGAGGTAGAACGGGCCGCTCGCGACCCACAGGTGGCCCATCTTCTCGTACCACGCCTTGAGGGCGGTGTACTTGGCCTTCGCCTGGTCCTCGGTCACGTACTTGCGCATCGTCGGCGCGTACGGGACGTAGCCGGTGGCGATCCCCTCGTCGAGGTACTTGAGGAGGATCGGGAGCGACGGCCCCTTGGTGAAGTCCATCCACTCCACCTTGAGGAGGGCGGACTTGTCCTTGGAGAACGCCAGCTCCTTGTTCGCCTCGGCCTGGATGCCCAGGGCAAGGGTGTGCCAGAACCCCGGCCCCTGCGCGTAGTACGGCCACCAAGTGCTGACTGCGAGCTCGGCGTCGAGGGTGTACACGTCGGAGTAGGTCTCGATCACAAGCGGCTTCTCGGAGACGATCTTCACCCCGCGGAACGACGCGAGGAACGACTTGAGGCTCGACACCGCCGCCTCGTCGTAGATCGCGCTCTCCGGCTTGCCGCGGTCGAAGCTGAGGATGATCCCGAGGATGAAGTCGGCGAGGGTGATCTTCGTTCCGTCGTGGAGCGGCACGTCGTAGAGGCTCGCCGGGTAGTAGACGACGCTCTTCCGCTTTGCAGTGAGGCCACCGGGGTGCTTCTCGCCCACGGTGATGAACTTCTGCGCCGCGGCGTCCCAGTCAACCCACGCGTCCGCCGGGACCTTGATCTCGTCCACGAACTTCAGCGTGCACCAGTCGTGGCCGGGGTTGGATCCGACCGGAAGGCCCTTCAGGACCTCGATCGTGGCCTTCTCGAAGTAGAGCGGCCAGAGGAGGCCGGTCTCGGTGTCGGTGATGTAAGAGTTCTCGCCGGTCGCCCGGATCGGGAACATGTCGAACACCCAGTTCGACCCGGCGATCGGGTTCCACGGCTCGGTGAGGAGACCGGCGGCGCCGATCTTCATCGTCCCGCCGACCACGGGCTTCCCGTCCTTCTGGAACTGGACGGTGTGGCCCCAGATCTGCGACCCGTACACGCCGGCCGCGAGGTCCGCGGCGACCGCGGTGTTCGCCCGCACTGGGGTGAACCCCTGGCGGTCGACGAGCCAAATGATGTTCGCGTACTTATTGGAGAGCCACAGGGCCTGCTCGAAGAGGACCTCGCGCTCGTCCATCGAGTTGAAGTCGCGGCGGGCGAGCTTGTCGCACACCTCGTCGAGCGTGGGGTCGGTGGTGGCGGTGGCGAGAGTCTGGAACAGCGGCCACGGGAGAACGCGGGTCGTGTAGAACTGGTTGAACCCCGTCCCCTGGTCGCGGGCGACCGCGGTGGTGACCCAGCCGCCGGTGTAGAGGTGCCACTGGCCCTCGAGCGGGTTGCTCTGGATCCACAGCGGCGAAAGCTCACCGCTCCGGCCGTACTGGCGGATGACGGTGAACCCGACCTTCTCGAGCTGGTCGGAGATGTAGTTTCCGATCAGGAGCCGCTCGTCCTCGTTCCGGATGAGGAACCGGAGCTCGATCGGCTTGCCCTGGTAGGTCCACTTGCCGCCGACCTTCGTTGCGCCGAGCTTCGTCATCTCGGCGGTGATGATCCGCTCGCCCTTGGCAAAGTCGTAGGCGTAGTAGTCCTCGATCTCCTCGACGATCTTCGGGTAGCGCTTGGCATCCGGGAACGCGGAGTTGATGTAGGAGTACTTCGGCGTAGCCAGACCGCCCATGATCTCGTTCGCGATGTACTCGCGGTCGATCAGCCAGTGCATCGCCTCGCGGATCGCGGGGACGCCGAACGGGTTCAGGCGGCCGTCGGTGAAGAACGGCTTGTCGCCGCTGTGGTTCATCGTCAGGTCGTTGAACGACCCGAACGAGGTGTAGGCCTTGAGGTCAGGGTTAGCGGCCACCTTGGCGAACAGGGCGCGGTCGCTGCTCGACCAGGCGTAGATGTCGAGGTCGCCCGCTTCGAGCTTGAGGACCGCTGCGCCGGCGGTCGGCTCCAGCGTGATTACAACTTCATCCACCCACGCGCCCTGGCGGGCAAGGCCCGCGAACGCCATGGTCACCAACAACGCTCCTACGAGTAGCTTCTTCATCCTTTCTCCTCCTTACGTCCGCAGTTCGCTTCTCTCCTATCTCGGTCGCCAGTCGGTCCGCTCTAGTAGATCGGCGGGGTGACCAGGACGAACCGGACGAGCTTCTCGCACTTGGCCTCAACCGCGGGGCTGACCCCTGTCACGCTCAGCACCAGGAAGCCGAGGCCGTTCGGCTTGAGCCCTGCGCCGTCGAGGACAACCTTCCACAGCGTCCCCGACCCGGTGATGGACTTCACACCGGTGCCGTTGATGGCTGTGACAGCCAGCTTGGCCACCGGGACCTCAAACCGGATGTTGAACGTGTTGTGCGAGACCGGAGCGGTGTTCCTCACCCAAATCAGGTAGCCGCCGGCGGTCGTGTTGTCCACCCTCGTTACAGGCAGCCCGGCCTTCGGGCACTGCTGCGCCGCCCCCAGCAAACCCACCACGAGGACGAGCCCCATCAACACAGCCAACTTACGCATCGATAACCTCCTCCCTCAAGTTCACGGGACTTGCTACAGATACGGCCGGCCGACCGGTTGCTCCCTCGTCTCACCCCCTCGCCAGTTGGAGTGGAATCCATAAGGATGATACATAGGCTCCCGGGTCCCTGTCAACCAGGGCTCGGTGGCCGAACGGCCGACATGCGGGCTCAGATGAGCCCAGCCCCGGTTTGGGCGTAGCCGCGCTCCAGTGCGGTGCGGTTCACCTCGAACAGGCGGCCGCGGGCCTTGGCCCCGAGCTCGGCCTCCATCGCCCCCGTGGCCGCGGCGAGCGGCAGGACGCCCAAGGCGCGCACGACGGCCCCCAGGGCGACCATGTTCGCGACCCGCGGCTCCCCGAGCTCGCGGGCGAGGTCGTTCGCGGGAAGGGCCACGGTCCGGACGTCGTCCCGTGCCGGACGCTTGGAGATGAGCGAGCTATTGACGATCACCGTCCCGCCCCTCGCCACCCGGGACTCGAACCGGTCCAGGGACGGCCCGTTCATCGCCAACACCACGTCCGGGCTCTCGACGATCGGGGAGCCGATCGGCTCATCGGAGAGGACCACGGTGCAATTCGCTGTTCCCCCGCGCATCTCCGGCCCGTAGGAGGGGAGCCAGGTCACCTCAAGCCCCTCGTCCATCGCCGCCCGGGCGAGGATCTTCCCCGCGAGGAGCACCCCCTGTCCGCCGAACCCCGCAAACACCACGGCTCGTTCCATCTCTACCCCCTATCCACGAGGTCGCCCAACGGGAACACCTTCGTTACGGTGCCTGCGATGTGCTCGTTCGCCTTCTGGGGCGGCATCTTCCACCCCGTGGGGCAGTTGGCGACGATTTCCACAAGCGAATAGCCCCGTTTCTCCACCTGGTAGCGGAGGGCCTTCTCCACCGCCTGGGTGGCCTGGGCGATGTGCTTGGCGTCGTGGAGGGACTGGCGGGTCACGTAGAGCGGCGCGGCAAGGGTGGCGATCAGCTCCGCCACCCGCAGCGGGTGGCCCATCGTCGCGGGATCGCGGCCCTCGGGGCAGCTCGTGGCCCGCTGGCCGTCGAGGGTCGTCGGCGCCATCTGTCCGCCGGTCATCCCGTAGATCTGGTTGTTCACGAAAATCACCGTGATCGCCTCGCCGCGGTTCGCGGCGTGGATCGTCTCGGCTGTCCCGATCGCCGCCAGGTCCCCGTCGCCCTGGTAGGAGACCACGGTGAGGTCGGGGCGAGCCCGCTTGATCCCCGTGGCCACGGCTGCAGCCCGGCCGTGGGCGGCCTGGACCCCATCGCAGCGGAACCACTCGTAGGCGAACACCGCGCACCCCACTGGAGCGACGATCACCGTC
This sequence comes from Candidatus Bipolaricaulota bacterium, assembly GCA_937921255.1. Classification (GTDB taxonomy): domain Bacteria; phylum Bipolaricaulota; class Bipolaricaulia; order Bipolaricaulales; family Bipolaricaulaceae; genus Bipolaricaulis. The sequence continues at coordinate 11,735 of CAKZSO010000065.1, forward strand.
TTCTCCTGAATCCCAAGCTTGTCGATCGCGCTTCCGAGGATCCGCGTGATGAGGCCGTGGTGGCACCCTGGGCAGTAGGTGAACCTCTTGTCGGTGAGGCTCCTCGGGCGCGCGAATACCTTGGTCAGCGTCTGGGTCTCAGGCACAGCGCTTCACCTCCCGGAGGATGTCGCTGGGGGTGGGTACGACCCCCCCCATCTCCCCGTAGAACGGGGTCGGGCACCGCCCTTCGACGGCCAACCGGACGTCCTCCCACATCTGGCCGGCGGAGAGCTCGACGGTGAGGACGGCCTTCACCCGCTCGGCGAGCTCTCCCAGGGGCGCGTACGGGAACGGCCACACGGTGATCGGCCGGAAGAGGCCCAGCCGGATCCCCTCTCTCCGCGCTTGCCGAACGACGGTCTTCGCGATCCGGCCCATCGTCCCGTAGGCGACGATCAGGAGATCGGCGTCTGAGGTGGAGACCTCTTCCCACCGGAGCTCGCGGGCCTCGATCTCCCGGTACCGGGCGTGGCGCTTGAGGTTGAGGTCGCGGAGGTCCAGCGGGTCGAGGGCGAAGCTTGCCACGTAGTTGGGCCCCCGCCCTGCAGCCCCAGTGAGGGCCCACGGCTTTGGGGGAAGGGACCCCGGATCGCGGGGGGTGGGGAGGGCAACCGGCTCGAGCATCTGGCCGAGCATTCCGTCGGCGAGGAGTAGTGCGGGGACCCGGTACTCGTCCGAGAGGTCGAACGCGAGCGTTGCAAGCTCCGCTGCCTCCTGGACGGTCGAGGGGGCGAGGACGATCAACCGGTAGTCCCCGTGCCCTCCGCCCTTCGTGGCCTGGAAGTAGTCCCCTTGGGCGGGGGCGATGTTCCCCAACCCCGGCCCACCGCGGGCGACGTTGAGGATCACGCACGGGAGGTCGGCCCCGGCGAGGTAGGAAATCCCCTCGAGCTTCAAGCTGATCCCCGGGGAGGAGGAGGAGGTCATCGTCCGCACCCCGGCCGCCGCGGCCCCGTAGCACATGTTGATCGCCGCGACCTCGCTTTCGGCCTGAACGAACGCCCCTCCCGCTTGGGGAAGGTGGGAGGCCATGTACTCGAGGATCTCGTTCTGCGGGGTGATCGGGTAGCCGAAGTACGCCCGGCAGCCGGCGCGGATCGCCGCCTCGGCCATCGCCTCGTTCCCCGTCATCAGCTGTCGCTGTGCCATCCGTCCTCCTTGAGCTGCCGCGAGCCGCTCCCAGTGGATCGGTCTTAGGCTAGGTTGAGCCGCCTGCTGCAGAACCGCTCGCTGCCTTCTCCCGGTAAACCTCGATCGCGACGTCCGGGCACGTCTGGGCGCAGAGGGCGCACCCCGTGCACTTCTCGGGATGGGCCATCGCCGCCACGGGATACCCCGAGCTGTTGTACGTCGCGGAGAGCTCGAGCACCCCGAACGGGCACGCGGTCACGCACAGGCCGCACCCCTTGCACCGCTCCGCGTCCACCACTGCCTTGCCCTTCGGCATCTTGGGCCTCCTAGTCCAGTTCGAGGTGCTGCGAGGTGCGCGCTGCCCGGCGGCGCCTGAGGCGGGCGAGCGAGGCCTCGGTGCTCTTCATCCACGCCTGCAGGCGCCACTCGATGCGCTCCTCGGGTTTCTCGGGGAGGGGCGTGGCCACGGAGCGGGTGGCGAGCGCGGAGTGGAACGCGATCGCCTCTCGATGGAACGCGATCGCCTCGCGGTCCTGGTCGGTGACCCGCCGCAGCGAAAGCGCCGGGCGCTCCAACCGATCGGACCCGATGACCTTGACGAGCAGCTCCTGGTCTACGCTGAGGTTCCTCTCCCCCGGATGGGCGTCCTCGTCGGGGATCTCCGACGCGTGGAGGAACCCCACCCCGCCCTCGGGAAACCCGATCAGGGCCCCGTTGGGCTGGATCTCGAGGACCTTCCCGATCAGAAGGTCGCCCACCTTGAGCTTGGGGGTCATCCGTTCCTCGTGGGGACAGGGCCCCAGGTACTCATGCCGATCACGCCTTGGTGACCTTGCCCGCCTTGATGCAGCGCGCGCAGACGCGCATCCGCCCCCGGCGGCCCTCGTGGACCGCGTGGACGCGCTGCAGGTTCGGCAGGCGCACCCGTCGGCCGTGCCGGCCGGAGTGGCTGATCTTAGCCCCGAACTCCGGGCCCCGCCCGCAGATCTCGCAGTTCCGTGCCATCTCAAACCTCCTTGTGTACGTAGTGGGGCTCCAGCGTCTGGGGGTCGTCCGGTCCGTGGTCCCGGAACCGGGCCGCCCCGAGGAGGGCGACCTCCCCAGGCCGGGGGTAGGCGAGCGCCGACGAGGCAACCGCCACCGCGGCCCCGGACCTCTCGACCTCGGCGCGGAACTCCTCCGCGCCCGATCCCACGAGGAGCGTTCCCGGGCTGGCTGCGGCCTTGGCCAGGGCGTCCCGCCACGGGAGCACCGTTTCCGGCCCCACGCGGTCGCGGGTGGCCGACGCCACGTAGACGAACTCGCGCCGGTCGTGGATCCACACGGCGACCTTCCCCGGCCACCACGCCACGGGCCGGGCCACGGCCTCGGTCTGACGAACCCCCACCACGGGAACATCCCGAGCCTGCGCAATCCCCTTCGCGAATGCAACCCCAACCCGCAGGCCGGTGAACGAGCCGGGCCCGACGTCCACCGCCACGAGCTCGATCTCCTCCCGATCCGCGTCTGCCAAGCGGAGCACGGCGTCGAGGGCAGCGGGGAGGGACCCTCCCCCCTCCTGGCCCATTGGCACGATGAGCTCGTGGGTACCGTGGGAAAGAAGGATGGCGACCCCGCCCCTCTTTCCCGCAGTCTCAACCCCAAGTACCACGCCCCATCTTAGGGCCCGAAGGCCGGTCAGCGCAACCGGGGTCTGCGGAGGAGGCGCTGCGGGACAGGCGAACCCCGGAGTGCCCCTTCGCCCTGCTTCCGGTCGCGACCGATCTGCTCGGCGAGGGTTCGCTCGTTCTCGAAGCGCTGATCCGGGCGGAGGAACCGCACGAGGTGGACCTCCACCGGGCCGTCGACCTCGCCAACGGGGGGGGCGAGCAGGTGGACCTCGGCTGACGGGGGGAAGTCGGGGAACGTCGGGCGGTCTCCGATGTAGAACAGGGATTTCCCGTCCCCGGTGGGCCACTGGGCCCACGCCGCGTACACGCCCGGGCGGGGGCGAACGAGCTCGGGGGCGAGGGCGAGGTTCACCGTCGGGTACCCGAGCTTCCGGGCGAGCTTTGCGCCAGGGGTGGGGGCTCCCACGAGCCACGCCGGCCGGCCGAGGAGCGTGCCCGCCCCCTCTACGTCTCCCTGCGCGATGAGGGACCGGATACGGGCTGAGCTGACCGGGCTCCCCTCCACGCGGAGCGGTTCGACGGCGTGGACCGACAAGCCCCAGGTCGGGGCGAGACGTTCGAGTGTGGCTAGGGTCCCCGCGCGGCCGCGGCCAAACCGGTGGTCTGGGCCGGCCACCACGACGGTGGCTCCGAGCCGTCCCACGAGCTCATCGCCGACGAACGCCTCCGGACTCAGGTCTTGGACGCGCTCCCAGGGGGCAACGATGACCTCGTCGGCGTAGGCCTGGAGCAACTGTTCCTTGGCTTCGAGGGTGAGGAGGGACGGCCCGCGGGGCGGGAACGTGTACACCGCCAGGGGGATCCCCCCGGCGAGGCGGCGTGCCGCGGTGAGGAGGTGTTGGTGGCCACGGTGGACCCCGTCGAACCGCCCCACCACCACCGCCCGCGGCATTCAGGACGTTCGGCTGGAGAGGATAATCCAGCCCCGGGGTCGGAGGGAACCGTAGCCGATCTCGTCTCCCGTCGGCTTCCAGGTCGGGAACGCGTCGCGCCACTCGTCAAACGTGAACGCGGTCCGCTCGCGCCCGTCCCGGCGCAGGACGTGGATGTCCGAGGGCCCGCGCAGGTTCGATTCGAACGCGATCCACTCCCCATCGGGCGAAAACCGCGGACACCAGTCGAAAAACGGGTCCTGGGTGAGGATCTCCAGGCGATCCCCGTCGAGGTCGAGGACGTACACGTCCCAGCTCAGGGACGCGCCGATCTGCCACAGGCCGACGAAGGTGAGGGACTTCCCGTCGGGGGAGAAGTCGGGTGTGTCCACCGGCCCCGGGGTGCGGGTGAGCTGCTGTAGCGTGCTTGTTTCGATGTTCCACAGGTAGAGGTCGCACTGCCCTCCAGCATGGCCGACGAATGCGATGCGTTGGCCGTCCGGGGCGACGGTTGGCCGGGCGATGAGGTCGATCGGGGAGGGGAGGTCGCTCTGGCGAACGAGAGGCGCTGCTGCCCCATCGAGCCCCGCCTTCCAGACGATGTAGCCTGCATCCGAGAACGTGACGTAGACGAACCAGTCGCCCGGACCGAACCGCGCCCAGTCCGTGGCCGCGCCGTCGGTCATCCGCCGGGCGTCCCGGCCCTCGGGAGCGAGCCCCACCCAGACGTCGCCCCCATCCACGAACAGGATGTACCGGCCGTCCTTGGACCAGTCGAGCGCGGTCAGCCCGAGGAGCCCGCCTCCGCCGGCGACGGGGACGAAGATCACCAGAACCACGCACAGCCAGCGCATCGCGTTCATTCTAGGGGAGTTCGGGGGAGGAGACAACTCCGTTGCCGTTCGGGCCCGGGCGCGACTACAATGGCCGGCGATGGCCCACCGGATCACGACGCCTGAGCGCCAGGACGGGGACCCCACCGGGCGTACCCTCCGCCCCCAATCGCTGGCGGAGTTCGTGGGCCAGTCGGCGATCCGCGAGCGGCTCGAGGTGTACATCCAGGCGGCCAAGGCCCGGAAGGAGCCCCTGGACCACGTCCTTCTCCTCTCCCCGCCCGGGCTGGGCAAGACCACGCTAGCCCACATCATCGCCCACGAGATGGGGAGCGAGGTCAAGGTGTCGTCGGGGCCGGCGATCGAGCGGCCCGGGGACCTCGCGGCGATCCTCACCCACCTCTCGCCGGGGGACGTCCTGTTCGTCGACGAGATCCACCGCCTGCGGCCGCCGGTGGAGGAGGTCCTCTACCCGGCGATGGAGGACTACAAGCTCGACATCGTGGTCGGGGAGGGGCCCCACGCCCGCTCGATCCGCCTCGACCTCGCCCCGTTCACCCTCGTCGGGGCCACGACCCGGGAGGGGCTCCTCACCACGCCCCTGCGGGACCGGTTCGAGGTCGTGTTCCGGTTCGAGTTCTACGCCCCAGAGGAGCTTGCGGAGATCCTCACCCGCGCTGCCCCGCGCATCGGGTGCGAGCTCGATTGGGACGCAGCGGGCGAGCTGGCGGCGCGGGCGCGGGGCACGCCGCGGATTGCGATCCGGTTGCTGCGTCGCGCCCGCGACGTCGCTCAGGTCGCGGGCTCGACGCGGATCGACGCCGCGGCGGCGCGGGAGACCCTGGCGATGCTGGGGATCGATGAGCTCGGGCTCGATGCCCTGGACCGGCGGATCATCGCCGTCCTCATCGACCGGTTTGACGGGGGGCCGGCGGGGCTGGACACGCTCGCCGCGGCGCTGGGCGAGGACCCGGACACGATCGCCGACCTGTACGAGCCGTTCTTGATCTCCCTCGGGTTCATCCGCCGCACCCCCCAAGGGCGCGTGGCGAGCGAGCGGGCCTACGCCCACCTCGGCCGGACCCCGACCCGCCTCCTCTAGGGGCGGCGGAGGAACGCCCGGGCTCCGGCCAGAAACTCGCTCACGACTCCGATGAACCGCCGCCAATCGAGGATCAGGGCGGCCGCGGTCCAGATCAGGCCGGCATAGACGACCAGGGGGTCGTGCCACAGGGCGACCACGAACGGGAGGAACACCCACGGGCAAGCGAGGATCATCGTCACGGACTTGAACCGGGGGTACTCCTCCGAGTACCAGAAGACGGCCAGGGAGACGAGGGCCGCCGCGAGGAGGTACACCGTTCCCGGGATGGCGGGCACAAGTCCGCTTGCAATGAGGTACACGGCGGAGGAGACGACCATCAGCATGTCGATGTGGAACTCGTGCTCGCCAATCCAGGTCGGGTCCTTCTCCCATCGCCGGGCGAGCCGGCCGTCGGCCATGTCCGTCGTCCACCCGATGAGGAGGAGGAAGGCGACCGCCCGCAGGGCACTCGGCCCCCGGAGGGTGAGGCCGAGGATGGCGAGCGCCGTCACGGCTCGGGTAGCGGTGAGCCAGTCCGGGATCGTCTTTTTCCTCGTCATGCCAACCTTCATTATACCCCAGGGCCTTTCGGGGCCCGGCGCTAACCCGCGGTTACTCCCCGAGGCGCAGCCCCTCGTCGAGGGGGGCGAACCGGATCTTCGCTTGGGGGAACGCTGGGACCTCGAGGGTGAGCCGGATCCCAGAGAGGCCTGCGGTTACCCCGACGCGGAGGCAGCCAGCGAGCGAGCGCACGAGGCGCCCCTCGAGCTGGACGAGCCGGCCAGACAGGGCATCGTACTCCCCGGCCCCGGCCAGGGACCAGTCTTGGCTGAGCGCCCAGGTCGCGCTCAAGGCAAGGCGGACCAAGGACAGGGGGGCCATCTTTACCCGCACCGCTGCGAACAGGTCGAGTGCTCCGTCGGACCACGATCCCCGGGCAACCGTGTCCTCCCACGCTCCCGCCTCTCCCCGCAGGCCCCCCTCCACGATCAGCCGGCCAGGGCCGCTGCGCAGGGAGAGGACGAGTCGGGCGCGCGACAACGCCAGGGGAAAGGTGAACGCGAGGTCCGATGAGAACCCCGCCCCAGACACGGTCCACTTCAACGGGAGCGGGCTCCCGTTGACGAAGTCCCATCCCCAGGTGATCCGCTCCCGCCATCCCCCGAGCTGGGCCGAGAAGGCGAGGGAGGCCTGGCTCTGGGCCGGATCGGCATCGAAACCGAACGGCGATCGCCCGAAGCCGGCCCGTCCGAGGTAGGAGGCCGACAGCGGTCCCCACGAGGCGCTCGGGCTGACCGACGCCGTGATCCGCTCTCCCTCCGCGTACTGGGCAAGGGAGAGGGACAGGGGGAGCGCAAGCGAGACCGGTCCGATCTCGACGCGGCGAGACCACGACCCGCTCAGGCCCAGCCGCCAGCCGGTGACCTCCCCTTCCCGGAACAGCCCGCCCGACAGCCGGAGCGTGAGGTCACCGCCCAGCCAGCTCCGTTCGGACCTCCTCAGCGTGAGCTCCGGGCGGCGCTCGTAGCGGAGCTCGCCCCGCTCGGCCCTTCCCCACGCGGCCCCCCACGTCCACCCTCCCACGCGGCCCGTGAGCTCGGCCTGCTGAGCGATCGGGGAGAGGCTGACCGTGCCCGCCCACGTCCCGAGCTCCCCTTCGCCGGCGAACCGCAGGGCGACCGAGGTCGGGGTTGCCGTAAGCGATCCCCCTTCCCACACCGCGCGCAGCGATGGGTCGAGCCGGCCCGCGGCCGGGTACCACGTGGCGCCGAGCGCCCCGGCGACCTGCTCTCCCCACGACCACGGCGCCGCCCATTTCAAAAAGAGATTTCCATCTTGCCATCCGACCTCGGGGAACAGGGGGAACCCCTCCTCCCCCAGCCGGGCGACGTAGACCGGGAGCCACCCCACCGCGAGACCGAACGAGGTCACGGTCACGGAGCGGGCGAACAGCCACTTCTCGGGAACGAGCACGAACTCACCGGCCTCGACCGCGTACGGGGCATCGGGGAGGCAGGGACAGGTCGTGAACCGGACTCCGTGTGCTTCCACCCGCGCGAGCTTCCCTGCGGAGAACACGGCGTCGCCCCGGTCACCGATGTAGAGGATCGTCTCCCGCTTTTCCGGCCCTTGAAACGACGACGCGCCGCTGAACCCCCGCGCGCTGACCGCGGTCAACTCGCCGTCGGGGCCGAGCTCCGCTGAGAGCTCCTCGGCCCGCAGCTCGCCGTCGGTGGTTGCGAGGACCGCTCCTTTCGCCTCGATCGCCCATCCCGCGGGGCGCTCGCGGGCGCGGAGGACGTCGGCCTCCAGGGTGTACACCCCGAACTCGGCGCGGACCCCGTGCCCCTCGAGAACGGTTGCCTCCTCGGCCACCACAAGGACCTCGGCCCGGAACGAGGTGAACGGGGGGGCGGCCTCGGCGTAGAGGGTTCCCACGGCGAGGATGACGAGGAGCGGCAGGGCGCCGCGCAGCCGGAGGCGGTCCACGACCACGAGGAGGAACACCCCGAGCACCCCGAACCCGAGGTGGGGGAGCCAGGCCCCGAGGTAGGGGGGGATGAGCCCCCGCTGGGCGAGGGTCCGTGTCCAGACGAACATCCCCTGGGCGGCGGCGGCGAGGAGGAACGCGGCGATCGCCCCCGCGGCCCGGCCGCGCCGGCCGAGGAGGACCCCGAGGGGCGCCCCGAACAAGACGAACACGAACGCGGCGACCGACACGGCGATCTTCGAGTGGTACTCGACGATGAGCGACCGCGGGTCGAGCCCGGACCGCCGCAGGAGGCCGATCCGGGCCCCAAGCTCCCGGAGGGACATCTCGGCCGGGGTTTTCCCCCCGAGCACGGCCCGGCGGAGGTCCTCCTCCACCTCGACGGTGAGGCGCTCGAACCGCACGAGCTCGTTCAGGCCTCCGTCTAGGGAGAACCGGAGCACCCGGCCTGTGGTGAGCTCGAGCGTCCCCCCTTGGAAGCGGCCTTCCTGGGCTGTGATCACCGTGGGGAACCGACCTTCCACGGGGTAGATCCGCCCCGTTAGGTCGTAGACGAGGATCCCCGTCAGGCGGTCGCCCTCGCTCCGCTCCACGTAGTACGTCTCCCCGTACAGGCCCCGGAAGAACACCGCCTGCTGGACCTGGGGGAGGGCCCCGCGGTAGAGGATCGTGAGAAGCTCTTGGCGGTACGCCGCCTCAGCTGAGGGAACCGCGAACTCGCCGAGCGCGAACGACGCCCCGCTTGCCAGGGCGCCGAACAGGAGGAACGGCAAGGTCAGCCGTCGGAGGGAGTAGCCGAGGGTTTGGAACGCGAGGAGCTCCCGATCCGCGGCCAGTCGCCCCAGGGCGAGGAACGTGGCGAGGAGGGCCGCGGCGGGGATGGCGTAGCTGAACAGGGTCGGCAACTTGTAAAGGACGAGACGGAGGAGCTCCATCGCCCCTGCCCCGCGGGCGAACACGGTGTCCGACAGCGAGATCACGAGCTCCAGCCCGATGAAGACGAGAAATGCGAGGATCGCCACGAGAAACGGTGGCACGATCTCCCGGGCGAGGTACCGATCCACCCTCCACTTCACGCTCGATCATACCGGGTCGTCCAGACCGCGACACCGCGCCTCATGCGGCGACGGTTCTTCGGATCAGCCCGTGGGGTGGGAACGGATAGATTCGAGCTGGCAGTGAGAGCTACTCGCGCAGCCGGCCGAGGGCCTCCCGTGCAACCGGGGCCCGCTCGGGGTCCTCGATCCACCGGCGGAGCTCCCCCCCCACCGCGTCCGGGTTGGTCTCGGCGAGGCGGGCGAGGGTTCGCGCGACCGCTCCCCGCACGTAGCGCCGCTCGCTCAGGGCGACCCGGCGGAGGACGATCAGCGCCCGGCGAGCCATGGACGGCGGGGCTCCGGCGAGGGCGGTAGCCACGTGCCACAGGACCTGCTCGTCGTGGGAGGCCGACCAGTACGTGAGGCACTCGAACACGTCGTCGGGATAGGCGGGGAAGAGCACCTCGCCCACGACCCCTTCGAGGGCACTCCGCACCTCGGGGGCTCGATCGGCGAGGAGGGGCTCGAGAAGCCGCACCAGTGGCCCGACGCGGTCCAGGCGGAGCGGGTCTGCGGCCACCCCGGCGATGAGCACGACCGCGCGGCGGACCAGCGGTTGGGGGTCGGTCCGCCACGCGCCAAGGATCGGGTAGACCTCGTCGAAGTGCGCGGTGAGCAACCCCCCCGCGGCGTGCGCGGCCGCGTCGCGGGTGTGGCGGTCCCCGTCCGTCACGAGGCGTTGGAGGAAGGAGAGCGCGTCCTCCGGGTGGGGGGATCGGGAGAGGAGCGTGGCGGCGAGGCGACGGTTCTCAGGGGGGCCGGGGAGGAGGCGCTCCGCCCACGCAAGGACGTCCTCTTTGGAAAGCTTGACGAGAACGCGGTCCCGCGATACCCCCCCTCGTCGCCACGCTTCCAGGACCTGCTGTTGCGTCATAGGTCGGTAGCATAGCGAGGGGATGCGGATCTCGTCAAATCGGTACGGCGCGGGCTACAATGCCCCCCGTAAGGAGGGGGTTGTGCGAACGCTCGTTGTCGTGCTCGTCGTGGGGGCAGCGTTTGCTGGCTGGGCCGGGGACCGGCTGCCGCTGGGGGTGGGGATGCAGTTCACCGTCCCCGCGGTGTTCGGGGTTTCCGCCCGGTACTGGGTTACGGACTCCGTCGGTGTGGAGGGCGATGTGTTCCTGTTCTCGACCACCGGCGATCTGTGGGGGATCGCGGGAGGGAGGGCCCTCCTCCGGGTGGCGCAGGCCGAGCTCGCCGGGTTCTACATTGCTGGGGGCGGCTCGGTGTACTTCCCGGAGCGGGCGACTGCGGCGAGCCTGTGCGGCGGGATCGACCTCGCCCTCCCGTTCGCCCCGAGCCTGGTGTGGAACGTGGAGTTCGGCTTCGTCTGGCACCGGGAGGCAGGGTTCGGGATGGCGTTTGGAACCGGAATCCACTTCTACTTCGACCGCTAGGGGGCACCGTGGACGACGCGGGGTGGGCCAAGCCGTATCGGATCAAGGTTGTCGAGCCGATCCGCCTCCCGCTGCGGGCGGAGCGGGAGAGCCTCCTCCGCGACGCGGGCTACAACGTCTTCAACCTCGCGAGCGATGACGTGTACGTGGACCTCCTCACGGATTCCGGCACGGGCGCGATGTCCCAGGCCCAGTGGGCGGCCCTCGTGGAGGGGGACGAGTCCTACGCCGGGAGCCGGTCGTTTGTCCGGTTTCGGGAGGCGGTGCAGGAGATCACGGGGTTCCCCTACGTCCTGCCGACCCACCAGGGGCGGGGGGCGGAGCACGTGCTGTTCTCCGCGATCCTCAAGCCAGGCGACGTCGTCCCCTCCAACGCCCACTTCGACACGACCCGGGCCCATGTCCTCGCCAACGGCGGCCGACCGGTGGACCTCCCGACCCCCGAGGCCCTCGACCCCGATCTCGACCGGCCGTTCAAAGGGGACCTCGACCTCGCGGCCCTCGAGGAGATTCTCCGGAACCCACCGAGCCGGATCCCGATCGTGATGCTCACCGTCACCAACAACACCACCGCTGGCCAGCCGGTGTCGATGGGGAACGTCCGGGCGGTGGCGGCCCTCGTTCACGCCCACGGGATCCCCCTCGTCCTCGACGCCTGCCGGTACGCGGAGAACTGCCTGTTCGTCCGGGAGCGGGAGCCGGGGTACGGGGGGGCGGAACCGCGGGAGATCGCCTCCGAGCTCTTCTCGTTTGCCGACGGGTGCACGATGTCGGCCAAGAAGGACGGCCTGGGGAACATCGGGGGGTTCCTGGCCCTCCGCGACCGCGCCCTGTACGAGAAGTGCCGGGAGAAGCTCATCCTCTACGAGGGGTTCCCCACCTACGGGGGCCTCGCGGGTCGGGACCTCGCGGCCCTGGCCGTGGGGCTTCGGGAGGCCCTGGACCTGGGGTACCTCCGGGACCGGGTGGGCCAGGTGCGGTGGCTGGGGGAGCGCCTGCGGGAGGCGGGGATCCCCGTG
>CAKZSO010000066.1 GCA_937921255.1 Candidatus Bipolaricaulota bacterium
GGGACGGCGGTCGACCTCGTCCTCCGCCTGACCGAAGGGGCGCCGATCCCCGCCCCCCTCGGGTGGGCCCACGACCTCGCCTCCGAGGCGTAGCCCTTCGGGTCTCTATCGTACCGCCGCCGAACCCTGGGGAAGCCTTCGCGCCCTGCCGGGCATGAGATCCAGCGGGGGATATGAGGGTTTTGCCCGCGCCCCCAGCCGCTGTATCATCCATTCCGGGTGACCTTCCCAATGAGGCGAAGCGCGCGCCGGGCGGCAGGTTGGCTTCTCCTCCTTTCCCTCGGGCTTGGAGTCGGCGTCTCGCAGACGGCGGACTGGTCGGCCATCGTCACCCTGGCCAAGCCCGCGGTGGTGCAGATTTGCACGGTTATCAGTGGCCGCCTTGTGGGCGTTGGGAGTGGAGCCATCATCTCTCCGGAAGGGTACGTCCTCACAGCCGACCACGTGGTGGAGGCCATCGTCAAGGAAGGTCTGAGCTTGGTGGTGGTTGTCGGCGACACCCGTCAGTACACCGCTTCGGTTGTGACCCGGAACACGGGCCACGACGTGGCCCTTCTCAAGATCGGTGCCAGCGGTCTCACCTGGCTTGCGCTGGGTGACTCCGACAAACTGGCCTACGAGGAGGAGATCAGGGTTCTCGGCTACCCGCTGCCGGACTACGGTTCGGGCTACGTGGCGGTGAAAGGTACGGTGCAGGGGTTTCGGTCCAGGGCAGGGGCGACGCTCATCCAGCACGACGCGCCCACCGCAGGGGGACACTCCGGGGGGCCATCATCAACGCGCGGGGAGAGGTCGTGGGCGTCCACAGCGGGTTCATCCAGGACGAGCAGAGGGGTACACAGTTCACGGTCGGGGTGAGCATCAACACGGCCAGACAGACCATCCCATCCCACAGCCTCCCAACGGGTCCCTCGCCCGTCCGGCCGCCGGAGGTTTCCGGAACCACGGCCCCTTGGCCCTCATCCGGGTGCCGCAGGACCAACCCACGCTGTCCGCGGCCCTTCGAACCGCAGCCGAGGGGGCGGAGGTCCAGCTCGGTCGCGGTACCTACCGAGGGGATGTGGTGATCACGAAGTCCGTCCCGGTCACTGGGGAGACGGGGGCCACGGTTGAGGGGACCGTTCGGATCTCCGGTGCCCGAAACGTGATCCTCAAAGGGCTCAACGTCGTCGGAGGAGTCGAGATCCGCGACTGTACCAGTTTCACTCTGGACGGGGTTACCGTGGGGGCGAGCCCCGCCGACGGGATCGTCGTGGAGGGCTCCACGGGGACGATCAGCGGGTGCACGGTGGAGGACGCCAAGGGATCCGGGATCGTCCTCTCGTTCACCTCGCGGGTCACCGTCCGCGGGACGACGGTCCGGCGGTCGGGCAAGTCCGGAGTCGTCCTTCTCCTCGGGGCGCAGACTCGGATCACCGACTCGATCGTGGCCGACAACCGGGGGGACGGGATCAGCGTTGCGGGGTCCGTAGCGGACATCGGGGACACCGCGATGGGGGACGCGTTCAACGAGGGGGATTCCGACGAGCGGCCGGTCCACACGGTCCCCGTGAGCGCGTTCTACATGGACCGCTACGAGGTCACAAAGGCCCTCTGGGACGAGGTGGCCTCCTGGGCCCAGGCCCACGGCTACGATATCCGGCCGTCCGACGGGTCGGGCAAGGCCCCGAACCACCCGGTGCACCGTGTCTCCTGGTACGAGGCGGTCAAGTGGTGTAACGCCCGGAGCGAGAAGGAGGGCCGGATCCCGGCCTCCTACACCTCGGGGGCCAAGACGACCGTCTACTGCACGGGCCGGGTGGACGTCCAGAACGACTGGGTCCGGTGGGACACCGGGTACCGCCTCCCGACCGAGGCGGAGTGGGAGAAGGCGGCCCGGGGCGGGTGCGCGGGGCACCGGTTCCCGTGGTGCGACACCGACACGATCGGGCACAGCCGGGCGAACTACTGGAGCTCTTCGAGCTACCGCTACGACACGAGCCCGACCCGGGGCTACCACCCGGCGTACAAGACCGGAAGCGCGCCCTACACGAGCCCGGTGGGGAGCTTCGCCCCGAACGGGTACGGCCTCTACGACATGGCGGGGACCGTGTGGGAGTGGTGCTGGGACTGGAGGAGCAGGGACTACTACGCCTCGTCCCCGGGGACCGACCCCCGGGGCCCGGCGTCGGGCACGGGCCGGGCGATCCGCGGCGGCAGCTGGGGGGCCGACGCGTTCAGCGGCCGCGTCGCCTTTCGCCACTACTACGGGCCCAGCCTCGAGTACGACTACCTGGGCTTCCGGGCCGTGCTCCCCGTAGGTCCGTGAGCGGGGTCTGGCGACGCGGGGCGGGCGGAGCGGTCCCGCCCGGAGGGCGGGACGCGGGACCGCCCGCGCCCGCGGCGCCGGAGGAGGGGGTGAGGGGTGCAACTTCGCTTCTTCTCCGTTCGGGCGACGGGCGACCGGGCTGCTGAGGAAGAGCTGAACCGGTTCCTCCGCTCCCACCGCGTGCTCGCCGTCGGGCGGGAGTTCGTCCCAGCGGGCCCCGGCTCGTACTGGGCGCTCGTCGTGGAGTTCTTGGAGGGCCCCCCCGCGGAAGGTCCCGGCAAGTCCGGCGGAGCCCGGCCCGACTACAAGCAGCTCCTCGCCCCGGAGGACTTCGCGGTGTTCGTCCGCTTGCGCCAGTGGCGTAAGGCGGCCGCGGAGGAGGAGGGGGTCCCCCTGTACACGATCTTCACGAACGAGCAGCTCGCGGCGGTGGCCCGGCTGCGGCCCGGGACGAAGGCCGAGCTCGGCTCGATCGCAGGTGTCGGCGAGGCCCGGCTTGAGAAGTACGGCGAGGCCGTCCTCGGCCTGGTCCGCGGGGCCGAGCCCTCGACCGACCCCCGGTCGCCCGATCCCGACGCACCGGAACGGGAGGAGGCCCGATGAGGCGGGTCGGGAACCTCTACGAGCGGATCGCCGACCCAGAAAACCTCCGGCTTGCGTTCTGGAAGGCCAGCCGTGGGAAGCGGGATCGGGCCGAGGTGCGGCAGTACGCGTCCCACCTAGACGAGAACCTGGCCCGGCTCCGGGAGGACTTGCTCCGGGAGGCGGTATCGGTGGGAGCCTACCGGTTCTTCACGATCCGCGATCCCAAGGAGCGGGTCATCTGCGCCGCCCCGTTCCCGGAGCGGGTCCTCCACCACGCGGTCATGAACGTGTGCGAACCTGTTCTCGAGCGCTACGCGATTCCCGATTCCTACGCCTGCCGGAAGGGGAAGGGCCTTCATGCCGCCATCCGGCGGGCGCAGGCCTTCGCTCGACGGTTCCCCTGGTACCTCAAGCTCGACGTCGCGCGCTACTTCGACTCGGTGGACCACGAGGTGCTCCTCGGGCTCCTCGGGACGAGGTTCAAGGACCGGCGGCTCCTCCGGCTGTTCCGCACGTTTGTCGGCACCTACGAGACGACGCCCGGGAAGGGGCTCCCGATTGGGAACCTCATCTCCCAGCACTGCGCGAACCTCTACCTCGGGCCCCTGGATCACTGGGTCAAGGAGACCCTCCGGGTGCGCGGCTACGTCCGCTACATGGACGACTTCGTCCTGTGGGGGGAGGACAGGGCGACGCTGCGGGGCCACCAGGTGGCCATTGAGGCGTACCTCCGCTCCCGGCTCAGGCTGACCCTCAAGGCGGACGTGCAGCTGAACCGGAGCACGCGCGGTCTCCCGTTCCTGGGGTACCGGGTCTTTCCAGGCCAGGTGAGGCTCGGCCCTCGGGCACGGCGGCGGTTCGCCCGGAGGCTCGCGGGCTACGAGGGGCGCTGGGAGAGGGGGGACTGGTCTGAGGAGGAGCTACAGCGCCACGTGGAGCCGCTCCTGGCCTACGTGAGGTTCGCGGACACCGCTGGGTTCCGGCGGGCGGTCGTCGGGCGGGTAAGCGTGGTCCCGTGAGCGTTCCTGAGGCCAGGAAGGGCAAGTGAGGGAGATGGGGTTCTGTCCAGCGGCACGAACCGGGCGATCCGCGGCGGCAGCTGGAAGGACAACGCCTACAACTGCCGCGTCGCCAATCGCAACAACAACGGGCCCAGCAACGAGAACAACAACCTGGGCTTCCGGGCCGTGCTCCCCTTGAGCTCACCGGGCGTGGTGGAGGCCCGCCCGCTGACCCGGACAGAATCCCGATCCCGCC